>NZ_QTQN01000010.1:0-198436 GCF_003853755.1 Burkholderia sp. Bp8984
TTGTTCGTGAGCTGCGAACCCTGTGCGGCCATCACGGCCGGGCTCGTGTAGTTTTCCGACGCGATCAGCTCGATGTGGTCTTCCTGGCGGCGGTTCTCGTCCTGAATGGCAGTCCAGAGTTCCGGATCGACGTTGGCGACGGTGCTGGTAGTGCGATTGAACATGATGATTGATCAAAAGAGAGTGATGGATTGACCCTGGTAGGCCGGACTTGCCCGGACCCGCGAAGTCGAGCGCCGGACCGGCGCTCGATGACGTCGACAACCATGCCGCCCCGCGACGCCGGCTGAACGGTGATTCGGCATTGCCATTCCAGCAGACGCAAATTCGTTCAGATAGAAGGATTACGACAATCCGCTAGGACACATCGCGCGGCGAACCGGCAAAAAAAATCGAAGGTCCGCATCGCTGCGGAACCTTCGACAGAACCTGCCGTTCCTGGGGGCTCGCGCCTGCCCTTCGGCTTCCCGCGAATATCGGGGCCTAAACCGCGGAGAAACAGTTGTCGACGAACAGATGGGTGCCGTTGACGAAGCTCGATTCGTCCGACGCCAGGAACAGTGCGGCCGCCGCCACTTCCGACGGCTCGCACAGCCGGCCTTGCTGCACTGCGATAGCCGCTTCGGTCGCGTCCACGCCCATCGCCTGCAGATCCCTCAGTTCGCGCATCCCGTGCGGGGTGCGGATGAACCCGGGCGCGAGCGCATTGCAGCGGATGCCGCGATCGCGGTATTCGACGGCGATCGCGCGCGCGAACATGTGGCATGCACCCTTGGTCGCGTCATACAGCACTTCGCCGGGCGTCGCGCAAACGGCCGAGATCGACGACGTGCAGACGATGCTGCCGCGCCCTTTTTCCAGCATCTGCGGCAGCACCGCCTGCGTCATCAGGAACATGCTCTTCACGTTCACGCCCATCAGCCAGTCCCATTCCGACTCCTCGATGTCGAGGAACGGTTTGACGATCAGCGTACCCGCGTGATTGAACAGGATGTCCGCGTTGCCGAACTGCTTGCAGGCCGCATCGACTGCGTTCCGCACGTCCGACTGCTTCGACACGTCGGCGCCGAGGCCGATCGCCTGCAAGCCGGCATCGCGCAGCCGCGACGCGAGCGTGTCGGCCGCGTCGCCGTCGCGGTCGATGATCGCCACCTTCGCCCCCTGCGCGGCGAACAGTTCCGATGCGGCGGCGCCGCACCCGCCCGCGCCGCCGCTCACGATGGCGACCTTGCCGGCCAGGCGCCCGTCGATCTTGACATTCATGAGTCGTTCTCCAGTCTGGTTCGTTCGGACCGCTCAGCTGAACAGCGTCCGAAGATGATCGTTGAGGAAATGGCCTTCAGGGTCCACGCTGCGGCGCAGTTCGCGGAACGCCTCGGCCTTCGGGAACCAGCGGTCCACGTCGTCGCGGTTCGTGAAGTGCAGCTTGCCCCAGTGCGGACGCGAGCCGTAGTCGCGCAGGATGTCGTCGACGTCCTTCAGGAACGGCCAGTAGTCGATGCCGTTCGGACCGCCCGAGCACGAAATCGTCACGCTGTCCTGATGATTGAACGGGCTGATCCACGCCGGATCGCCCTTCGTGAAGCGGTACTCGACCGGGAAGATGCAGTCGCGGTGCTTCGTGAGGATCAGCTCGCGCACGCGACGCAGCGCCTCCTTGCCGTGTTCGGCGGGCACCGCGTATTCGAGCTCGTGGAAGTTCGCGACGTAATGAATCGCGTAGACCTCGGAGCTGTACGCGATCTTCTCGTGCTCGCCTTCGTAGAACGTGCGCTCGTCGGTGATGTCCATCACCTTGATCTCGCACACGTCGTAGTCCTTCTTCGAATTCGACACCTTCGTGGTATCGGGCAGGCAGTACAGGTGACGGCTTTCGGACGTCGGGCACCAGAAGAACCCGAAATGGCGATGCTTCGCCGCGAGGTCGTCGTACTGTTCCATCAGCGCCTCGAAGTCCTCGCGCCACACGCGGTCGTGCAGCCAGAACGCGTCGGTCACCTGCAGCGTCAACTCCGACACCACGCCGAACAGGCCGAGGTTCACCTGGGTCGCGTGCAGCAGATCGAGGTCCTGCTGGTCGCTCACTTCCATGATCGAGCCGTCGGGGCGAACGATCCGCATCCCGACCACCTGCGACGACAGGTTGCCCAGCGTCGTCCCCGTGCCGTGCGTGCCGGTTGCGAGCGCACCGGCAATCGCCTGCGAATCGATGTCGCCCTGGTTGACGAGCGAGAAACCGATGTCCTTCAGATGACGCGTCACCGCATTGATCCGCGTGCCGGCCTTCACGGTGACGCGCTTGCGTCGCTCGTCGACCGCGACGATGCCCTGGTAGTCCTTCAGCGACAGCAGCAGGCCGCTCGTCGCGACGATCGGCGTGAACGAATGTCCCGATCCCGAGCATCGGACGTTCTTGCCCTGGCGCGTCGCGGCCTGCACCAGTTCGGCGATTTCCGCCTCGCTGGTCGGCGACGCCATGTGCGCGGCGACGCACGACTGATTGCCGACCCAGTTCCGCCAGAACCCGCCACGTGGAAGCTCCATCGACGTCTCTCCAGAAAAGTGCCGCCGGACCCGCGCCGGCAGCCGTGTTCGGTTCGTCCGGCAACGAAGCGGGATGCTCCCGGTGCCGGCGCGATGCGTTGTGTTCCGTTCATGCCAAAGGTATTGCGCCGGCCGGCTTTTCACTATCGGATTTCGGCAAGCGAGGGTTTTCTCCGGGAATCGGGCCGCCGGGGTTTTTGACCGGCGCGCGCAGCGGCTACAATGCGTCGATCCGGCCCGCCCCTTCCCGACTCCGATGACGCCGTCCGCCGATCCGAGCGATTTTTCCGGCGCCCCGCCGTTCGCACGCGCGGTGGCGTTCTGCGCGTTCACCGACGTGGAGGAACAGGCGCGGATCTTCGACGGCTGGCATCTCAACTACACGCAGATCTCGGGCGGCCGGTTTCATGGTTCGTCGTCCATCGTGTCGCTCGGCGGCATCCGGCTCCTGGTCGAAGACCTCGACAAGGTGATCCTGCAGCAGGGCGCGGTGCCGTCGGACCGCATCGCGGTGGCCGTGCCGCTGGAACTCGAAGGCCATGCGCGCATGTGCGGCGAGAAGAGCGGGCGCGACAGCCTCCATGTGTTTTCCAGCCAGCCGGTGTTCGAGTTCTATTCGCCCGACCGGCACGTGCTCGTGAACGTCGAGATCGAGCCCGACAAGCTGTCGACGGAGGCGATGCGCACGCTCGCCGCGTCGCTGCGCGCGCGCACCTTCGCGCCGCTGATCCCGATGACGCCCCAGGTCGCGGACCGCCTGCGCGACCTGCTGCGCCACACGATGGCCGCGGCCGCGAAGAGCACGCCGATCGAGGACGTGACGACGCAGGCGCGGATCGAATTGCTCGAACGGACCGTGCTGTATGCGATTTCAGAAGCAATGACGATGCCCGCGCCGGATGCGAACGCCCTCGCGACGCGGCCGACGAAGTACTGGTCGCTCGTCAACGCGGTGCAGGCGCGGCTGCAGGATGCGTCCACGTGCCCGCTGTCGATCGCCGAACTGTGCGTGCAGCTCGGCATCAGCCGGCGTACCGCGCAGTACGCGTTCAACGACACGCTCAACCTGAATCCGATCGCGTACCTGCGCGCGGTCCGGTTGAATCACGTTCGCCGCGAGCTGCGGCTCGGCGGGTCCGTGACGTCGGCCGCGACGAAGTGGGGCTTCTGGCACCTGAGCAGTTTTGCGCAGGACTACCGCGCGATGTTCGGCGAGTTGCCGTCGGCGACGGCGAGGCGCTACGCGCACCGGGAAGGCTGAGCGTCGATCGCGTGAAGCATGACGCGGCTTCGCGTTGCCCGCGCGTGAGCCGAACTTCGATGAAGAAAGCCGCGGCCGAACGTGCGCCGCGGCAGGTTGAAAGCAGGCCGCCGCCGCAGTCGAGCGGCCGGCCCCCACGGCACCGGCTGCCCTCCCGCGCGCGACCTCTCTACACCGTCACTCCTGCTGTTCCTGCTGCGCCTGCACCTGTCGCTGCTGGATGAACTGCCGCACGTCGCTCATCGTCACGCGACCGGTGTGTTTCGCATCGATCTCGTCGAAGTGCTTCGCGACGAACCCGAGCCCGCCGCTCTGCGCCTGCGCTTTCGTCACCGCCGCGCCGTTGCTCAGTACCGTGTTGCCGCCGAGCCGGGCATCGACGCGCTTCTGCGCCTGCTGCTGCAGCGTCGCGCCGGTCGACGGCAATACCGGTGCCACGCGGGTCGAAGGAAAGAACGGGCCGTCGACGCCGTGCCCACCGCGCGGCAGCTTCACCGGCGCCACTGCCTGCGGCGGCAATGCGTGGGCGCTGCTCATCACGGCACCGAGGACGATCAACGGGGACATGCGTCGCATCAAGTTGATTAGGGACATGATCACTCGCATTCGATGGATGAATAGAGGGTTCCTTTTCGCAAGGAGTCCGTTGTTTACGGTGCCGCTGCCAGCGTCGTCGCGGTGGTCGCGCCCGGCGAGGCGCCGGTCGGCGTGCCGGCCGGGTTCTCGTCCGGCCACGGCGGCGGCAGCGTGTGCAGCGTCAGCGCGGTCGGAATCCGCCGGCCCTGATAGAAGAGCTTCAGGTCGCGCTTCATCTGCGGACGGGCCACGTCATCCAGATACGTCATGTGCCCGCCCTGGAAGAAGTTCACCTGCAGCTTCGGGTTCAGCCCCTTCACCGTCTGCAGCCGCGCGAGTTGCTTCTCGGTGTTGAAGAACGGCGTCGCCAGGTCGTGGAGGCCGTTCTCCGCGAGCACCCGGAGCTTCGGATTGAGCTGCAGCGCGCCCAGCAGATCGGGGATCGTGTCGGGCATCGGCTGGCCGTCATGCGAGAAGTCCCACACCTGGATGATGTTGTCGTTCAGCGGCAGGTAGGTCGCGTTCGGCGCGGTGTAGCCGAGGTAGTCGGGCATCTGCGTCGCGAGCGCGTTGGTGAACGGCTGCGAGATCAGGATGTCCGACGGATCGCCGTCCGTTTGCAGCCGCGGGTCGGCATTCGGCAACGACACGCGTCCGTCGTAGCGGCCGATCGTCGTGCCGGGCACCAGGTTCGTGCCGAACGGATTCGCGTTGAAGTAGTCGCGCAGCGCGTGCTGCGTGAGGCTCGACGGCAACGACCACAGCGTCAGCGTCGCATCGCTCGGGAACACCGGCGTGCCGAGCGCGTCCGGAATGCCGAGCTGGCTCAGCACCCACGACTGCGAGTACTGCTGCAGCTGGTTGTAGATCAGCGTCGTGAACAACTCGGTCTGCAGCGCATACAGATAGGGATTGACCGGCGCCGGCGACACCTGGTTGAAGTACGCCGCGACCGCCGCATAGCCGGGCAGGTAGCCGGCCACGGTATCGGTCTCGAGCAGCAGCCCCTCGGTCGACTGCGTGATCGCGACCGCTTCCACCGCATCGGCGAAGTAGTTCAGGATCGCCGACTGCAGCACGATCCCCGTCAGGTGCACGCCGGCCGATTCGAGCGCCAGCGCGAGCATGTCGGTACGCGGCGTGCCGTACGATTCGCCGTACAGGTAGATCGGCGACGTGCCGCGGTTGTTGACGTTCAGGTAGCGCTGGATGAAGTCGCGCATGATGTTGACGTCCGCATCCGAACCCCAGTACTTCTGGTTGGTGTTCGGCAGCACGGCTTCCGACAGCCCGGTGCCCGGCGGGTCGATGAACACGAGGTCGGTCGTGTCGATCAGGCTTTCCGCGTTGTCGACGAGCGGATAGTTCGGCCAGTTGCTGCCGAACAGCGGATCGGGCGTGGCGACGCGCGTCGGCGCGAACGAGCCGAGCCGCAGCCAGATCGACGACGACCCCGGGCCGCCGTTGTAGACGAACGTGACGGGGCGCGGCTTGCCGTTCGTGCTCGGCACCGTGTACGCGACGTACGACATCGACGCTTCCGCGTTGCCGTTCGCGTCCTGCGCGGTCAGGTGGCCGGTGGTCGTCGTGTAGCTGACCGTCGTGCCGCCGGATTGCCACTGGTAATGCATCACCGCCGCCTTCTCCGAGACCTGCGCGGCCGCGAGGCCGTCGGTCGCGTTCATCGAATAGGCGACGGGGTCGACGTAAGGCTGGTTCGCCGCCGGCGTCTGGCTGCCGGCCGCCTGTTGCGCGCCGGCCTGCTGGCTGGCGGTGGCCTGCGCGAGACTCGATGCGCCGACCGACGACGAATCGTCGCCGCCGCAGCCCGCAAGCATCATCGTCACGACGGTCAATGCGCCTAGCCCGGCCAGCCGGCCGCGACGTGCGCGGCGGCTGCCGGTAATGCTCCGGTCTGGTTTCATGCCTCGATCCTTGTGTTGGGTCGGATACCGCTTCACACAGGCCGCCATCGCCGGCGAAAAACGCGCAGGCATACCCGCCACTCGCGTTGCACGGTCGGCAGACGGCGGTTGGGGAATGGACTTCTTCGAGAGACTGAACTTGATACAGACACAGCAAACTGCTGGCGGAGAATGATACGGGAACGCCGCCCCCTGGCAGTTTCGACGACTTATCGTATTACCAATATTTACGACATGACAAAAATAGGCGGTGCTGCGCCGCGTTGTCAAAGATCATTCCGATATTAAAAAATCTCTTATGATGCGAACGGCGGTCAGTGTCTGGTATTTGAAAGAAAAACGATTTTTCGAACCGGACACGTTGCGTGAATCATTTTTCCTGAAATGCCGTCCGTTTTGCGCAGATCTCGTAGCGCTTGGCTAGTATTGGAATCGCGCGCAAAAGCCCTTCAAATCGACAGGATTTTTCTTTCATTTTAATTATCCGAATTCGATTAGAGCGAATCATTGAATAAAGCCCGCCATCATCCATAAAATACCGATTCAGACTATTTGCATGAGGCACGGAGGAATTATTTACTCGGTGTCGGAATAAAACCATCGGATGCGCTGAACGGCATTGATGCGTAATACGCGGGTATTCGCAACGAAGAAGCGATCATTCGCGCCGTGCATTCCGGATCGGATTGCGGCGATCGAGAATCGGGCACGTGATGCGTGGAGGAGAGAGAGACCGGTGAGCGAGCGACAGCGCATGACATGACTTGCGCGCCGCCGCCGACTCAAGCGACGACGTGCGGCAGCGCCGCACGCCGTACTTCAGAGGTTCGACGTGGAGGAGATCAGCGCCCGCCGCCCGGCAGCGCGATATCGATCAGCACCGGATCGTGGTCCGACGAACGATACGCATCCGGCGCGTAGAAGGTCTTCTGCTGCTCGGCCGACTTGTACGCGAGCGTGTACTGCAGCGCGAGCGGCTCGTCCGCGTTGATGTGCCATTCGTGCACGGCCTTCACGTGCGATGCGAGCGGCAGCGACGCGAGCGCGTGATCGAGGTAGCCGGCTTCGCCGTTGTACACGTAGCTGTACGCATTGGCGCCGATCCAGCGCGACACGAGGTTGCGGTAGCCGCGCGATTCGAGCAGGCGGATCGGGTCTTCGTACGTGTAGCTGTTGAAGTCGCCGATCAGCAGCGTGCCCTGCCCCGCGACGCCCGTCGGCGTGCCGGCGAGCCAGTCGGCCAGCTTCGCGGCCGCGCGCGTGCGCGTCGGGTTCCAGCAGCCCTGGCCGTCGCCCTGGTCGAGATCGTCGTTCGCCGCGTCCGGGCAGTTCTTCGACTTCAGATGGTTGACCGCGATCGTCAGCGCCTGCTTGCCGCCGATCCGGCGGAACGACTGCGCGAGCGGCTGGCGGTTCTTGTCGTCGATCGCGAGCGTCGACGCGCGGCCGACGGGTTCGACCGTGCGGCTGTCGTAGATCATCGCGACCGCGATGGCGTCGCCGCCGAGGCGCGACGTGCCCGGGTCGACCACGCGCCAGTGGCTGCCGAGCTTCGCCGCGAGCTGGCGCACCGCGCTCAGTTCGCCGTAACCGTTGTTCTGGATTTCCATCAGGCCGATCACGTCGGCGTCGAGCGCCTTCAGCGCGCTGACGATCTTCGCTTCCTGGCGCTGGAATTCCGGGTAGCTCTTCGCGCCGCGGTTGTTCGGATCGTCGAAGCCGCCGCCGAGACCGTTGCCGTTGAAGTAGTTGAGGACGTTGAACGACGCGACGCGCAGGTTCGATTTCGGATCGCGCGCCGGGGCGTTGGCGCGCGGGTTCGAACGCGTGTCGAACGCCGGCGCGGCCGCGCCGGGCAGCGGCTGCACGCGCCATGCGCCATAACGCACCTCGAGCACGCCTTCGACGTCGCGCACGGTGTAGCCCGAGCGCAGCGTGTTGGCGGCCGACAGTTCGGGCGCCGGGTAAGGCACGGTCGCCGGGTTCTGCTTGTTCGAGCCGTCGTCGAGGATCAGCCGGTTGCGTGCGTTCGCATCGATCTGCGTCTGCGCCTGCGACGGCGGCACCACGCTCGTCGGCGTGTGCAGGCGGCCGTTGCTCAGCATCACGCTGCCGTAGCGGCCGAGCTCGTAGTTGTCGGTGACGGTGAGCGTCTGCGGCAGGCGCACGCGCATCCCTTCGTACGCGGCGAACGCGTTCGGGTTGTCGACCGGCAGCGTGAGCGTCGCGGGCGTGACCGTCTGGCCGTTCGCGCACACCGCGATCGCGCCCGACAGCGTCAGCTGCGTCTGCCCGTATTTTTCCTCGACCTTGCCGCTCACGTGCACGAGATCGCCGGCCTTCGCGCGCGCTTTCGGCGCATAGACGAACAGCCCTTCGGACACGCCCGGCTGGTTGCGGCGCTGCGCGTCGGCCTGCTGGACGAAGAAGCCGCCGAAGCCGTCCGTGCCGCCGAAATCGGCGGTGACGACCGCTTCGATCGACACGTTCTGGCCAGCCAGCGGCGACGGCGCGCCCGGCCCCTGGATGTCGGCGATCGGCGTCGTGCTGCCGCCGCAGTTCGGGCTGACGGGGGCGGCAGTGGCGGCGAAGACCGGTGCGGCAAGCGTGGGAAGCAGCAATAGCGGGGCAAACAGGCGGATTGTCGAGCGCATGACGGGGAATCCCGGTTGTGAGGATGGCGAAAGCTTAGCGGCGCTCGATGACAGTTGTTAGTAACCGGAAGACAGATGAACGTAATCTTCGACACCGCTGCGCGATGGCGATCGACCGGGCGCCCGCGGTCGAAAAGCGGGAAATCGCCTGACGAATCCCGTCCCCTGTTGCGACGATTTCCCGATGCCGGCTTCGCCCCGCCAACCGTGGAGCTAAACCGTCCCCGGCAACGCGCTCGACACGAGCACGGCAGCCACCATCAGCACGCCGGCCAGCACGACCGCCTCGATCCGCAGCACCGCGCCGAACCGGCGCAACAGGCCGGCCGGCGTCGCAGCGTCCGGGTCCTTCAGCGCCGCCAGCAGCTTCGGCATCTCGAAGAACCGGTTGTGCCCGCCGAGCGCCGCCGCGATCAGCACGAGCGCGAGCTTGAACAGCAGGATCTGTCCGTACGTCGACGCAAGCAGGTTCGCGGGCGTATCGACACCGCGCCAGCCGTTGTAGGCGCCGGTCGCGAACAGCACGATCAACGCATACGTCGACGCATCGGACAGCGACTGCACGAACGAAGCGCCGGTCGCGCGTTCGCTCGCGGGTATGCCGGCAAGACGCGGCATCACGCCGAACGCAGTCACGAACACGAGCCCGACCCACGCGCTGATCGCCAGCAGATGCAGCCAGTCGACCCACACCGGCACGCTGAACAGCCCCGCGTCGACCGGATGCCCGCCGTTGCTGCGCGAGAGTGCGATTCCCGCGAGCGCGGCCCACATCGCGAACGGAAAGCGCATGTCGTTCGCATCCCGAAGCAATGACAGCAGCACGACGACCGCCGTGAACACCGCACTGGCCAGCCACGCGTGGCCGAAGCCGGTGCCGGCGAGCATCGAGCGGACGGCCGGCCCGGCGTCCAGCATCGACACGTCGCTCATCAGCGCGCAGTGCGCCCAGAACGCGGTGATGCTCGCGAGCAGCGACACGACGGACGCGATGCGCAGCGTCGCGACGAGACGCCGCGCGATGCCTTGCTGCCACGCCGACTCGCCGCGCGCGAGCCAGTGGCTGCCGAGCAGCGCGCCGACGACGACGGCGAGTCCGGTGTTCTGGATCGCCACCGACACGAGCCTCAGGAGGCCGACGAAGCCCTCGTTCACCCCTTCACCCTGAACGTATAGGTACCCTTGGTGCGATGCGCGTCGGCCGTCATCGCCACCCACTGCACCGTGTACGCGCCGGGCGCGAGCTTCGGGATCGCGACGGTCATCACGCGCGGGTTCGACGCATCGACTTTCGCCTTTTCGTGCGCGACGGCGTTGCCGCTCGCGTCAGACACCTTCACCAAGCTGAACGCCGGTTCGAGGTCTTCGTTGAACGCCAGCCGCAACGTGTCGGGCGCGATATCGACCGTGCTGCCCGTCACCGGTGCGGCGCTTTCCAGCTTGCCGTGCGCGAATGCCGCGGCCGGCACGGCGGCGGCGATCGCGCCGGCCGCGGCGAGGGCGGCCAGCCGCCCGAGAGTGATGATCTTCATGGTCATCCCCGTCATCACGGTTTCTTCAGCTCGACGACGGTCAGCGCGCCGCTCACGTCCTCGGCGACGAAGTCGACCTTGTCGCCCACCTTCACCTGCGACAGCATCGCCGGATCCTTGACCTTGAACACCATCGTCATCGCATCCATCCCGAGGTTGTCCAGCGGACCGTGCTTGATCGTCAGCTTGCCGGTGCCCGCATCGATCTTGCGGATCTCGCCGTGCGACATCCCGCGCTTCGCGTCGGCGCCCTGCATCGCGCCGCCGCTCATGTCCATGCCGGCCATGTCGCCAGCCGCGTACGACGCGGCGGAAAACGCCAGCATGCAACCCGTTGCAATCGAAACCAGTCCCTTCTTCATCGTGCGTGCTCCTGAGTGAATGAAACGAAAACCGGCGGCCGCATCGTCGTGGCCGCCGCATGCGGCCTGCCGCTCAACCGTCCGGCAATTCGCCGGTGTATTCGTACGCGACGGTGCCCTTCGGATGCCGGAACCAGCCCGGATCGCGATAGTCGCTGCGGCCGAGCCCCTGCCGCACCTTGCAGACCGTGAACATGCCGCCCATCTCCAGCGGCCCGAACGGGCCGGTGCCCGTCATCATCGGCAGCGTGTTGTCGGGCAGCGGCATCTCCATGCCGCCCATCGCGCCGCCGGTGCTGCCCATCGCCATGTAGTCGGGCACGAGCTTGCCGATCTTCTGCGCGAGATCCTTCTGCGGCACGCCGATCAGGTTCGGCACCTGGTGACCCATCGCGTTCATCGTGTGATGCGACTTGTGGCAATGGAACGCCCAGTCGCCCGGACGATCGGCGGTGAACTCGATCGCGCGCATCTGGCCGACCGCGACGTCGGCCGTCACCTCCGGCCAGCGCGCCGCCGGCGGAATCCAGCCGCCGTCGGTGCCGGCCACCTCGAAGCTGTAGCCGTGCAGGTGGATCGGATGGTTCGTCATCGTCAGGTTCCCGAAACGAATCCGCACGCGGTCGCCCGCCCGCACCGGCAGCGGGTCGATGCCCGGGAACACGCGCGAGTTGAACGTCCACATGTTGAAGTCCGTCATCTCGTTCACGCGCGGCGTGTAGCTGCCCGGATCGATGTCGTACGCGGCGAGCAGAAAGACGAAGTCGCGATCGACCGGCATCGTCGCGCGATCCTTCGGATGCACGATGAACATGCCCATCATCCCCATCGCCATCTGCACCATCTCGTCGGCGTGCGGGTGATACATGAACGTGCCGTGCGCCTCCAGCTGGAACTCGTAGACGAAGGTCTTGCCGGGCGGGATATGCGGCTGCGTGAGGCCGCCGACGCCGTCCATGCCGTTGGGCAGCCGCAGCCCGTGCCAGTGGATCGTCGTGTGCTCGGGCAAGCGGTTCGTCACGAAGATGCGGACCTTGTCGCCTTCGACGGCCTCGATCGTCGGGCCCGGCGACTGGCCGTTGTAGCCCCACAGGTTCGCGTTCATCCCGGGCGCCATCTCGCGCACGACGGGTTCGGCCGTCAGGTGGAACTCCTTCCAGCCGTTCTTCATGCGCCACGGCAGCGTCCAGCCGTTCAGCGTCGCGACGGGCGTGTACGGGCGGCCGTTGGGCGGCACGAGCGGCGGCTGCGTGCCGGCCTTCGCCATCGTGGGCGCTTCGGGCAGCGATGCCGCGCCGGCCTTGCTGACCATCGCCGCACCGAGCAGCGCGGCACCCGAGCCGCTGAGAAATTGTCGACGGGACACCATGTCAATGACCTTCCGGATGCGTTGCGGGCGCTGGTTGCGCCACGGGTGAAGAAGCCGGCCGCGACGCAGCGTCGGGCGTGGATGCGGCGGGAGCGTCCGCGCGCGGCGTTGGCTGTGTTGCTTGCCCAGTCGGCAGCCGGCCGCCGACGGCCGCCTGCAGATCGGTTTCGGCGAGCCAGTAGTCCTTCAGTGCATCGATGTAGCCGTTCACCGCGCCGACCTGCTCACGCGCATCGGCCAGCAGCTCGAACACGCTCGCGAGCATCCCGTTGTAACGCAGCAGCAACTCGTCCGAGATCGTCCTGCGCAGCGGCACGACTTCGTCGCGATAGTGCTTCGCGACGTCGTAGCGCGTCGTGTATGCCGCATACGATTCGCGCACTTCCGAGCGCGCGTTGATGGCCGTCTGCGCGAGCCGGTTCGCCGACTGCATGTAGACGGCCTCGGCCCGCGCGACCTTCGCGCCGCCCCAGTCGAACAGCGGAATCTCCACGCTGATCTCGTAGCCGTGCTCGTGCCCCTTGTCGGTCTCGTAGTTGTTCACGTAGCCGAGATCGACCGCGTTGACGAAGCGTGTCGCCTTGCTGAGCCCGAGCGACGACGCGACGCCCTGCGTCCGCAGCTTCGCGGCCTGGATGTCGAGGCGGTTGTGCATCGCATAGCGCTCGAGATCGGGCAGATCGGGCAGATCGGGGCGTGCCTTCGGCAGGTCGGGCAAGCGCTCGGGCAGCGCGTACCGCGTGCGCTCGCCCCACAACCCCATCGCGCGCGTGAGCTTCTCGCGCGCGGCCACGGCCTGCTGTTGCGCCTTCGCCTGCTGCGCGACCGCGTCCGCATGGAACGCCTGCTCGCGTGCGTAGTCGAGCCGGCTGGAATTGCCGGCCTGCCGCATGCGCTGCGCGAGTTCGGCGGCCGCGCTCGCAGCATCGCGCACCTGTTGCGCATAGTTCGCGGCCTGTTCGGCGGCGACGGCTTCGACATACGCACGGCGCGCGTCGGCCGCGACCTTCAGCATCGCGTCGGCGGTTTCGAGCTTGGTCTGCTCGAAGCGGCGGCGTTCGATGTTCGTCGCGAGCGGCAGCGTCAGCAGCGCGAACACGTTGGCCGAGAACGTACGGCCGAGACTCAGTTCGCCGTCGCCGGCCCGCGTGCGGCTGAACGAGAAGCGCGGGTTCGGCAGCCGGCCGGCCTGCACGAGATCGGCCTCCGACAGCCCGAGTTCCGCATACGACGCCTGCAGGCCGCGATTGTTCAGCAGCGCAAGTTGCACCGCGTCGTCCATCGACAGCGGTTTCGCGAGCAATTCCTTCGTCCGCTGGTCGACGGCTTCGCGGTCGGCGTCGGTCCTGACGATGACCGCGTCTTTCCCGATGCGCTCCGATGCGGCGGACGACACGGCGTCGAAGCCGCCGTCCTTCGAAAACGTCGTGCAGCCGGCGAGAAATGCCAGCGCGAGCACGGTCGCGCCGATTCGCGGTGAAATCGCAAATCGCGTCATTGCCCGGCCCCTCCGTGCGTCGAATGGGCTGCGCCGCCCGCCGGGTTTCCGGGCTTCGCGTGTCCGGTCGCGGGTCCCTTCGTGGGTGCCTTCACGGGCCGCTCCATCACGTCCCGGTTCAATTGCTTCCAGCCGGGGCCGGCGTCGTCGCGATACGGCACGTAGCCATCGAACGCGGACGTCGTCGTGACGTCCGGCACCGACGCTGCCGCATCGGCCGGATCGGGAAAGGCGGTTTGCGCGGGCGCGAGCGACGGCACGAGACTCGCCGCGCCAAGCAGCGCCGCAATGATCAATCGCATGGATGTTTCTCGTCGTGAGTCGTGAGTCGTGCGGCGGACGTCGTGCGTTCGCCGGCACCGTTTGTGGATCGCGGCCGGTGGCCGCGGGCAGGGACTAGACGGAAATCCGGCGCGGCGGCCTGTCGATGCCGCCGGTCAGGAACGACACGACGACGGTCGAAGGCGCGAAAGAGACGATCGCGGTACCGATGTCCGACGTAACGGGTACCGCAGGCACCGCCGCCATGCCCGTGCCGAAACAGCAGGATCCGCAGGCGGAACAAGGCGTCGCATGCCGCGAGTGGTTGTCGTGCTCATGCGGTTCGCCGTGCATGCGCTGCATTGCAGGCGACGCAGCGGGCACAGCGGCGCTCGCCCCAGGCTCCGCATGCGGCACCGCAGCGACCGCGCCCGCGCACTGCATCGACCCGGCCGCGAACGACTGGATCGGCACGCACAGCGCCAGCAGCACGACGAGGATGAATTTGCGCCAGTACGACATGGATGCGGAATCAGGCAGACAATGACCGGATGAACGGGAGCGGCACCGCGACGGCGCGCTCCGGACACAAGACGGCCGCAGCTTATCGCCGCCGGCGTGACGACGACATGGCCGAAACATGACCGGATTTTCATGAAGGGCGGCACGACATCGCACGCGCGCCGGATGACAATTCCGTCATCCGCCGGTCATCTTTCGCGCACGCGCGGCGCCGTAAGCTCACGCGTTACACTGACCGGCTGGAATCACCCACGGCCTGCACCACCATGCGGATACTGATAGTCGAAGACGAACCCAAGATGGCGTCGTACCTCCGCAAGGGGCTGACGGAGGCGAGCTACACCGTCGACGTCGCCGAGAACGGCCAGGACGGGCTGTTCCTCGCGCTGCACGAGGATTTCGATCTCGTCGTGCTCGACGTGATGCTGCCGGAACTGGACGGCTTCGAGGTACTCCGGCGCCTGCGCGCGCAGAAGCAGACGCCGGTGCTGCTGCTGACGGCCCGGGAGGCGATCGAGGACAAGGTCACGGGGCTCGAACTGGGCGCCGACGATTACCTGCTCAAGCCATTCGCGTATGCGGAGTTCCTCGCCCGCATCCGCTCGCTGCTGCGCCGTGCGCCGCGCAATGCGCGCGAGATCCTGCAGGTCGCCGATCTGGAAGTCGACCTGATCAAGCGCCGCGTGCGACGCGCCGACACCCGCATCGACCTGACCGCGCAGGAATTCGCGCTGCTGCAGCTGCTCGCGGAACGCGAGGGCGAGGTGCTGACGCGCACCTTCATCACGTCGCAGATCTGGGACATGAATTTCGACAGCGACACGAACGTCGTCGATGCGGCGATCAAGCGCCTGCGCGCGAAAATCGACAACGCGTACGAGAAGAAGCTGATCCACACGATCCGCGGCATGGGCTACGTGCTCGAGGATCGCGCGTGACCGGCGGCCCCGCCCCCTATTCGCTGCTCCGGCGCCTGACGCTCGCGTTCGCGGCCGTGGCCGCGCTCGTGTTCGCGCTGACCGGCGCGTACCTGTATCGCTCGCTGTCCGCCGAATTGACCCGGCGCGACGACATCGAGATCGCCGGCAAGCTCGACCAGTTCCTGCAGCTCGCGCGGGCGAGCGGCTCGACCGCCGCCCTGCGCGCCGACCCGGCCGTCTTCCATGAAGTGCTGCTGTCGCATCCGGGCGTCTATCTCGGCATCTACGACGGCGCGAACCGCCCGCTCGTCGAACACACCGACGCGGCCGGCCACACCCTCGCGTCAGTGATCGCGCGGCCGCAGCCGGCCGGTGCAGCGGGCGCGGCCGCCAGCCCGTTCACCTGCGCGCCGCCCGGCATCGGCCCGTCGCGCTGCGTGCGTGCACGCGCCACGCTGCCGTCGGGCGAAACCGTCCAGGTCGCGGTGGCGCGCACGGCGGCCGATCGCCAGTCGCTGCTCGAAAGCTATCGCGTCGACATCTGGCTCGCGGCCGCGCTCGGCGCGCTGCTGGTCGGCGCGCTCGGCTACGCGGTCGCGTCCCGCGGCCTGCGTCCGGTCGAGAGCCTCGGCCGGCAGACGTCGCGCATCGAGGCGCACAACCTCAACGCGCGTCTCGACGCACGCGGCGGCCCGGTCGAGTTGCGCGAGCTCGCCACCTCGGTCAACCGGATGCTCGACCGGCTCGAGCGCGCGTTCGTGCGGCTGTCGCAGTTCTCGTCCGACCTCGCGCACGACATGCGCACGCCGCTCGCGAACGTGATCAGCGCGTCGCAGGTCACGCTGTCGCGCACGCGCACCACCGAGGAATACGAAGCGCTGATCGATTCGAACATCGAGGAATGCGAACGGCTGCAGCGGATGATCGAGAACATGCTGTTTCTCGCGCGCACGGACAACGCGCGGCAGCACCTGAAGACCGCCGAACTCGACGCCGGCAACGAACTGCGCCGGCTCGCGTCGTATTTCCAGGCGCTGGCCGACGAGGCCGGCGTGCGGCTCGACGTGCGCGGCGAAGCGCCGGTCGCCGCGGACGCGACGCTGTTCCGCCGCGCCGTCAGCAACCTCGCGTCGAACGCGCTCGAACACGCGGAAGCCGGGTCGACGATCGAGCTGGCCGTCTCGACCCGGCCCGGCTTCGCGGTCGTCGAAGTCACGAACCGCGGCGTGGCGATTCCGCCCGAACAGATCGAGCGGATCTTCGAGCGCTTCTACCGGATCGATTCATCGCGGCACGGCGCGGCGCGCAACGCGGGGCTCGGGCTCGCGATCGTCAAGTCGATCGTCGAACTGCACCGCGGCAAGGTCGAGGTCGTGAGCCAGGGCGGACGCACGACGTTCGCGCTGTATTTCCCGGCCGGCGCTGCGTGACACGCGCGTGACGCCGCCGCGCGCGCACACCGATTGCTTCCTGGAATTGCATGTGCGTCCGTCGGAAGGCGGCTTACCATCCCGAATGAAGCGGCATGACCGCACACGCTTGCCGAAAGCGGCCGGCTCGGCTAGACTGCCCTTCGTCTTTGGGGAGTAGCCTGCTTTCCATCCCCGGAAAGCGAATGCGTCAACACACTCGGCCTGCGGCCGTGGCGTATTCGGCCGTATCGGTCTGGCGAGACCATCGACGCATCGCGTCGTTCCTGGTCGGACGTCGGCAGATGCGTCATGGTTCGTCCACGTCCGACCACGGAGTCCCCATGTTCCTCCTGGCTTCCCTCTCGCGTTTCGCCACTGCCCGCCTGCCTGCCTGCGGAGGTGCCGCATGACCTTGATGCTCGTCGAACTGGCGTTCATGCTGATCGTCATCCTGGTCGCGGCCGAACTCTTCACGAATGCGCTCGAACATCTCGGCGAACGGCTGAAGATTTCCGAAGGCGTGACCGGTTCGCTGTTCGCCGCCGTCGGCACCGCGCTGCCCGAAACGATGGTGCCGCTGCTCGCGCTCGCGGGCGGCACGTCGAACACGGCGGTCAACGAGGAGATCGGCGTCGGCGCGATTCTGGGCGCGCCGCTGATGCTCGCGACGCTGACGACCTTCCTGATGACGCTCGCCGTGATCCGCTCGCGCGGACTGACCGGCACGATCGCGCCCGAGCGGACCGGCTTCGTGCGCGACCTGAACTACTTCATCGCCGCATTCGCGCTCGCCACCGTCGCGATGTTCGTCCCGCATCACGTGTGGGCGGTCCGCGCGCTGCTCGCCGCGATGCTGGTCGGCGTCTACGTGATGTACGTCGTGATGACGTTCCGCGCGTCGACCCGGCTCGTCGATGCCGGGCACGGCACCGAGGCGCCGCACGCGATGTTCCTGTCGCGCGTCGGGCTGCCGACCAACCTCGCGACCATCGCGCTGCAGCTCGCGCTCGGCGTCGCGCTGCTCGTCGGCGGGGCGAAGGGCTTCATCCACGGCGTCGAAGGCGTGTCGCACCTGCTCGGTATTTCCGCGCTGCTGCTGTCGCTGATCATCGTGCCGATCGCGACCGAGTTGCCGGAAAAGGTCAACAGCGTGCTGTGGATCCGCCGCAAGAAGGACACGCTCGCGTTCGGCAACATCACCGGCGCGATGGTGTTCCAGGGCACGCTGCTGCCGGCGATCGGCATCATGCTGACGCCGTGGGAGCCGCGCCCCGAGGTGCTGACCGGCGTGGTCATCACGCTCGCGGCGGCGGTGTGGCTGCGTGTCAATGCGCGTGCGCGCGGGCTCGCGATCTGGGCGCTGCTGGCGAACGGGGCCGGGTATGTCGGCTATCTGTTCGTGACGCTGACGCGCTGAAGACGCTGAATGCACTGAACACGCTCGACGGCGCGGATCGAGCGCGTCGCCCGACAGGCGTACGCCCCCCGAACGCGACCGTCGTCACCGCACCGCGCTTGACGACGCTCGCGGCGGGCGGCCATGCCACCCGCTTCCCCGCGCTTACGACGCCTTCACGAGCCTGACGATCGTCAGCGTGCCGTTGACGTTCTCGACGCGGACCTTCACCTTGTCACCCGCGTGGACCTCGGCGAGCATGGCCGCGTCCTTCGCCTTGAACGCCATCGTCATCGGCGGCATTCCGACGTTCTCGAGCGCGCCGTGCTTCAGCGTGATCTTGCCGCTCGCGGCATCGACCTTCTTCACTTCGGCATCGGTCAGCGCGGCGTGCGACTCGGCCGCACCGCCCGACGACATCTTCATGCCGGACATGTCCATGCCCGGCATGTCGCCCGCGGCCAGCGCGGGAACAGCGAACACGCCGGTCGCGAAAACGGCAGTGGCGGTGGCGATCAATTGATTCATCTTCATCGAGACTCTCCAGTGGGGGTGGACGGCACGTTCATGCCGTGAGGAACTGCATCGGATTGCCGCTGACGGCTCGCGCCTCGCGCACGACGGCGCTGCAGCAGAAGCCACGCGGCGGGAATGACGAACATCGACAGCAGCGGCGCGGTGATCATGCCGCCGACCATCGGCGCGGCGATGCGCTGCATCACTTCGGAGCCGGCGCCGTGTCCGACCATGATCGGCACGAGGCCGGCCAGCACGACGGCGACCGTCATCGCTTTCGGCCGCACGCGCAGCACCGCGCCTTCGCGAATCGCGTCGAGCAGCACGGCATCGGTCAGCGGCGCGCCGGCGTCGAGGCGGCGCTGCAGCGCGCCCTTCAGGTACAGCAGCATCACGACGCCGAACTCGGCGGCCACGCCCGCCAGCGCGATGAAGCCCACCGACGTCGCGACCGACACCGCGTGGCCCAACGCCCAGACGAGCCAGAAGCCGCCGATCAGCGCGAACGGCACCGTGGACATCAGCAGCAGCGCATCGGCCGCGGAGCCGAACGTGACGAACAGCAGCACGAAGATCACGACGAGTGTCACCGGCACCACGGTGCGCAGCGTCGCCGCCGCGCGTTCGAGATACTCGAACTGTCCCGACCACGCGATCGAATAGCCGGGCGGCAATGCGACCTGTTGCGCAACGACCTGCCGCATCGCACGGACTGCCGTACTCAGATCGGTGCCGCGGATATCGACGTACACATAGCCGGACAGCCGCGCGTTCTCGCTGCGGATCATCGGCGGCCCGTCGGCGATCGCGATGCGCGCGACGTCGCCGAGGCGGATCTGCGCGCCGCGCGCGGTGACGACCGGCAGTTGCCGCAGGTTCTCGAGCGAATCGCGGAGCTCGCGCGGATAGCGCAGGTTGATCGGGAACCGCTCGCGCCCCGCGATCACTTCGCCGACATCCTCGCCGCCGATCGCCGACGACACCACCGACTGGATGTCGGCCACCGACAGCCCATAGCGCGCGGCCGCGAGCCGGTCGACGTCGACGTCGAGGTAGCGGCCGCCGTTCAGCCGTTCCGCGAGCGCCGACGTGACGCCCGGTACCTGTTTCACCGCCGACTCGACCTGCGTCGCGATCGCGTCGATCCCCGCCAGGTCCGGCCCGGAAATCTTCACGCCGACCGGCGTCTTGATGCCGGTGGAGAGCATGTCGAGCCGGTTGCGGATCGGCGGCACCCACACGTTCGACAGGCCCGGCACCTTCACCGTGCGATCGAGTTCGTCGACGAGCTTCTCCGGCGTCATCCCCGGCCGCCATGCGCTGCGCGGCTTGAAGCGGATCGTCGTTTCGAACATCTCGAGCGGCGCGGGATCGGTCGCCGTATCCGCGCGCCCCGACTTGCCGAACACCGTGTCGACCTCGGGCACGGTCTTGATCAGCCGGTCGGTCTGCTGCAGCAGTTCGCTCGCCTTGTCGGCCGAGATGCCCGGCAGCGCGGTCGGCATGTACAGCAGATCGCCTTCGTCGAGCGGCGGCATGAACTCGCCGCCGAGACGCGACAACGGCACGGCCGTCAGCAACAGCGCGGCGATCGCGACGCCGATCGCGCGCCACGGGCGCCGCAGCGTCGCTTCGAGCAGCGGCCGGTACACGCGGGTCAGCACGCGGTTGATCGGGTTCGCGTGCTCGGGCGGAATGCGGCCGCGCACGAGATACCCCATCAGCACGGGCACCAGCGTCACCGACAGCGCGGCCGCGGCGGCGATCGTGTAGGTCTTCGTGAACGCGAGCGGCGCGAACAGTTTGCCTTCCTGACCTTCGAGCGAAAACACCGGCACGAACGACAGCGTGATGATCAGCAGCGAGAAAAACAGCGCCGGCCCGACCTCCGCGGCCGACGTCGCGACGAGTTCCCAGCGCCGCGCCGTCGTGATCGGCTCGCCGGGATGCGCGTGGCCGTATGCCTCCAGATGCTTGTGCGCGTTCTCGATCATCACGATCGCCGCATCGATCATCGCGCCGATCGCGATCGCGATGCCGCCCAGCGACATCAGGTTCGCGTTCACGCCCTGGTAGCGCATCACGATGAACGCGGCCAGCACGCCGAGCGGCAGCGACAGGATCGCGACGAACGCGCTGCGCAGGTGGAACAGGAACACCGCGCAGACGATCCCGACGATCAGGAACTCCTCGATCAGCTTGTCGCGGAGGTTGTCCACCGCGCGCTCGATCAATTGCGAGCGGTCGTAGGTCGTGACGATGTCGACGCCGGGCGGCAGCGATCGCTTCAGGTCGGCGAGCTTCGCCTTCACCGCGTCGATCGTCGTCAGCGCGTTCTTGCCCGAGCGCATCACGACGACGCCGCCCGCCACCTCGCCCTGCCCGTCCAGCTCCGCGATCCCGCGCCGCATCGCCGGGCCGACCTGGATGCGCGCGACGTCGCCGAGCAGCACCGGTGTGCCCGCGTCGTCGGTGCGCAGCACCACGTGCCGGAAGTCGTCGAGCGTGCGCAGGTAGGCGGACGAACGCACCATGTACTCCGACTCGGCCAGCTCGACGACCGCGCCGCCCGATGCCTGGTTGGCCTTGCCGAGCGCGTCCGCGACCGCCGCCTGCGTGATGCCGTACGCGCGCAGCTTGTCCGGATCGAGCACGACCTGGTACTGGCGCACCATCCCGCCGACGCTCGCCACTTCCGACACGTCCGGCAAGGCCTTCAGCTCGAACTTCAGGAACCAGTCGTTGAGCGCACGCAGTTGCCCGAGGTCGTGACGGCCGGTGCGATCGACGAGTGCGTACTCGTACACCCAGCCGACCCCGGTCGCATCCGGCCCGAGCGACACGGTCGCGCCCGCGGGCAGGCGGCTCTGCACCTGGCTCAGGTATTCGAGCACGCGCGAACGCGCCCAATACGGGTCGGTGTGGTCGTCGAACAGCACGTAGACGAACGCGTCGCCGAACGACGAGTACGCGCGCACGGTCTTCGCGCCCGGCACGCCGAGCAGCGTGGTCGTCAGCGGATAGGTGACCTGGTCCTCGACGACCTGCGGCGCCTTGCCCGGATACGACGCCTTGACGATCACCTGCGTGTCCGACAGGTCGGGCAGCGCATCGAGCGGCGTCTGCCGCAGCGCATGCGCGCCCCACGCCGCGATCAGCACGGTGGCGAGCAGCACCAGGAAGCGGTTGCGGACGGACCAGCGAATCACGTGCGCGATCATCGCGTGCCTCCCTGCGGCTCGACCTTCGTCAGCCGGTAGCCGTCCTCGCGCTGCACGAACGCGAAACGCACCGTCTGGCCAGCCTTCACGTCCGGGAACGCGTGTGCCGACGGCTTGCCGAACGCCATCGTCATCGCGCCCCAGCCGAGTGCCGGCACCGGCTGATGCGAGAACGTGATGTCGTCGTCGGTGACTTGCTCGACCTTGCCGGTGGTTTCATACACCGGCGCGGCCGCGGCGGCCGGCGCTTGCGCCGCGCTCGCGCTCGCCGCGCCTTCCAGCCGCGGCAGCACGCTTTTCAGGCTCGCTTCCGAATCGATCAGGAACTGCCCCGATGCGACGACCGTATCGCCTTCGCTCAACCCGTCGAGCACTTCCGTGTCGCCGCCGACGTCGTTGCCCACCGTCACCGGCACAGGCCGGAGCCGGCCGTCGCCCGTCTTCACGATGACGATCGTGCGCTTGCCGGTCGCGATCACCGCTTCGGACGGCACCAGCAGGCGCGACACCGCCTTCCGCGCCGCGACATGCACGCGCATCAGCATGCCGGGCGTGAGCCCGAGCGCCGCATTGTCGACCTCCACGCGCGCCTGCAGCGTGCGGTTGCCCGTGCTGATGCCGGGCAGCACTTCGCGGATGCGGCCGGTGAAGTGCCGCGCCGGATCGCCCGCGAACGTCGCGTCGACCGCCATCCCCGGCTGCACGTTCAGCGCGAGCGCTTCCGGCACCTCGACGATGAGCCAGAGCGTCGACAGCCCCGCGATCTTCGCGAGCGTCTGTCCCGGCGCGACCATCGCGCCGTCCCGCACGTTCAGTTCGCTGACGACGCCGGTTTCCGGCGCGCTCAGCACGACGTGCGTCTGCGCGCGGCCGGTGCGATCGAGCGCGGCGATCATCGCGTCGGGCATCGACAGCGCACGCATCCGCGCGCGCGACGCATCGAGCAGGCTGCCGTCCATCCCGCCCCGCTTGAGCGCGAGATATTCCTCCTGCGGCGCGAGCCATTCCGGTACGAACAGCGACGCGATCGGCGCGCCCTTTTCGATGCGCTGCATCGGCGCCCGTGCGTAAAGCCGGTCGATGTAGCCGGTGACGCGCGACTGCACGACGTCCGCGCGAGATTCGTCGAATTGCGTGGTGCCCACCGCATCGAAACCGTCCGCCGTCTGCTGCCGGCGCACGGTCGCATAGCGGATGCCGAGGTTCTGCTGCAGGCCCGGATCGATCCGGACGCCCCGTGCATCGCCGCCCTCGTCCGCATAGACGGGCTGCAGTTGCATGTCCATGAACGGCGATTTCCCCGGTTTGTCGAAGTGCTGGTTCGGCACCATCGGGTCGTGCCAGTACAGCACCTTGCGTCCTGCCAGCGAATCGGGCGTGCCTGCCGCCGCGACGGCAGCCGTTGCCGCGCCGCCCGATGCATGGCGCATGCCCGCGACATAACCCGCGCCGAGCAGCGCCGCGCCCGCGCATGCCAGCAGCACCGCACGCGCCAGTGATTGCTTCGTCATGAGGTTCTCCTTCACTGCGCGGCGGCCATCGTCGACGGCACGACCTGATATTCGAGCTGCGCCCAGGTCCGCGACACGTCGCGTCCGAGCTCGAGCACCTGCAACTGCGCGTCCAGTTGCGCGCGCCGGGCGGCGAACGTGTCGGCGAGCGAACCGGTGCCGGCCCGGTAGGCGGCCGTGGCGAGCTGCACGCGCTGCCCGGCGGCGGGCAACAGCGATTCGCGCAGGGTCGCGAGGCGTTCGCGGCCGCTTGCCAGCGTCTCGGACTGCGTACGGATATCGGCTTGCACCTGACGCAGCGTGTCCTCGTACATCAGGCGCGCCTTCGTCGCGAGCGCGGCCTTTTCGGCGACGTCGCGGTTCTGCCGGTTCTTGCGATCGAGCGGCAACGGGATCGTGACGCCGACGGACACCATGTTCGAATACGCGCCGCCGCGCTGCTGGTACGCGATCTCCCACGTCCAGTTCGGGCTACGCTCGCTGTCGGCCACCGCGGCGTCGGCCTCGGCGACCGCGATGTCGTCCGCGGCGGCGACGAGCGCCGGTTGCGACACGCGCAGTTCGTCCGGCGGCAACGACGCCACGAAGGATTCGGGCGCGGGCGGCGTGCCCGTCACGTCCGTGACGGGCGCAGCCGTCCAGCGGCCGAGCGCGATGAGTGCGGTGCCATAGGCCTGCCGCGCGTCGAGCACCTGATCCTGCGTTTGCGCCAGCATCGCGCGAGCCTGGACGACCTCGCCCGCGCTCGCCTTCGCGCCGCGATACGACGCCTGCGTCGCGTCGAGCTCATGCCGCATGTGATCGAGCAGCGCCTGGCGAAGCGCGAGCGCCTGCTTCGCGTAGATGGCGTCGAGCCAGGCCGCGGCGGTCCGCTGGCGCACCGTGGCCAGCTGCACGAGATAGTCCGCGAGTTCGCGGCCGACTCGCTCGTCGGCCAGCGCCGCGCGCAGCCGCCGCTTGTCGCCGGACACCCATTCCTGCTCGATGCCGATGCGGCGCATCGTCATGAAGTCCTGGCCGACGGTGAAGCGCTGCCCGCCGTTGACCGGCAGGTTGTCGATGCCGGCCTTGAGCATCGGGTCCGGCAGCTGGCCGGCCTTGACCGCCGCTTCCGAACTCGCGCGCACCGAAGCCTGCGCGGCCTGCATCGACGCGGAACGTTCGGTGGCGGACTGCAGCGCGGCGTCCAGCGTGACGGGCGACTGCTGCGCATGGACGCCCGCCGCCAGCAGCGCCGCCCAAAGCACGGGCGCGCGCCGGCACGCACGCCGCATGCGCGGTGTGCAGAAATCGAATGACATGGTGTAACCCCAAGTCGGAACCCGAATGGATTCCACGTCCCGAACACGGGACGAACCTCACCGCCTCGGCGGTGAACCGGTCAAATCGGGATCAGCTGATGCGGGGCGGGCGCCACAACCCGTTCGGGTCGCGGATCGGGACGGACTGCGCGTAGTGGAAGACGATCGTGCTGGCGAATGCAGCGGGACGGCTCACGTCGGCGCGGGCGGCCGGGTGATAGAGACTGCCGAACTGGCATTGGGCCGTCACCTTGCAGGCCATGCCCTTCGCCTTGGCCTTCGTGGTGTCGGTGGGCGACGCTTTCATCGAATCGCAGCCGCTCATGTCGGCGGACATGCTCATGCCCGCGTTCGCTTCCATCGACATCGTGTGCTGCATCGGACATTCACCGGTCAAGCCGCTGGCTGCCAGCCCGCTGATGGGCAGCACCGCGCAAAGCAGCAGCAGGACGAAGGTCCGAAGCAGTTTCATGGCGGCGATTATAGCGCGGCGGTTTGCGGTATGGCGCGGCGACGTGAGCGGCTTCTTACGGTGTCCGGCGCCGCCCCCAAAACGCGCTAGCGTGCCAGCCTGTCCGCGGCGAGCACCTGCTGCACGGCCGGCCGCGCCCGCACCCGCTCGTACCACGCGCGCAGGTTCGCATGGCGGCTCAGGTCGATGTCCGCGTTGTACACCGAGCGCATCCAGTCGGCCTTGCCCCAGCCCGTCAGCGCGAACAGGTACGCATCGGCGACGGTGAACGTGTCGCCCGTCACATACGGGTTGCCGTCGAGCTGCCGGTCGATCCACGCGAAGCGGCTGTCGAGCTTCTGCCGCACCGGGTCGACGTATTGCCCCGCCTGCACCGCGTAAAGCAGCGGGATGAAGCCCTTGTGGATCTCGGTGCCGAGGAAGTTCAGCCATTCCATCAGCCGGTAGCGGGCGAGCGTGCCGTACGCGGGCGCGAGCCGCGCTTCGGGGCGCCGGTCCGCGAGATACTGCGCGATCACCGGTCCTTCGCGCAGCATCGTGCCGTCGTCGAGTTCGAGCAGCGGCACGCAGCCGAGTTCGGTCACATCGTAGTAATTGCGTCCGTCTTCAATGACGTGTTTGCGCGCGTCGACCTTGATGACCTGCGCGTCGATGCCGCTTTCGCGCAGCACGATGCAGATGGCCTGCGAACAGCTGCCGGGAGCGTGATAAAGCTTCATGCGTTTCCTTGATTGGGTGGTTCGACTATCGATTCGCCGCGACGCGGGCGCTAATATCTCGCATCGGCGCGGCGCTGAGAAGAAGGCAGTCGTTTGTGCCGTAGTCACAAAAAAGTTACCGACAGGGTCAGCGGCATGAAGACGAGTGCGACAGGATGTTCCGTGGAAGAAGCGATGCGCATGCTCGGCGGCCGCTGGCGGCTGCTGCTCGTGTCGTATCTGCTCGACGGGCCGAAGCGCTTCAGCGACCTGCGCCGCGACATGCCCGGCATCTCGCAGCGGATGCTGACGCTCGATCTGCGCGCGCTCGAGGACGCCGGCTTCGTGCGGCGCACCGTGTATCCGGAAGTGCCGGTGCGCGTCGAGTACGATCTGACCGCGGACGGCGACCGGCTGCGGCCCGTCGTCGAGGTCATGCGCGCATTCGGGCTGTGGCTGAAGGCGCGCGATGCGCATTGCGAGGTCGACGCGCAAGCCGCGCTGCCCCGATAACCCCTTACCGAGAGAAACATCATGGAACTACACGCTACCGTCGGCGCGGCCACGTCCGATGTCGACGACGACGAAAGCTTCGCGAACATCTATTGCCACGACGCGGCGCAGAACTATTGCTTCTCGCTGCTGCGCTTTCCGGAGGAAACGTCGATCGAGGTGATGGTGCTCGACCAGCTCACCGCGCACGTGAACGACCTGTCGGTGCGCCTCACGGGCGACACGCTCGACGTCGAACTCGACGAGCGCACCGCCGCGCGGCTCGACGGCAACACGCATTACGTGATTCATCTTGCGCCCGGCGAACACGATCCCGTCGCGCTGCGCGCCGCGCTGAAGGAAATCTTCGACGGCAAGAGCGGATATCGCGACGACAGCGCAAGCGCGTAACGCGACCCGCCCGATACGCGTTCACATCCCGCGCGTTCGCCCGCCGCCCGCGACACGCGTTTCGCGATTCCTGCCGCTGCGCCTCGCGCCTGCGGGGGCGGCGCGACCTCGCGGGCGGCACGCGCTATGCAGCCAGCGCGGCCGCCTTGATGTTGAACGCGCGCAGCAAGTCCTCGCGGAACGCATCGACGATCGGCTTGCCGCTCGCGTTGCGCTTCATCGCGAGATGCAGCGGCACATCGAAGCCGAACGTCGCACGGCCGACGGCCTTCACGAGCCCACGCTGCTCGAACGGCTCCGCGTAATGCGCGGGCAGGTAGCCGAGATGGCCGCCCGACAGGATCAGGATCGTCGCGGCCTCGATGCTGTCCGCGCTCGCGGTCACGCGCCGCTCCGGCAGCGGACACTGTTCCTCCGGCACCGGATAGGTACGCCACACCCAGTCGTGCGCCTGCAGGTCGTCCATCGACACCGGCCGCGACACATGGAACAGCGGATGGCCGCGACCGCAGTAGATCACCTGCTCCTCGGTAAACAACGGCGTGTAGTCGAGCCCCGGCACGCGATGCCAGAAATACCCGATCGCGAAATCGAGCTGGTTGTTGACGAGGCCCTCCTCGAGTTCCTGCGGCGATGCGACCTTCATCGAGAACGTGACGGCCTGGTCGCGCTTGCGGAACGTGCCGATCGCGTCGGCGACGCGCGCGTTCTCGACGAGCGGCGCCTGCCCGATCAGCCCGATCGACAACGTGCCGACCAGCTTGCGGTCGATGTCGCGCACGCGCGCGACGAACTCCGACGTCGCCGCGACCAGCGTGCGCGCCGTGGCCGCGAAGCGTTCGCCCTTCGATGTCAGCCGAAAGCCGCCGCGACCGCGGTCGCACAGCTTGAAGCCGACACGCGCTTCCAGCGCGGAGAGCTGCGTGCTGATGGTCGACTGCCGCACGCCGAGCGATGCCTCGGCGGCCGTGATGCCGCGTGCGTCGACGACGGCCAGGAAGACCCGGATGAGCCGGAGATCGAGATCGGTGGTATTCGAAAACATGCTTCAAGCCGCTGCGCTTCTCGCGCGTTGCCGGGCCGGCACGACACCGGCCGCCCGCGCCGATGAACCTGACCGGACGCGCGCCGTCATCGGCAACGGCACGCGCCATACCCGTCGTTCGTGAACGACCGGCGCTTACATCGGGAAGCCCATCGCCTTGAGCCCGTTGATCCACGCACGCTTCCAGCCGCCTTCGGCGTCCGCGCCGTCGAATGCGTGGAACGTGATCTTCGCGGCGACCCAGCGCATCGGCTCGGGCGGGATGTAGCTCGGGCTCTGGTTCGCGATGTCGAGCTTGCGCTCCGGGCTGTCGCGGTCGAACAGGATGTTCAGCCCCATGAACGCGCCGAACCGGCTCGCCGCGACGCCGAAGCCCGTGTAGCCGGCGACGAACACGGCCTTGCCGCCGAGATAGCGCTTCGCGAACACCGAGCCGCGCGAGCAGTAGTCGATCGGGCCGCCCCACGCGTGCGAGAAGCGCACGTCGGCGAGTTGCGGGAAGGTCCGGTAGAACGCCTCCGCGAGCCGGTAGTAGGTTTCGCGCCGGCCGTCCTGGTGCGGTTCCGGGTCGCCGTCGAAGTGATAGCTGACCAGCCCGCCGAAGATGATGCTGTTGTTCTTCGTCAACCGGAAATAGTTGAGCTGCGTGCGCGTGTCGTACACGCCCTGGCGGTTCTTCCAGCCGATCCGCGCGAGCTGTTCGTCAGTGAGCGGCTCGGTCGCGAGCACGTGATCGCGCACCTGCATCACGCGGCGATTGATATCCGGAATGCCAACCTTTGCGGTGCCGCTGCCGAACACGACACGCGGCGCGCGCACGCTGCCGTTCGGCGTCGTCACGTACACGGTGCCGCCTTCGTCGGTGACGGTCGTGAGCGGCGTGTGCTCGTACAGCTTCACGCCGAGCGACAGCGCCGCGCGCTTGAGCCCCCACGCGAGCTTCGCCGGATGCACGATGCCGCTGCGGTTGCGCGACCACAGCGCGCCCGCGAACAGCGGCGAGTTCAGTTGCTCGAGCGTTTCCTCGCGGTTCAGCAGCACGACGTCGTGCCCGTATTCGCGATGCAGGTCGTAGTCGCCCTTCAGGTGCGCGAGGTGCCCGGGGTCCACCGCGACCGTCATCTCGCCGTTCCACTCGATGTCGGCGTCGATGGCGTAGCGCTTCAGCGTGTCCTCGAAGCCGTCGAGGTTGTGGTGGCCGAATGCCTCGAGCTGCGCGATGTCGTTCGGGAACACGCGCACCGCGTTCGGCAGCCCGTGCATCACCGACGTCGAGATGATCCCGCCAGCGCGGCCCGACGCGCCGTGCGCGACCTTGCCGGCCTCGATCAGCACCACGTTCAGGTGCGGCATCTGTTCCTTCGCCTGCACGGCCGTCCACAGCCCGGTGAAGCCGCCGCCGACGACCAGCAGGTCGGCCGTCACGTCGCCGACGAGTTCCGGCTCGGCGGCCGGCGCGGCCGGGTTGTCGAGCCAGTACGGGAACAGTTTCGTATTCGCGAGCGCCTCGGCGGCGCCCAGTGCGACCGGCGCGTGACGCGCGGCGTGCGCGTGAGCCGGTGCGGCTTGTGTTGCTTCGTTGACTTCCATTTCCATGATCCCAGCCATCCCACCTGATCGCGGCCCGCGCGTGCGATGCGTGCACGGCGTGCCGAATTCGCCGAATTCAGCGATTGCGCCGATTACTTCTATCGCCGCGGTTGCCTCGGTCGCGCCGACGGCGACGATCGGCGCGATGCACCGCAAGCCGCGACGCGCGCCTTCGACACCCGCGCGACGGACGTCGCCTGCAGTCGATCGAAAACGCCGCCGCCGGGCCTCGCGTCAACCTGACGACGACGCCACGGCGGCCGCTCACATCACGACTTCTCGAGCAGCACGTAGAACTTCTTCGCGTCCTCGATCGTTTCCCAGCGGCCCGCGAAACCGGCCGGCAGCAGGTAGCCCTGGCCCGGCGTGAATTCCTTGCGGTTGCCTTCGACATCGGTCAGCGCGATCCGGCCCTCGACGAGCCACACCGCTTCGTCCGCCGCGGTTTCCGGGAACTCCACGGAGCCGACCTTGCCTTCCCACCAGCCGATGAGGTAGCCGCCGCTCTTGCCTTCGGCCGCGCGCCAGTCGCTTTCGTCCATCCCGAAGTCGAGCTTCGTGAATTCGCCCACGCCTGCGCCCAGCGGCAGGATGTCCTTGATCAGTTTGGTCATTTGAATCTTTCGTCTCTCGATTGAAAAAAGCAGAGACAAAGTTACTCATTTACACTGCCCCGGTATGCCCCCCTGCGGGGGGGACAAACCGCGTTTTCCGCGGCGCGCAGGGTCGCAGGACTCCGTACCGTATTTCCCCCTAATGACGTTTTTGACTTCGGACGCTAGAATCGCCGCCGCTTTTCACCGGGGAACCGCATGCTGCTCAACGTGAACCCCTTCCACCGCGACACCGACCGCTTCAACGTGTCGTTCAAGGCGCTGGGCGAGCTGATCGAGACGGTCGGCACGCCGCACTTCGTGCCGCGTCTCACGCAACTGCTGAACGACGTCGTGCCGCTCGACGTCGCGCACGTCGAGCGCTCGCGCGTCGACGGCACGATGCCCACCGGCTACCGCTGCGAATGGATCGGCAGCAGCGGCATCGGCACCGCGACCGCCGACATCTCCGACGTGATGACGCTCTACTACGAGCGCTTTCTCGACAGCGACCCGCTGTTCGCGGGGCTGCGCGGCAAGACGGGCACGATGCTGGTCGTGCGCGACATCGCGGCGATCCCACCCGGCGAATTCCGCCAGCGGCTGTTCGACGACGTGCATATCGGCCATGAATGCGTGCTCGCGCGCGGCACCCGCTATGCGCAGCATTCGATCGCGCTGGAACGCGGCCGCGACCGCCCGCCGTTCACGCTCGCCGAAATGAACCGCTTTCGCAGCATCAGCGACGTGCTGTTCCCGCTGCTCGAGCTGCACGCATCGACCACCGCCGCGCGGCGCATCGCGCACCCGACGCCCGACGTGCATCCGCTCGCGCAGTTCGACGCGCGGATCGCGGCCGACGGCGTGAAGCTGTCGAAGCGCGAATACGAAACCTGCAAGCACCTGATCTCCGGCAAGACCGTGCCGGAAACCGCCGACATCCTCGGCGTGCGCGTCGCGTCGGCCGAGTCGTACGTGAAGCGTGCGTTCGCGAAGCTCGGGGTGCGCACGAAGCGCGAGCTGGCTGCGTGGGGCTCGGCCGTGCCGGCGTTTCCTGTGGCCGCAACGCGTGACCACGCAGGCAACGACGGCGACGACGCCGGCACGCCGCCCGCGATCGCCGGCTGATCCGGTCGCCCGCAGCCGGTCGCCCGCAGCCGGTCGCGCCGCGTCGATGCGGCGGCGCCGTTCGCATCGAGACCCGTCGATGTAAACGTTGCGACTTCAAGATCTTCGCGCCCGCGTTCTCCTCTACCATCGGCCGATCGCTTTTCACCATAAAGAGGAGACGGCCCCATGCACCGCGAACTGAACCAGCCGATGGGCGGCAACGAGATGCCGCGCTTTGGCGGCATCGCCACGATGATGCGCCTGCCGCAGGCCGACACGACCGACGGCCTCGACGTGTGCTTCGTCGGCGTGCCGCTCGACCTCGGCACGTCGAACCGCTCGGGTTCGCGCTTCGGCCCGCGCCAGATCCGCACCGAATCCGTGCTGCTGCGCCCGTACAACATGGCCACGCGCGCGGCGCCGTTCGATTCGCTGCAGGTCGCCGACATCGGCGACGTCGCGACCAACCCTTATGGCCTGAAGGATTCGGTGCGCCGCATCGAGCACGCGTATGACGAGATCGTCGCGCACGGCTGCCGGCCGATCACGCTCGGCGGCGACCACACGATCGCGTGGCCGATCCTGCGCGCGCTGCACAGGAAATACGGCAAGGTCGCCGTGGTGCACGTCGACGCGCACGCGGACGTGAACGACACGATGTTCGGCGAGAAGATCGCGCACGGCACGCCGTTCCGCCGCGCGGTGGAAGACGGCCTGCTGCAATGCGACAAGGTCACGCAGATCGGCCTGCGCGGCACCGGCTATCACGCGGACGATTTCGACTGGTGCCGCCAGCAGGGCTTCACCGTCGTGCAGGCGGAGGAATGCTGGAACCGGTCGCTCGCGCCGCTGATGGCGCAGGTGCGCGAACGCGTCGGCGACACGCCTGTGTATCTCAGCTTCGACATCGACGGTCTCGATCCGTCGTTCGCGCCCGGCACCGGCACGCCGGAAATCGGCGGCCTGTCGGTGCAGCAGGGTCTCGAGATCATTCGCGGGATGAAGGGGCTGAACATCGTCGGCGCGGATCTCGTCGAAGTGTCGCCGCCGTACGATCCGACCGGCACCACCGCGCTCGTCGGCGCGAACCTCGCATTCGAGATGCTCTGCGTGATGCCGGGCGTCGCCTACCGCTAATCCGATCGACAGGAACACGTTCATGTCCACCGCCGAGCTTTCCCCTTCCGCCGCGGCCATCGTGCTGCCCGCCGCGCGCATCGCCGGCCAGCCCGTGCGCACGCATTCCGACGAAGCCGGCGCGCCGATCTTCGATGCGTCGACCGGCGCGACGATCGGCTGGCAGGAATTCGCGACGGCCGCGCACGTCGACGCCGCGGTCCGCGCCGCGCGCGACGCGTTCGCCGGCTGGCGCGACACGCCGCCCGCCGAGCGCGGCCGCCTGCTCGCGACGATCGCCGAGCGCGTCGAAGCCGACCGCGAGCGGCTCGCGGCGCTGCAGATGCAGGTGAGCGGCAAGCCGCCTTTCGAGGCCGAAGCCGACGTCGGCGATGTCGCCGCGACGTTCGCGTATTACGCGACGCTGTGCGGGAACCCGGCGCTGTTCGAGGCCGAGCCCGTCGCGTTGCCGAGCGACACCGTCGCGGCCGAACGCTTCCACGACGCGGTCGGCGTCGCCGCGCTGATCGTGCCGTGGAACTTCCCGATGGTCACGACCGCGTGGAAGCTCGCGCCCGCGCTCGCGGCCGGCTGCACGGTCGTGCTGAAGCCGTCGGAACTGACGTCGCCGGCCGAGCACGCGCTGCTCGACCTGATCGCCGAAGCCGGCGTGCCGGACGGCGTCGTCAACGTCGTGAACGGCGGCGCCGAGGTCGGCGCGGCGCTGACCGCGCATCCGCTGATCGACAAGATCTCGTTTACCGGCAGCACGGCCGCCGGCCGCAAGGTCATGCGGGCCGCAGCCGAGGACATGAAGCGCGTGACGCTCGAACTCGGCGGCAAGTCGTCGCTGATCGTGCGCGACGACGCCGATCTCGACGCCGCGGTGTCGCTCGCGGTCGCCGGCGCCTTCACGAACGCGGGCCAGATGTGCTCGGCCACCGCGCGCATCCTCGTGCACGACAGCCTCTATCGCAGCTTCATGGCCGCGTTCGAGACGGCCGTGCGCGCGCTCGTCGTCGCGCCGCCTGCCACCGCGGAGGTCGCGATGGGGCCGATGATCTCGGCCGCGCAACGCACGCGCGTCGAGGCGATGCTCGCGCAAGGCATCGCGGCGGGCGCGCGCGTCGCGTTCAGCGGGCGCGTCGCCGAAGCCGGCGGCAACGGCTTCTTCATGGCGCCCGTCGTGGTCGCGGAGCCGCCCGCCGACAACCTGCTGTGGACCGACGAGGTGTTCGGCCCGGTCGCGTGCGTGAAGTCGTTCCGTACCGACGACGAGGCGATCGCGCTCGCGAACGACACGCGCTACGGGCTCGTCGCGACCGTCGTGACGCGCGACGCGGAAGTCGCGAAGCAGTTTCAGGCACGCGTGCGTGCCGGACTCGTGTGGATCAACGCGCCGCAACTCATCTACCCGCATGTGTGCTGGGGCGGCTTCGGGCTCAGCGGGATCGGCCGCGAACTCGGCGTGACGGGCCTGCGCAGCTACCAGGAACTGCGCCACGCGATGCGCGCGATCGATTGACCTGGGCGGCCGTTCAGGCCGCCGGCGGCACCATCCCCGGCGGGCCGGCGCGGCACCGCGGGCCATGCCGGCCGCGCGGGATGCCGAAGCCGCCGGGCAAAGCGGCCCGGCGCATCTTCGGCACCGTCACCGTCGATGCGCGGCCGCTTCGGCCTCCGTATCGTGATACTCGACGAACGCCGCGATCTTCCCGCTTTCGATCGTGAGCAGGTGCACCCAGTCGTCCTCGTAAGTGCGCCCGGTCGAATGGACACGCCAGCGTTGCGTGCCGAGCACGACGACCCGGTTGCCGCTCGCGATGAACTCGAGCGGCTCGAAGCGTTCCGCGGTCTGCGTCGACGCAAGCGCCGCGAAGAACGCCGCGACCGCCTGCGGCCCATGCCGTCTGCCGACGAACGGAACGACGTCGGCCGGCCCCGGGATGAACCAGTCGACGCTGTCGGACAGCGTCCGCAGAATGCCCTCGATATCCGCGCGGCCGAACGCCGCGTATGCCTGCTGCACGAGTTGCACGTTGTCTTGCTCGCTCATCGCTCCCTCCCGTCATCGCAGGTTCGCCGCGTCGCGGCGCGGAATTCCGGCCGCGGACAATTCAGCATAGTCGAACCGCGAAGCGGCCCCCATGAGGGTCTCCGGCAATCGGGCCGTGTGGATTCCGTATGAGCAATCCGTTGCGTGGTCGCATCGCCCTGCCAAATGAAGCAATGCGCCGACGAATACGCGGCATGGCCGCGATCGGCGCTCCGCCACGAGACGAGATGCGGATGAGTCCGCGCCGATATCCCGCATAATCGGGCGTTGAGCGCCGCCGCGGGAAGAGACATCGTGCGAGCGCATCAATTCAAAACAGGAACGGGTGCGATCCGGCTCTCGCTGCAAGGCGCCGCCGCCCGCCCCGGGGGAAGACCAGGCAATCCCGCTGAAGACAGGACACCGACACATGGACCGAGCCGAGCACATCAGCATCGAACAGGCGGTCGATCTGCCCGCCGACGAACTGAACGGATGCGACTTTTCGTTCGAGATCGCGTGGGAGCTGAATGCGCCGTACCAGGATCTGCTCGATTTGCGCGCGCTGCCCGTGCAGCGCAAGGACTACGGCTTCGATCCGGCCGGCTGGGCGCGCGAGGCGTCCGGCGGCACCGCGCTGTTCCGCGCGAGCGCGGGCGGGCGCCTCGCGGGATTCGTCGCGATCACCGAAAGCTGGAACGGGATGGCCGAGATCGCGGAACTCGCGGTCGATCGCAGCTGCCGGCGGCAGGGGATCGGCCAGTTCCTGCTCGCGGCCGCGGAAGCGTGGGCGCGCAGCCGCGGGTTCGGCTTCATGCGGCTCGAAACGCAGGCGAACAACGTCGCGGCCTGCTGCACGTACGCGCGGGCGGGCTTCGTCGTGGGCGGCCACGACCGCTTCCTGTACGCCGACGGCGCGAACGACGGGGAAGTCGCCCTCTTCTGGTACAAGGATCTGCGCGACGGGCAAAGCGCGAAGAGCCGGACGGTCGATCCGGAATCGATGCGGCCGCTGTCCTGACCGACGACCCGCCGTCGCCCGCTCCGGTCCTGCTTGCGCCCCTGCTTTCGCCTTACTTCCGCGTCGCGACGATGAACAGGCGCGGGAACGGCAGCAGCACGGTGCCGTCGTCGAGCGACGGGTAGCCATCCGGACCGGCGAGCGCATCGCGATAGCGCGCGACGAACGCGTCGCGTTCGCCTTCATCGAGTGCCGCGAGGAACGGCCGCAGCGCGCTGCCCTTGAACCATTCGACGACCGCGTCGGCGCCGCCGCGCAGCGGATGGTAGTAGGTCGTGCGCCAGACATCCACCCGCGAACACGAGGGCGACAGCAGCGCGTAGTAATACCGCGCGTCGAACCGCTCGGTGCGCGCCGCGCCTTTGAGCTTGTCCGCCCAGGGCCCGCCCGCGGCGACCGCGCGCATCAGCCGGTGCGCGGGTTCGTCGAGGTTGTCGGGCATCTGCACCGCGAGATGGCCGCCCGGCGCGAGCCGGCCGACGAGCGACGGAAACAGCGTGTCGTGCGCCGGCACCCATTGCAGCACCGCGTTCGACAGGATCAGGTCGTAGCCGCCCGGATCGTCCCACGTGGAGACATCCGCGAGATCGAAACGCAGCGCGGGCAGGCGCTTGCGCGCGGCCGCGATCATGTCCGGCGACGCGTCGATCCCGCGCACCGTCGCGTCGGGTGCGCGCGCGATCAGCGCTTCGGTCGAATTGCCGGGCCCGCAGCCGATGTCGAGCGCGGTATGGATCGGCGTGTCCGGCACGGCGGCCAGCAGGTCGCGGACAGGCCGCGTGCGTTCGTCTTCGAATCGCACGTACTGTCTGGCGTATTGATCGAGTGGCGTTGTCACGATATGCCTCCGGGTCGGCGTGGACGGCGTCGCGCTACCCGTCGCCGTCGATGCAGCACATGCTGCGATCCCGCCGGTCTTCGGTAGCGACGCCGGCGCGGTGACGTCAGGCTACCTCGCTCAAAGCGTCTTGACCATGAACACGCGCGCCGTCCCTTCCGGCTCGCACGGCACCTCGCCGAACGCCTCGTAACCGTGCTTCCGGTAGAAGTCCGGCGCCTGGAACGTAATCGTGTACAGCACCGCGCGGGCACACCCGCGCCGCTTCGCTTCCGCTTCGGCCTCGCGCAGCAGCCGGCTGCCGAAACCGCCGCCACGCAGCGATTCCGGCAGGTAAAAGAGGTCGATGAAGAAGAGGCCCAGCGACGTCCGGCCGGTGAGGCCGCCCACGACCTCGCCGGTCGCGGGATCGGTCACGTAGACGTCGAGCGCCGCCGTGTCGGATCGGCCCGTCATCGCGTGGTTGAACTCGGCGAGCTTGCGGCTGATGAGGTCGCGTGCGGCCGGCTGCTCGATGTCGGTCAGTTGAAGCGAAACGGCGGGATGCGCGTTCATTGCGTGAAGGTGTACGTGAAGGGGCCGCCGGGCCTGCAGCGTCCACGGCGGACGTCGTGAATCGACGCGAAACGACCAGGCGTCAGTTGTACCCGAGAATCGCCACCGCCGCGACATCCGGCCGATCGATCGTGCTGCCGACGAGCGACGTCATCGGCTCCTGCAGCACGGCCTGATACGACGTCACGCGCACCTCTTCCGGCGCGCCCGCGTCATCCCGAACGGGTTCGTCGAATGCGTCGTAGCCAGTGAAAAATCCCGCTTGCGTTTGCGTAAAAGTCATCTCCACTCCTTTCGATATGTCGTCGATGTTCTGATTCAATTTGCCTGTTTCAACGCCGCCGCTTGCACGGTTGCGCCGCCATGCGCGGCCTCCGACCGCGCGAGCTGCGCGCGCGTGCGCCGCGTGATGTGAATCACCGCGAACACGACCGGCGCGATCAGCAGGCCTTCCGCGAGTTCGGGATCGACCGGCAGGTTCATCACGTGCAGCGCCTTGAACGCCGCGGTCGCGAGCGACAGCACGTAGTACGAAATGGCCGCCACCGACAGCCCTTCGACCGCATGCTGCAGATGCAGCTGGTTGCGCGCGGTGCGCTCCATGCCCGCCAGCAAGCGCGTGACGTCCTTTTCCTGCGCGAGATTCACACGCGTGCGCAGCAGGTCGACCGCGCGCGCGATCCGCGCGGCGATCTGCTCGTGACGCGCCCACACGCTGCGGCAGGTTTCCATCGCCGGCGCGAAGCGCCGCTCCATGAACTCCGCGATCGTCGGCATCCCTTCGATGCGCTCCTCGCGCAGCTCGTGGATACGCGCCAGCACGAGCTTTTCGTAAGCACGCGACGCGCTGAAGCGGCCGCCGGACCCCGACAGCGCTTCGACCCGCACCGCGAGATGCGTGAGCTTCACGAGCAAGGCCGCGTCGTCGCCGTCGGCGCCGCCCGCGTCCATCCGCTGCATCAGCGCGTGCAGCGCCGCGTGGATCTCGTCGAGCTCGCGGCTCATCCGCCGTGCGACCGGCAACGCGAGCAGCGCCATCATCCGGTACGTCTCGATTTCATGGAGGCGTTGCAGCAGGCGGCCGCCCTGCTCCTCGCGGAAATCCTCGTCGACGACGAGAAAGCGCATGAAGCCGTCGTCGCGCACGTGCCAGTCGCAGAACACCTTGCCGCCGCCGAGCACGTTGCTGCCGACGAGCGCGGGCCCGTCGATCCAGCGGCGCAGGTCGCCGCACACGAGCCGCGCGGCATCGCCCGACAGCAATTCCATGCGCACCGCGACGAAGCGGATGCCCGCGAGCCGTGCGAACCAGGCGGCCGGGATCCCTTCGATCGCGAGATCGTCGAAATAACCGGTGTCGCGGCGCGGCGCGACGAACGTGAAGGTCGAGAATTCGGTGTGGCGCTCCCACTTCAGGTACCAGCCGCCCGGCGATTGCACCGCGTAGTGGGTCGCGCCGTCCTGCGGCGCGGCAATGCCGGTGTCGCGGCACAGCGCGTGCAGCAGCGTTTCGTGGATGTCGGGCTGGCCGTCCGCGTAGATCGCGTAGTGCGTGAGCGACACGGCCTCGGCGAGCCGCAGGAACGGCCGCGCATGCAATTCCGCGGCCAGTGCGGCACGCAATGGATGATCCATCATCGGTACACCACTCTTCCCTGTTCGGCGCTGCGTGCCGGGCACGCCGGCGTGATCGCCGCACCGCATCGAACGATGCGGCCGGCTCGATGCCACTATGGCAGACACACAGCGACAATAAAAACGCATAATGCTGATCGTTACGTTCAGTTTTCCTGATACCGATGAAGATGCTCGATCACGACGTGCTGGCCACCGTCGTCGCCGTCGCGGAAACCGGCAACATGACCCGCGCCGCCGAAGCGGTGAACCGCTCGCAATCGGCCGTGAGCATGCAGATCAAGAGCCTGGAAGACGCGATCGGCCGGCCGCTGTTCGTGCGCAAGCCGCGCAGCATCGTGCTGACGCGCGAAGGCGAGGTGCTGCTGGGATTCGCCAGACGAATGCTGGCACTGCGCGACGAGGCGTGGGCGGCCGTGGTGCGGCCGGAAGTGACGGGTAAGGTGGTCATCGGCGTGCCGGACGACTATGCGTCGTCGCTGCTGCCGTCGGTGCTGAAGAAATTTTCGGCGACCTATCCGAAGGTCGAGATCCAGGTGATCGGGCTGCCGAGCAGCGCGCTCGCGCCACTCCTGAAGGACGGCACGGTCGATCTCGTGTGCGGCACGCGCATCAAGGGGCTGTCCGGCGACTTCATCCGCCACGAGCCGATGGCGTGGGCCGCGATGACGAACGGGCCGCGCGTATGGGAAGAACGGCCGCTGCCGATCGCGGTGTTCATGCCGGGCAGCGTCGCGCGCGAGAACGCGATCCGCAGCCTCGAACGCGCGAAGCTGCCGTTCCGCACTTCGTATGAAAGCCCGAGCCTGCTCGGGCTGCTCAGCATGGTCGAGGCCGGCCTCGCGGTCGCGCCGCTCGCGCGCTGCGCGATTCCCGCGCAACTGTCGATGCTCGGCCGCTCGCACGGGCTGCCCGATTTGCCGCCGCTCGAACTGATTCTCGCGCGCAGCACGAAATCGAAGCGCCCGCCGTGCGACTTTCTCGCGGAACAGCTGATGGAAGACCTGCAGCGGCAAACCGGGCAGACCGGCGACGCGTGATCAGCGCGTCGCGCCGAACCCGGCCGCGCCCAGCGCCGCATTGACGTTCGCGGCCACCCGATCGACGAGCGCTTCCAGCGTATCGCCGCATACCTGCGCGTGTTCCGGCGCGACGTGCTCCGCGCGTTGCCAGCCCCACTGCGCGCCCGACACGACCGACAGCGTCGCGCCGAAGCGGTTGCCATGGCGGCGGCCGAAAGTGCTCACGCGCCGCCCGGCCACGTAGTCCTGCTCGGGCAGGCAGAGCCGGATCTCGACCGCGACCTGGTCGCGATCGTTGACGCGCGCGGCGGGGCTCACCGACGCTGCGAACACCTTGCCGATCCGCCAGGTCACGAAGCTCTCCCAGGCCTCGAGCGGCCCGCCGGCCGCGTCGACCCGCTCGGTGTCCACCGACCACTGGTGCCGGTCGGGCACGACGATCGCCTGATGCAGCAGCATTTCGGCCACGCGCACCGTCGTCACGAGCTGACGCGCGAGTTGCTGGCCGGACGGCAGCAACGCCGTCCGTAACCGGCCGCTCGTCGGCCGCGCGACAGGTACGGCTTCCAATAGATCCATGACTCCTCCGTATTCGTGATCGGCGCCGCGCACGCAGCATCGCGCGCCGGTTCGCCGCCTGCGGGCGGACGACACGGCGACCGGCGATCGGGCGGCGGATCGGACAAGCCATCAAGGAACGAACGACAACCCACGAGCAACAAGCGTTCCCGGCTTTACCATCCGGTCGGCCCGACATGCAACCGGCACGCGACCGGCCCGATCACCGCATCGGCCTGCTGCGCGATCAACATGTGCAGCGTGAAATCCAGGTCTTCCGGCGCGATGTCGAAGTGCACGTGGACCACGTCGCGCACGGCACGCGCGCTGACGACATACACGCCGAGCGGGGAATGCAGCAGCGCCGCGAGCCGGGCGTGCGCGCGCTCGCCGGAATCGGCCGTCAAGGTGACGGGCAACTGCAGGCGCGGGCGCGGCGGCGGGAACGGAATGACATTGCCGGGTGCGCCGGCGCGCAACTGGCGGCCGGCGACATCGCAGGCGGGAACGGGATGAATGAAGGTCATGGAGCGGACGGAGGCCGTCCCGGCTGTTCGACACGTCCCCAGCTTAGAAGAGACCGGATAAACGTCGTGCAAAAAAACGGGCCGCCCGTGCAAAAAACGGCACGGGGGACACAACACGACACCGAGCTGCGGCGGGCCGCGCGGTCGTCATGCGCGCGTTGCGGCCGCGCGCCGCGGTTCGCGTCAATCTCACCCGCGTTTGCGCCGCCCCGCCCCGCTAAGCGAACGCTTCGAGCGACGCGCGCCGCCGCTCGTCGACCATCGATTCGATCAGCGAAACCAGATCGTCGGTCAGCGGATCGCAGATGCCCGGCGAGCGATGCAGTTCGAGATCGGCCGCCGGCAGCGGCGGCAGCCCGTCGGTCTCGTCGAGCACGCGCCAGTTCTCGGGCAGCGTGCAGCGGTCGATCATCGTCACGGCCGCGCCGTGGTTCACCGCGATCTTGATGCCGGTCGGGCTCTGGCTCGTATAGACGACGTGATACGGCCGCTCGGCCGTCGCGAGCGCCTGCAGCCCGCGCTGCCGGTAGCAGCACGTCTCCGGAAACAGCGCGAGCGGCACCGACGCCTGCGGGCCGAGCGCGAAATCGCGGTGCGCGGCCCACACGACCTCGTGCCGGCCGAGCAGCCGCCCGCCCGCGTTCGGCCCGTGCCGCACGACGAGCGCGACGTCGAGCTCGCCGGCCTGCAGCCGTTCGAGCAGTTCGAGCGAGGTGCGGCAATGCACGTGGAAGCGCGCGCCCGGCCGCATCGCATAGAACGACTTCAGCAGGTCCGGCAGCCACAGCTCCGCATAGTCCTCGGGCAGCCCGAAGCGCACGACGCCGCGGTCGCTGCTCGCCTGCTTCAGCGCAAGGATCGCGTCGTTCTGCACCTGGATGATGCGGCGCGCATGGATCAGGAAATTCTCGCCGTCGCGCGACAGTTCGAGCCGCCGGCTGTTGCGCATGAACAGGTGCGTGTCGAGCCGCTCCTCGAGCGTGCGGATGCGCAGGCTGATCGTCGATTGCGTGCGATGCAGTTGCCGGGCCGCAGCGGTGAAGCCGCCGCTCTCGACGACGGCGACGAATGCGCGGATCAGCTCGGGATCGAGCGAACTGAGCTTCGACCAATCGGGCCTTTGAATGGCAGCCATCGGAATTACTCGCTTTCGAAAAAAGAAGGGAAGACGAAAGATAGGGCTCGGAGCACGCCGATTGTTGTCCGGAAGCGCCTGGCCCTCCAACCCCTGCCCGGGTATGACAAACCCGGAGCCGGTTCGCGAATGCCCACCCGCCGATCCCGCCCCGCCCGCCGTCACGACGCCGGCCGAGGCCCGCCCGGCTGGCCTCCGCGCGCCGGGCCCAGGGCATTCCCGGAGACGACGAAAACTCATAGCCCGATCAGAAAACATCGATTCACCGGCCGCGCCGCGGCCAACCAAAATCGCCTCACACCCAACCTCATCGACGAGACACCGCAATGACCGCATCTCAACCCAGGCAGCTTTACATCGGCGAAGGCTTCGAAGGCCCCGGCGTCAACCTCGCGCACATCAACGTGCTGGTCGGCCCGCGCAACGGCCCGGCGGGCCAGGCGTTCGCCACGGCCCTCGCGACGCCGTCGGCCGGCCATGCGCCGTTCGTCGTGATCGCGCAGCCGGGCGTGCCGACCAAGCCGCTCACGCTGTACGTCAACAAGGCGCAGATCGCCAACGATTTCCACGGCAACGCCACGTGGGGCGCGTCGCAGGCCGGCATCGCGAAAGCGGTGGCCGAAGCGCTCGAGAACGGCACGCTGCCGCCCGAGGCGGAGAACGACTGGGTCGTCGTGTCGGCGAACTGGGTGAACCCGCAGACCGACGATCTCGATGCCGTGTTCGAGAACAACTATCGCGCGTGCCGCAACGCGATCGTCGCCGCGATGGAAGGGCTGCCGCATCGCGATGCGGTGTTCGCCGCCGCGCGCGACGTGTCGAACCCGTTCTACACCCCGAAGAAAAACTGACGACGACAAGCGGCCGACACAAGGCCGCACCTGGAGGAAACATGGAATACGTCCGCCTCGGCCAGTCCGGCCTGAAGGTGTCCCGCCTGTGTCTCGGCACGATGAACATGGGCACCCCCGAATGGAAGCCCTGGATCTTCGACGAAGCGCAGAGCGAGCCGATCGTGCGCCGCGCGCTCGACGCCGGCGTCAACTTCATCGATCTCGCGGACTTCTATTCGACGGGCGTCGGCGAGGAAGTGGTCGGTCGCATCCTGAAGCGCAACGCGCGCCGCGAGGAGCTCGTCGTGACGACCAAGGTCGGCTACGACATGGGCAGTTATCCGAACGCGGGCGGCCATTCGCGCAAGCACGTGCTCGACGGCATCGACGGGTCGCTGAAGCGGCTCGGGATGGATTACGTCGACATCTTCATGCTGCACTTCTTCGACGTGAACACGCCCGTCGAGGAAACCATGAGCGCGCTGCACGACATCGTGCGCGCGGGCAAGGCGCGCTATATCGGCGTATCGACGATGTACACGTGGCAGTTCGCGAAGATCATGCAGGCTTGCGAACGAAACGGCTGGGACAAGCCGATCAACATGCAGCTGCAGCTGAACCTCGCGTATCGCGAGGAAGAGCGCGAGATGGTGCCGTACTGCATCGACCAGGGCGTCGGCGTGTCGGTGTTCAGCCCGCTCGCGCGCGGCCTGCTGACCTGCGAGCCGCAATCGACGCGCAACCAGACCGACTTCTTCACCGCGCAGATGTATGGCGACGCTGCGTCGCTCGCGATCGCGGAATCGGTCGCGAAGGTCGCGAAGCGCCGCGGCGTACCGCCCGCGCAGATCGCGCAGGCGTGGGTGCTGAGCCGCCCCGGCGTCGCGAGCATGCTGGTCGGCGCGGATTCCGTCGCGCAGTTCGACAGCGCGCTCGGCGCGCTCGAAACGCAGCTCACCGAAGAAGAACTGCACGAACTGGAACGCAACTACACGCCGTGCGACCTGATCAACGACTACACGGCCGGCAAGCGCATCGCGCGCGCGTCGCGTCCGGCGCAGGGCAGCTTCGCAACGGACTGAAGGGCTGCGGCTCCGACGCACTGAAGGAACGACACACCATGAACGAATTTCTGAGGACCGGCCATTACATCGGCGGCGAATGGCACGAATCGCATGGCGCGAGCGATGCGACCTATCCGGTGCTGAACCCCGCGACCGGCGAGACGATCGCGAAAGTCGCGAAAGGCGGCGCCGACGACACGCAGCGCGCCATCGACGCGGCCGCGCACGCGTTTCCCGCGTGGCGCGCGCTGACCGCGAAGGAGCGCGGCGCACGCGTGAAGCGCTGGGGCGAGCTGATGCTCGAGCATCGCGATGCGCTCGCCGAGCTGCTGACGCGCGAGCAAGGCAAGCCGCTCGCGGAAGCGCGCGGCGAAGTCGCGTACGCGGCGAGCTTTCTCGAATGGTTCGCGGAAGAAGCGAAGCGCATGTACGGCGACGTGATCCCGAGCCCGAAGCCGGATTCGCAGATCGTGGTCACGCGCGAGCCGGTCGGCGTCGTCGCGGCGATCACGCCGTGGAACTTCCCGCTCGCGATGATCACGCGCAAGGCCGGCCCCGCGCTCGCGGCCGGCTGCACGATGGTGCTGAAGCCGTCCGAGGAAACGCCGCTGTCGGCGTTCGCGCTCGCAGTGCTGGCCGAGCGCGCGGGCGTGCCGGCCGGCGTGTTCAACGTCGTGTCGGGCGACGCGGTCGCGATCGGCGAGACGCTGACGAGCTCGTCCGTCGTGCGCAAGCTGTCGTTCACGGGCTCGACGCGGGTCGGCAAGCTGCTCGCGAAGCAGTCGGCCGACACGCTGAAGAAGCTGTCGCTCGAACTCGGCGGCAACGCGCCGTTCATCGTGTTCGACGATGCCGATCTCGATGCGGCGGTCACGGGCGCGATCGCGTCGAAGTTCCGCAACACGGGCCAGACCTGCGTATGCGTGAACCGCTTTCTCGTGCAGGACGGCGTGTACGACGCGTTCACGCGCAAGCTGGCGGACGCCGTGCGCACGCTGCGCGTCGGCAACGCGCTCGCCGGTGAGGTCGACCAGGGGCCGCTGATCAACGAGGCGGCGCTCGGCAAGGTCGAGCGGCACGTGGCCGATGCAACCGCGAAGGGCGCGCACGCGCTCACCGGCGGCAAGCGCCACGCGCTCGGCGGCACGTTCTACGAGCCGACCGTGCTGACCGGCATGACGCCCGACATGCTGATCGCCGAAGAGGAAACCTTCGGTCCCGTCGCCGGCTGCTTCCGCTTCACGACCGAGGAAGAGGCCGTCGCCGCGGCCAACGACACGCCGTTCGGGCTGTCCGCGTACTTCTACACGCGCGACCTCGGCCGCGCGTGGCGAGTGTCGGGTGCGCTCGAGAGCGGGATGGTCGGCGTCAACGACGGGATCATCTCGACCGAAGTCGCGCCGTTCGGCGGCGTCAAGCAATCGGGGCTCGGCCGCGAAGGCTCGAAGTACGGCCTCGACGAATACGTGGAACTCAAGTACACGCTGATGGCCGGCCTCGGCCGCTGACCGCTCCACGCGGTCGCCCCGCGCCGCGCGCCGCCCGGGCGCGCGGCGCCTTGCAGGGCGCTCGCGGGCATTCCTGCCCGCGCAGGCCGCTGCATCGCGCATGACAATCCAGGAGGCAGCTTGACCCCAGCCAACGTTCAATCCGGCACCGCGCGCGCGTTGCCGCTGTCGCGTGGCGCCGAGGCGCCGCACCGCCCCGTCGCGCTCGACGACGTGCCGCTCAACCGTTTCCACGTGAAGATCGCCGGCCTCACGTTCGGCGCGCATTTCACCGAAGGCTACACGCTCGGCACGATCGGTTATGCGCTCGCCGCGCTCGGCAGGCAGATGCCGATCGACGCGTTCTGGATGGGGATGATCGGCAGCTCGGCGCTGATCGGCATCTTCTTCGGCAGCCTCGTGTTCGGCTGGCTGTCCGACCGGATGGGCCGGCAGAAGATCTTCCTGACGAGCTTCGTGATCATCACGGCGGCCGCGTTCGCGCAGTTCTTCGTCACGTCGCCGCTCGAACTGTGCGTGCTGCGCGTGCTGATCGGCTTCGGGATGGGCGGCGACTTCACCGTCGGCCACGCGATCCTCGCCGAATTCTCGCCGCGCAAGCATCGCGGTGCGCTGCTCGGCTCGTTCAGCGTGATCTGGACGCTCGGCTATGTCGCCGCGAACGTGCTCGGCCTCGCGTACGGCGACGCCGCGCCCGACGCATGGCGCTGGCTGCTCGCGTCGGCTGCATTGCCTGCGCTGATCGTGCTGGTGCTGCGGATCGGCACGCCCGAATCGCCGCGCTGGCTGCTCGGCAAGGGCCGCGTGCAGGAAGCGCGCGCCATCGTCGCGAAACATTTCGGGCCGCACGTGACGCTCGACGGTTCGGCCGAACCGCAGGCGAATGCCGGCTTCGCGCGACTGTTCCGGCGTGACCTGATCCGCCGCACGCTTTTCAACTGCGCGTTCTTCGTGTGCCTCGTGATTCCGTATTTCGCGATCTACACGTTCCTGCCGACGATCCTGAAGACGATCGGCCTCGCCGAAGGCTTCGGTGCGGACCTGCTGCTGAACGCGTTTCTCGTGCTGGGCGCGCTGATCGGCATCTGGCTGACGATCCGGCTGTCGCGACGCGGCTTCCTGATCGGCTCGTTCGCGGTGACGTGCGCGTCGCTCGTCGCGCTCGCGGTGCTGCCGTCGGCGGCGGCCGTCGCGATGATCGTCGCGTTCGCGATCTTCACGCTGACGATGTCGGCGTTCAGCAACCTCGTCGGCGTGTTCCCGCCCGAGTGCTTCCCGACCGAAGTGCGCGCGAGCGGCGTGGGCCTCGCGATCGCGTGCAGCCGGCTCGGTTCGGCGATCGGCACGTTCCTGCTGCCGGCCGGCATCGCGACGCTCGGCTTTCACGCGACGATGTTCGCGCTCGCGGGCGTGTTGCTGGTGGGGATGATCGTGTCCATCGCGTGGGCGCCGGAGACGAAGCATCTGACGCTGGAGGAAGCGTCGGGGCATTGACGAGGGTGGCGGGCTGCGTGGCCGCCGGCTTCATCGCGCGCGAGGCTTTTGCCTCGACTCGCCGCCGATGCGCGCCGGCGACACCGAGCGCGATTCTGTCGCACCCGGTCGTGGGCGGGCTCGCTCATTCCGGGCGCGATGAGATGCTCGCGTTCGCTCAGAACAGAATCGACGCGTAGTCCCTCGCGCCGTGCAGGACGTGAAGGATGTCGATCCGCGTCGGCGGATCGCCGACGACTCGATAGAAGATCTGGTAGTTGCCGTACACGCGGTGCCGCACGCCGTAACGCTCGAAGCGCGGCACCAGCGGAAACGCCAGCGGCATCGCGGCCAGACTCATGCACTTGTCGCGAATCTCCCGCACGAACGTCACGGCACGTTGCGGGTTGTCGCGTGCAATGTAATCGGCGACCGCTTCGAGTTCGGCAATCGCAAAATCGGACAGGCGCACGATCAGGCCTGCCGATCCGCCTGCGCCCGATACTTCGCCTCGAGACGATCGAAGACTTCCGCCGCCTCGGCGCCGCGCCCTGCTTGCGCATCGGCCAGGCTGCGCGCGATCACCGCGTCCAGCGCGTTCAGTTGCGCCTCGCGATCCTGGATCAGGCGCACGCCTTCGCGCAGCACTTCGCTCTTGGACCCGTAACGCCCCGATTCGACCAGCTTCGCGACATAAGCCTCCAGTTGCTGGCCCAGTTCCGCACTGATCATGTCGACCTCCCGAACGGATTGAATTCGATCCATGAAGCGTATCCCGGTTATCAACTATTATCAAGAAGACGATCTCCAGAGGGGCAGCGCGAATGCTTTCACATCCGATCGGCCGGATGAACGGAACCTCATTCCGACAGGCTGCTGCGGCGCCGGCATTCATCCGGTTTTCGCCTTCACTCGTGAAGCCTTGCCGAACGCTCACCATGCGGACACCGATCATGATCGAAGACATCGTCACGCCACAACCCGGCCTGAAGGTCTATGCGTCGGACACCGACGTCCTCGCCGCGCACCAGGCCGCACTCGCGCGCCATTTGCATCCGCTCGTGTCGATCGACCTGTCGGCGATCGATCCGTATTGGGAAGGCTGAATCTACCCGCTCAGCCCGGTCGAACCTTATGACGGGGTCGTCGGACAGGACACGGCCGCGCACCACAACGACTATCTGCGCGCGAACTGGATCGGGTTCCGGCTCGACGAAAACAACCGCTATACGTTGCTCGGCGACCCGCGCTACTTCTATCCGGAGAACCCGCCCGACACGTACGGCGCAGGCTTTCGCAAGAAACTGGACGCGCATTACACCGGGCAACAGGCCATACGAGCCGGTCGGCCGCGCGGCGCTGCTGACGTTCGACTGGTCGTAAGGCCGGCGGGACGGCGGGCGTTCCGTCTCGCGGTTGGCCGTTCGGCGGACTCGGCGCGGCGGATTCGCGGCGATATGCTGGGGTTTTCCATTCTTCCGGCCGCCATGTCTACCCAACCCGTCGATCTCAGTCATACGTTGCCGTACGAGAAGGCATTTTTCGACGGTCACTTGGCGATCGAGCGTAACGATCTGGACATCTCCGCATTGCTTGGTATGGATGACGAAGTTCCTGACGGGTTGCTCGCTTCGTTATGCGGCGCGCCGTCCGGATCGGACGTACAGGCCTATCTCGACAGTGCGGGCAGACTGACGTTCTCCGTCACACACCCGACGTTGATCCAATCGGAAAACCGGATATCCGTCTTCCAAACTGGCGACTCGCAGGTACTCGAACTTCGCTCAATCGATCTGGTCGACAGCGCAGCCGCCGGGCTCGGCGCGGCTATGCTCTGGAGAATCGTTCGAGCATGTGATACGTTGGGCATCGCCCGGATCACCGCCTTCGCGATCGGCGGCCGCAAAGCGCCGCCGGAGTCGGGCGGCCAGCGGCTCTACGGATACTACGCGTGGCCGAGGTTCGGCTTCGACGCTTCCATTCCTGGCGCGCACGCAGACGAAGCCGCGCTGTTCCAGTTCTTTCGGGGATACCCGGTCGGGCTGGCCGATGGCTCGCCTCGATCACTACGCATGCTTTATACGACTCGAATCGGACGAGACTTCTGGCGAGCCGCCGGATCACATCGGTGGATGACATTCGACGTTGCATCGCATGGCGCATCCGTGCTGGCGCTACGCGATTACTTGATCGAGAAGGGGATTTACGATGCCAGAAAAGCATAGCCCGATAACCCGATTCCGGATTGCGCGGCCGTCAGCGGCACGCAGGCGCACGACGAACGGGAATCGTGTCGTCCGGCGCGCGGAAATGCGACGACTCCTTGAAGAATTCCTCGCATACGAACTCCGTCGCAATCTCGCGCGTGCGTCCTCCGCCGAACTGGCCGCACCGCCGATCAGCACGCCCGCCGCGCCGCTGCCGAGAACCGTCTTCAACGTGGGACGCATCGATCCGTCGAAGTGCAAGTTACCCATCATTTCGGAAGCCGAGGCCAGAGCCATCGGGGGCCGCGAAACGTTCATGCACTTCGGCCTGGACCCCGATTTGTATTCCTCGGCTGGTGACACTCTCTGACAGAATCGACGACAGCGACCGGGGCGATCCGCACGACCTCGTGACAACGGGTATCGGCACACGATCATGTCGCCCCGACCGCGCCCCTACCCCTTCCGCCCCGCCTGCCCCCGCAACCACGCGGCAAACGCAACCACGTGCTCGACCGCGATACTCTCCGGCTCGACATCGAGCCAATAGCCGAACGGTCCGATCGGCTGCACCGGCGACAGCCGCACGAGGCTGCCCTCGGCGATCTCCTCCTCGATCATGTTCAGGTCGACCACCGCGAGCCCCGCGCCCTTGCGCGCCGCGCGGATCGCCTGTTCGAGCGTGGAAAACTCGATGCCGTCGGCGATCCGCGCCACCGGCACGCCGGCCTGCTCGCACCAGTCGGCCCATAGCGTCAGGCGCTTGCCTTCGTGCAGCACATGCAGCGACGGCAGCCGGCCGAGCAGCACGTCGAGCGCATCGCCGCGATAACGCGGCGCGCCGACGAGCGCATGCCGTTCCATCATCAGCAGCTCCGACTGCATCCCCGCGCGCGCCGCGCGCCCGAAGCGGATGTGGCAATGGCAGTCGTCGGCCGGCTCGGTGCGGATCGACAGCTCGACGTCGGGCAGCGCCTGCGCGAGCGTGCCGAGCCGCGGCGAAAACCACTGCGTCGCGAACGTCGGCGGCAGCGACACCGTCAGGCGCCGCTTCGCACCCGGCCGCGTGGCGGCGACTTCGTCGACGCCGCGTTCGATCGTATCGAACGCCTGCCCGATGAACGGCAGCAACCGCTGGCCGGCATCGGTCAGGCGCACGCCCTTGTGATCGCGCTCGAACAGCCGCGCGCCGAGCGCCTCCTCGAGCAGCCGGATCTGCCGGCTCACCGCCCCCTGCGTCACGCACAGCGAAACCGCCGCACGGTTGAAGCTCAGGTGACGCGCGGTCTCCTCGAAAAATCGCAGCGCGATCAACGATGGCAGGCGTCGCATGATGTGTGTCCCTTTCGTTCGTATCGTTCGTATCGTTCGTATCGTTCGTATCGTTCGTATCGTTCGTATCGTTCGTATCGTTCGTGCTGTTGCGGGCCGGCGCCCCCGACCATCCTGCGGGCAGCCTGGTCGCAACGAGGCGCGCCAACCGCCGTGCCGTAAAAGCCCCTGTGGCCCGCGCCCTCCGTCGCATCCATTCATCGTCCCCGCGCCCGCGCCGCCCGCCTACAATAAGCATCCCGCACCAGACACGACACCGCCCCGTGAGACGCAAGATGCCGGCGCTGAACGCGCTGAAAGCCTTCGAGATGGCCGGCCGCACCGGCAGCTTCACACGCGCGGCCGAGCTGCTCAACGTGACGCAGAGCGCGGTGAGCCGTCAGGTTCGCCAGCTCGAGGGCCAGCTCGGCGAAACCCTGCTCGAGCGCCGCCATCACCAGCTCGAACTGACAGCGGCCGGCCGCGTGCTGCTGCGCGCGCTGCAGCAATCGTTCGACAAGATCGAGCTGACCGTTCGCAGCCTGCAGGAAAAAACCCACCTGAACCGCCTGCGCGCGAACGTGCCGCCCACCTTCGCCGCGCGCTGGCTGATGCCGCGGCTCGGCCGGCTGCGCGACGCGCATCCCGAATTCGAGCTGAGCCTCACGACCCGCATCCACGACAGTCTCGGCGAATCGCGCGTGCTCGACTGCGCGATCCGCTTCGGCGACGGCGAATGGGACGGCTTCGATAACGCACTGCTGATGCAGGAGCAGCATATCGCCGTCTGCGCGCCCGCGCTGTATGCGCGGCTGCGACAGGACGGCGCGCCGATCGACCTGAACCGCTTCACGCTGCTGCACGTGCTCGCCACCGACGACCAGCGCTACCTGACCTGGCAGCACTGGCTGAAGGCCGCCGGCATCGCCGACGTCGACACGCGCGGCGGCTACGAATTCGACCTGCTCGACCACGCGATCCGCGCAGCGATCGACGGCCTCGGGATCACGATCGCCGATCGCCACATGGTCGCGCGCGAACTGGCGACCGGGCAGCTGATGCAGGTGCTCAACGTGCACGTCGACGGCCACCAGTCGTACTGGTTCGTCACGCGGCCCGAGCAGACGAACCTGCCGCACATCGTCCAGTTCCGCGACTGGCTGCAGCAGGAAGTGTGGCTCGCGAAGCGCCATCTCGAACCGTCGTCGCCGCTGCCGCAAGTGCCGCTGGCCTAGCACACGATCCGCGCCCCAAGCGTAGCCGACTGCCTCGCCCCGCGCCGCGCCGAAGCGTCAACCGCGGCCGACACCTTACCGGCTCCCGCTCGCGCGCGCATCCGGATCAGTCGAAAAATGCGGCCCCGCCGCCGCCCGTCCCGCTCCCGGCCCCCGCCACGGCAGCCTTGCCGGACGTGCGATTCCGGCCGATCGGTCGAGTAACGTGCATTTTTCTCATGCTCGACGCGAAAATAAGTCGTTTGTCGTGTGTTAAACGCATGAAGAGAATGGCCTCTGTCCCGTACCGCGCGTGTCGCCACCCGAAGCGATCCGCCCGCATTCATCGGAGGAGTCACTTCATGCGCACCGAACGCAACTACGTGAACGGCCGTTTCGTCGCCCCGGAAAGCGACGCGTTCATCGTGGTCCACAATCCCGCCACCGAAGCGCCGTTCGCGCACGTGCCGGCCGCGACGCCGGCCGACGCGCTCGCCGCCGTCGACGCCGCGGCCGCCGCGCAGAAGGCGTGGCGCAAGCTGCCGAGCGCCGAGCGCGCCGTGTACCTGCACCGCTTAGCCGACGCGCTGACCACGCGTGCCCCCGAAATCGGCGCGGCGCTCGCGCAGGAATCCGGCAAGAGCATCGAGGACGCGTCGAACGAGGCCGTCTACGCGGGCCAGATCACGCGCTATCACGCCGAGTGGGCGCGCCGGATCGAGGGCGAGATCATCCCGAGCGACACGCCCGACGAGAACCTGTTCCTGCAGCGCGAGCCGATCGGCGTCGTCGCATGCCTGATCCCGTTCAACTATCCCGTCTACACGCTGCTGCGCAAGGTCGCGCCCGCGCTGATCGCCGGCAATACCGTGGTCGTGCGGCCGAGCAACCACACGCCGGTGTCCGCGTTCGAGATCGCGAAGGCGGCCGACGAAGCGGGCTTCCCGCCTGGCGTCGTCAACATCCTGACGATGGATCACGCGACGGCCGAAGCGCTGTGCACGCACCCGGCAGTCGGGATGATCACGCTGACCGGCAGCGTGAACGCGGGCCGCAAGGTGCTCGATTACTGCAAGGCGAACATCGCGAAGCCGTCGCTCGAACTCGGCGGCAAGACGCCCGCGATCATCGAGCCCGACGCCGACCTCGAACGCGCGGCCGCCGCGCTCGTCGCGTCGAAGACGACCCATTGCGGCCAGCTCTGCACGGCGATCGAGCGCGTGTACGTGCACGACAGCGTGCACGACCGTTTCGTCGCGCTGCTGAAGGAGAAGATGGCCGCCGTGCGCATCGGCGACCGTGCGCAGGACGCCACGCGGATGGGCCCGCTCGTCAGCGCATCGGCGCGCGCGCACATCCACGGGATGGTCGAACGTGCGATCGCGGCGGGTGCGACGCTCGAAACCGGCGGCGCGATTCCCGACGGCCCCGGCTTCTTCTACCCGCCCACGCTGCTCACCGGCGTGCGGCAGGACATGGAGATCGTGCAGGAGGAAACCTTCGGCCCGATCATGCCCGTGCTGCGCTACACGACGATCGACGAAGCGATCGCGCAGGCGAACGACCACCAGTTCGGCCTGTCGTCGGTGCTCTATACCGAGCGCTACCGCACCGCGATGACCGTCGCGAACGCGATCGAGGCCGGCGAGCTGTACGTGAACCGCACGCCGGCCGATCCGTACCAGGGCTTCCACGCCGGCTGGAAGCGCTCGGGCCTCGGCGGCGACGACGGCAAGCACGGGATGCTTGAATTCACGCAGACGCGCCTCGTCGTCATGAAGTACTGACACCGCCGCACCCAAGCACCGTTTCCGGCGCGCGCGCGACGACACCCGCCGCGCGCCGCCCTGACCCACCAGAACATAAAAAACCTGCAGGCATCCGCCTCAAGGACGCCTGATGGAGGAAGACATCATGCCGACCCAACCGTCGACGCCCGCCGCGTCGCTCGCGCTGCACGACGACGCTCACGCGTCGCAGCATTCCCGCGCGCAACGCTACCTGCAACTGCTGCTGCTCGTGATTGCCGCGGGCGCGATCTACCCGATGCTGTATCTGCGGCAGGTGTACCAGCCGACGATGCTGCAGTTCTTCCATATCGACGACGTGCAGCTCGGTTACCTGTATTCGTCGCTCGGCACGATCTTCCTCGTCAGCTACCTGCCGAGCGGCTGGCTGGCCGACCGCCTGTCGCCGCGCTGGCTGATCTGCTTCTCGCTGCTCGCGACGGGCGCGCTCGGGCTCGTCTACGCGACCGGGCCGTCGTTCGACACGCTCGTGCTGATCTTCGGCGGCTGGGGGCTGACCACCGGCCTCACGTTCTGGGCCGCCGTGATCAAGCGCGTGAACATGATCGCGGGCCCCGACGAACAGGGCCGTTTCTTCGGGCTGCTCGACGGCGGCCGCGGGCTCGTCGAGGCGCTGCTCGCGACGATCGCGATCACGCTGTTCGCCTACGTGACGCAGGCGCGCGGCGGCACCGATGCGGCCGGCTTCACGCTCGTCGTGCATCTGTACGCGTTCTTCTGCATCGCGCTCGGCGTGCTGCTCGCGCTGGTGAAGGATCCGGCGGGCGCGGGCGATCGCAAGGCCGTGACGGAACGCCGAAAAGGCAGCGTGCTGACCGACCTGAAGACGCTCGCGGCGATCCCCGAGCTGTGGCTCGTCGCCGCGATCGTGTTCTGCGGCTACCAGGTGTTCTGGGCGACCTACAGCTTCTCGGCCTACCTGCACGAAGGCAATTTCGGGCTCAGCGCGACGGCGGCCGGCTTCATCACGACGCTCAAGCTGTGGATGCGCCCCGTCGGCGGCATCGGCGGCGGCTTCCTCGGCGACCGCGTCTCGAAGGTGTCGGTGCTGTTCTGGGCGCTGGTCCTCGCCGCGCTGTCGCTCGTCGGGCTGATCGCAGCACCCGCGCATAGCCCGCAGGCGATGCTCGTCGTGCTCGTGCTGTTCATCGGCATCCTCACCTATGCGATCCGCGGCCTCTACTGGTCGCTGCTCGACGACTGCAAGGTGCCGACGCATTGCGCGGGCCTCGCGATCGGCCTGATCTCGGTGCTCGGCTATTCGCCCGACGTGTTCGTGCCGCTGATCAACGGCTACGTGACGCATACCTGGCCGGGCGCGCACGGCTACCAGCTCTATTTCGGCTACATCGCTGCGATCGCGCTCTGCGGCGCGGGCGCGGCCGCGTTCCTCAAATACCGCCTCAACCGCCTTTCCCGTATCCAGGAGTCCGCATGAAGATCGTTTCGCTCGAAACCCATATCGTCGCCGTGCCGCCGCCGCATGTCGGCGGGATGTACTGGATCTTCGTGAAGCTGAAGACCGACGACGGCATCGAAGGCGTCGGCGAGATCTACTCGGCGACGTTCGGCCCGAAGGCGATGGCGCCGATCATCGACGACGTGTTCGAACGCCACCTGCTGAACCGCGACCCGCATCACGTCGAACGGCTGTTCCGCCAGGCCTATTCGAGCGGCTTCACGCAGCGACCGGATCTCACGATGATGGGCGTCGTCAGCGGCCTTGAAATGGCGTGCTGGGACATCGTCGGCAAGGCCGCCGGCAAGCCCGTGTACGAACTGCTCGGCGGGAAGATCCACGAACGGCTGCGCTCGTACACGTACCTGTACCCGAAGAACGCGAAAGGCGAATACGACTACGACGATCCCGACCTCGCGGCCGAATGCGCGGCGCAGAACGTGAAGCTCGGCTTCACGGCCGTCAAGTTCGACCCGGCCGGCCCGTACACGGCCTACTCGGGCCACCAGCTGTCGCTCGAAGTGCTCGACCGCTGCGAGACGTTCTGCCGCAAGGTGCGCGAAGCCGTCGGCAGCAAGGCCGACCTGCTGTTCGGCACGCACGGGCAGATGGTGCCGTCGTCGGCGATCCGGCTCGCGAAGCGGCTCGAGAAATACGACCCGCTGTGGTTCGAGGAGCCGGTGCCCCCCGGCCAGGAAGAGGCGATCGCGCAAGTCGCGAAGCACACGTCGATTCCGATCGCGACCGGCGAGCGCCTGACCACCAAGTACGAATTCCACAAGCTGCTGCAGGCGGGCGGCGCATCGATCCTGCAGTTGAACGTCGCGCGTGTGGGCGGCCTGCTCGAAGCGAAGAAGATCGCGACGCTCGCCGAAGTGCACTACGCGCAGATCGCACCGCACCTGTACAACGGGCCGGTGGGCGCGGCCGCGAGCATCCAGCTCGCGACCTGCACGCCGAACTTCCTGATCCAGGAAAGCATCATGACGTGGGGCGGTTTCCACGCCGAAGTCGTGAAGACGCCGATCCGCTGGGAAGACGGCTACATCGTCCCGTCGAACGAGCCGGGCCTCGGCATCGAGCTCGACATGGACGTCGTGAGGCGCCACACGCCGTACACCGGCGAACGGCTGCACCTGCAGATGGGCGAACACCCCGTCGACGTGAAGGATCTCGCTCCCGCGAAGGGCTGAGCGCAAAGGACAGACATGAGCTACGACTACATCATCGTCGGCGCGGGCTCGGCCGGCTGCATCCTCGCGAACCGCCTGAGCGAATCGGGCCGGCACTCGGTGCTGCTGCTCGAAGCGGGCGAGCGCGACGCGTCGTTCTGGTTCAAGGTGCCCGTCGGCTTCACGAAGACCTACTACAACCGCCGCTACAACTGGATGTACTACAGCGAGCCCGAGGCGCAGCTCGCCGATCGCAAGCTGTACTGCCCGCGCGGCAAGGTGGTCGGCGGCTCGGGCTCGATCAACGCGATGGTCTACGTGCGCGGCCAGCGCAGCGACTACGACGACTGGGCGGCCGCCGGCAATCCGGGCTGGGCGTACGACGACGTGCTGCCGTACTTCCGCAAGCTCGAAACCCACGCGGCCGGTGCGACCGATCCGCAGCATCACGGCGCGACGGGGCCGATCCACATCACGTCGATGAAGGCCGACGTGCATCCGATCGTCCACGAGTTCCTGAAGGGCTGCGGCGAACTGAACCTGCCGCGCACCGACGATTTCAACGGCGCGCAGTTCGAGGGCGCGGGCATCTACGACCTGAACACGAAGCGCGGCGAACGCTGTTCAAGCAGCTTCGCGTACCTGCGTCCCGCGCTGGGCCGCGCGAACCTTACGCTGCGCTCGGGCGTGCTCGTGCGGCGCGTGACGTTCGACGGCACGCGCGCGACCGGCGTGGTCGTCGCGGGCGGGCATGGCGACGAAACGCTCGTCGCCGCGCGCGAGGTGATCCTCGCGGCCGGCGCGGTCGATACGCCGAAGCTGCTGCAACTGTCGGGCGTCGGCGATCCGGCGCTGCTCGCGCGCCGGCGCGTGCCGCTCGTGCATGCGCTGCCGGCCGTCGGCCGCAACCTGCAGGACCACCTGTGCGTGAGCTTCTACTTCAAGGCGAACCGGCCGACGCTGAACGACGAGATGGGCACCCTGCTCGGCAAGATGAAGATCGGGCTGCGCTACCTGCTGACGAAGCGCGGCCCGCTCGCGATGAGCGTGAACCAGGCGGGCGGCTTCTTCCGCGGCACGGCCGATGCGCAGGAGCCGAACATCCAGCTTTACTTCAACCCGCTGTCGTACCGGATCCCCAAGAGCGACCGCGCGAGCATCAAGCCCGAGCCTTACTCCGGATTCCTGATCGCGTTCAACCCGTGCCGGCCGACGAGCCGCGGCACGATCGAGATCGCCTCGAACCGCGCGGAAGATGCCGCCAAGATCCACATCAATGCGCTGACCACGCAGAAGGATCTCGACGAGGCCGTGCAGGGCAGCAAGGTGATTCGTGCGCTGATGCGCGCGCCGGCGCTGAAGTCGATGACCGTCGAGGAAATCTCGCCGGGGCCGCAGGTCGATTCCGACGAAGCGATGCTGCAGTATTTCCGCGAGCAGTCGGGTTCGATCTACCACCTGTGCGGCTCGTGCGCGATGGGGCCGGACGCCGCGACGTCGGTGGTCGATGCGTCGTTGCGCGTGCACGGGCTGCAGGCGCTGCGGATCGTCGATGCATCGGTGTTCCCGAACATCACGTCGGGCAACATCAACGCGCCGACGATGATGGTCGCGGAGAAAGGCGCGGATCTGGTTCTGGCGGATGCGGGGCGTGGCGACGCGGCTGCCGTGAGAGCAGGCGAACGGGAAACGGTCACGCATTAAGGCGGCTGCGTTCTCGACGATGCGGGCAGGCGCGCGCGATGCGGTTGCGTGCCGGCCCGGCGATCGGCTTCACGATGCGACTCAACTCAACTCAACTCAACTCAACGCAACGTCAACGCCACGACTACGCCCAATAGGACAATACGATCAACGGGTCGCCCCCTTCCTTCGTTGCTCGCCAGTTGATGAACGCGCTGCACTCGACGAGCGCGGCGAATATCTCCGGATTGCGATCCTTCAACGCTCCCGCATCGTCGATCCGCAGCGACACTATGCCGTGCTCGTAGCAATAGTCGCTCATGCAATCGTTCCATGCATCCATGTTCCGGCCGTAGTAACCCGGAAATCCGAATTCGCTCGCGAAGTAGTCGTGAAACTTCGCCCAATCGCCAAGCGCTTTTCCGTCCACGCTGAATCGGTTCATCGAGCCCTCTCGTTCATCGGAAAATCACTACCGCCGTTCGTTTTTCACGCCCCGAAGGCCGGTTCGCCGGCATCGAACAGGTCACACCCGCCCGGGCCGATCCCGCAGATCGTCGACACACTGCAGTGAACCGCATCTCGTACTTCAATTCACCTCCAATCCCGCGCCCCGCTCCGCACGCCCACCTCGTCGAACACCCGCACGATGTGATCGATCATCGCGCTCATCCGTGCGGTATGCCGCAAGTCCTTGTGCGTCACCATCCAGACTTCGTAAGGGCGCGCCGACGTACGCGCCGGCCACACGCGCACCAGCGCGTCGCGCTCCGCGATCGGCACCGGGAGCTCGGCGAGCCCGAGCCCGGCGCGCGCCGCCGCGCGCAACATCAGATTCGAATTCAGCCCCGACACGATCCGCCCCGCGCGCACCGGCTCGCCGACCACCGTGAGCGGGCCGCGTGCATTCAGGTGCGGCAGGAAGCACACGAGCTCATGCCCTTCGAAGCCGGTGCCGGGCACCGGTTCGCCATGCCGCTCCAGGTATTCCTCCGACGCGTACAACCCCGTCGGCCACGCGGCGAGCCGGCGCGTGAGCAGATCGGGATTGTCGGGCTTGATCGTGCGGATCGCGATGTCCGCCTCGCGCTTGGCCAGGTTCTCCACCTGCGTCGACGTGTTGAGCAGCACGCGCACGTCCGGATGCTCGTCGTGCAGGTCGCGCATCGCGCGCATCACGAATTCGAGCCCGATCGTATCGGTCGTCGTCACGCGCACGTCGCCGGCAAGACGCCGGTCGACGCCCTGGGTCTGCCGCACCAGGTCGATCGCCGATTGCTCCATCTTCTCCACGTTGCGCAGCGCGACCTCGCCCACCGCGGTCGGCACGTACCCGGCCGACGTGCGCAGGAACAGCGTCGCGCCGAGCGCGCGCTCGAGCGCCGCGAGCCGCCTGCCGACCGTCGCCTGGTCGAGCCCGACCGCCCGCGCGGCGCCGCGCAGGCTGCGTTCGCGGTGGATCGCGAGAAAAATGCGTGCGTCGTCCCAGTTCAAGCGGTTTCTCCGGTGTGATGCAAATTTGCATCTGTGGTCGTGAAAATCGCTGCGCGAATTCATCAAGGCCCAAGCCTATACTTTTTTCACCGACCACTCACCAGTCTTTTCGAGGCAAACATGTCCGATACGCTCTCCCCCGTTCCCGCCGACATGGCGGCAGTCGAAATCACGCGCCCCGGCGGCCCCGAAGTCCTGGCGACCGCACGTCGCCCCGTGCCGCGGCCGAAGGCCGACGAAGTGCTGATCCGGGTTCACGCCGCCGGCGTGAACGGCCCGGACGTGCTGCAACGCAAGGGGCACTACAACCCGCCGCCCGGCGCATCCGACATCCCGGGCCTGGAAATCGCGGGCGAAGTCGTCGCGACCGGCGCAGCCGTGCGCGGCTTCGCGCCGGGCGACCGGGTCAGCGCGCTGGTGACGGGCGGCGGCTATGCGGAATACGCGGTCGCCCATCACCTCACGACGATGAAGCTGCCGCCCGGCCTCGACATGATCGAAGCCGCGGCGCTGCCGGAAACGTTCCTGACGGTCTGGCTGAACCTGATCCAGCGCGGGCGGCTGCAGGCGGGCGAATCGGTGCTGATCCACGGCGGCGCGTCGGGCATCGGCACCACCGCGACGATGATCGCGAAGGCGATGGGCGCGTCGACCGTCATCACGACGGTCGGCTCGGAAGCGCATCGCGCCGCGAGCCTGCAGCTTGGCGCGGATCACGCGGTGCACTACCGGGAAGAAGACTTCGTCGCCGAAGTCGACAGGATCACCGCCGGCAAGGGCGTGGACGTGATCCTCGACATCATCGCGGGCGACTACGTCGCGCGCAATTACCGGGCCGCGGCGATGAACGGGCGGATCCTGCAGGTCAGCGCGCTGAACGGGCCGGCGAAGGAACTCGACGTGTGGCCGATGATGACCAAGCGCCTCACGCACATCGGTTCGACGCTGCGCTCGCGCACGCCGGAGGAGAAGGGCGCGCTCATCGCCGAACTCGAACGGCACCTGTGGCCGCACGTCGCAGCCGGCACGGTCAGGCCGCAGGTGTTCCGCACCTTCCCGCTCGACGACGCGCGCGGCGCGCACGTGCTGATCGACTCCGGTGTGCACGTCGGCAAGATCGTGCTGACGACGGCCGCGCACCGCGCGGCCTGACCGGGCACGGCGCGTCAGTTCACGCTCGTGCGCTTCTCGACGAACCGCTTCACGTAATCGTCCGCCGGACGCGACAGGATGTCGTCCGGCGTGCCGACCTGCACGAGCGTGCCGTCGCGCAGGATCGCGATCCGGTCGCCGATGCGCAGCGCCTCGTCGAGATCGTGCGTGATGAACACGATCGTCTTCGACAGCGTCGCCTGCAGTTCGAGCAGCTGATCCTGCATCTCGGTGCGGATCAGCGGATCGAGCGCGGAGAACGCCTCGTCCATCAGCAGCACGTCGGTATCGGCCGCCAGCGCGCGCGCCAGCCCGACACGCTGCCGCATCCCGCCCGACAGCTCGTCCGGATAATGATCGCCGTAGCCGTCGAGCCCGACCTTCGTCAGCCAGTTGCGCGCGGCCTCGGCCGCGTCGTGGCGCTTCTCGCCGCGCGTGCGCAGCGCATACGCGGCGTTGTCGAGCACGGTCTGGTGCGGCAGCAGCCCGAAGTTCTGGAACACCATGCTGACCTTGAAGCGGCGCAGCTCGCGCAGGCCGTGCGCGTCGAGCTTGATCACGTCGCTGCCGTCGATCACGATCTCGCCGGCCGTCGGCTCGATCAGCCGGTTGAAGTGCCGCACGAGCGTCGATTTCCCGGAACCCGACAGCCCCATGATCACGAAGATCTCGCCCGACTCGATGCCGAGGCTCACGTCGTTGAGCCCGACGTTGCAGCCCGTTTCGGCCAGCACGTCGGCCTTGCGCTTGCCCGAGCGCAGCAGGTCGAGCACGCGCGCATGCGCGGCCTGCGGCCCGAACAGCTTGTACACGTGTTTGACGTCGATGGTCGCCATGTCTGCCTCCGTTCCTATGCGCGCGACGATTGCGTCGCCTGATTCGAATCGACGCCCGCCGACTCCGCCTTGCGCGGCAGCCGGTACGGCACGCGCGACGCGCCCTTCCGTCGGCGCTGCTGTGCGAGCCGGCGGCGCGCGCGCCGCTCCTGGCCGAAGCCCTGGCTGATCCGGTCGATCACGATCGCGAGGATCACGATCGCGAGGCCGGCCTGCGTGCCCTTGCCGACGTCGAGCGTCTGAATGCCCGCGAGCACGTCCTCGCCGAGCCCGCGCGAGCCGATCATCGACGCGATCACGACCATCGACAGCGCCATCATCGTCGTCTGGTTGATGCCGGCCATGATGCTCGGCCGCGCGAGCGGCAACTGCACGTTGACGAGCAATTGCCAGCGCGTCGTGCCGAACGCACGCGCGGCTTCCGTCACGTCCGGATCGACCTGGCGGATGCCGAGATCGGTCAGGCGGATCAGCGGCGGCAGCGCGTAGATGATCGTCGCGAGGATCGCGGGCACCTTGCCGAGGCCGAACAGCATCAGCACCGGGATCAGGTACACGAAGCTCGGCAGCGTCTGCATCACGTCGAGCACGGGCAGCAGCATCCGGCGCAGCCATGCGCTGCGCGACGCGAGGATGCCGGCCGGCACGCCGATCGCAACCGACAGCACCGTCGCGACGAGCATCAGCGCGAGCGTCTGCATCAGCTTGTCCCACAGGCCGAAGCAGCCGATCGCGTAGAGCAGCAGCATGAAGAGCGCGCCGAGGCCGATGCGGCGCGTCGCGTTCCACGCGATCGCGCCGACGACCAGCAGCACGAGCCACGGCGGCGCGACGCGCAGCGCGCCTTCGAGCGGCACGAGCAGGTAGCGCAACACGAGCGCGCTGAAGTGATGGAAGCTGTCGCCGTATTGCGCGACGAACGTCTCGAGCGCGCTGTTCACCCAGTCGGCGATCGACAGGTGCAGAAAGAAGCCGTTCATGTTGATTCTCCGTCGCGCCGCGAAGGCGCGTGACGGCGGCGGCGGGCGCGGGCCCGCCGCCGCGCGCAGGTTACGCGCCCTTCAGGCTGCCGGCGATCTTCTGCGCGACGTCGGCCGGCACCCACTGCTTCCACATGTCCTGGCGGGTCTTCAGGAACTGCGTGGCCATCGCCGCGCCGTCGATCTTCCTCGTCGTCATCTCGAGGATCGTCTGGTTCAGGAAGTCCATCGGGAAACGCACCTTGCCGAATACGCCGACGAGATCGGGATTCGCATCGGCGAACGGCTTCGACACGCCGACCGTCAGCCGCGACACCATGTACGACGACGCGCACTGGTGCGTGCTGCTCTCGTCGCGCAACGTCTTCCAGCATGCTTCGTTATAGGCCGGCATCTTCAGCGCGGTGAACTTGTATTTCGCCATCAGCGCGGCCGGGCCCCAGTAATAGAACACGATCGGCGCGCCGCGCTGGTACGCGGACGCGATCGCCGCGTCGAGCGCCGCACCGGTGCCCGGGTGGAAGTTCGTGTACGACTGGTCGAGCTTCAGCACCTTCAGCAGGCGCGTGTTCACGCGCTCGCAGTCCCAGCCCGTCGGGCAGTTCAGGAAGCGGCCCTTGTCCGGTTCCTCCTCGTCGGCGAACACCTGCTTGAACTTCGGCAGATCGTCGACCGACACGAGCCCGGGCGCGACCGGCTTGATGTTGCGCGCCGGATCGCCCTTCACCACGTAGTCGGGCACGAACCAGCCTTCGGTCGTGCCGCCCGGCAGCGTGTCGCCGATCAGCTTCACGGCGCCCGACGAAACGGCCTTCGCGGTGATCTCGCTGCGGCCCGTCCACTGCTCGGCCCAGATCTGCAGGTCGTTGCGCGCGAGCGCCGTTTCGGTGGCGGCCGTGCTGCCCGGCACGACGTCCGTCTTGCAGCCGTAGCCCTTCTCCATGATCTGCCGCAGCACTTCGGTCGCGAACGACCCGCTCTCCCACGTGATGCCCGCGAAATGGACCGTCTTGCCGTCGGCGCACGCGCCGCCGGCCGCATGGGCCGCGGGCGCGGAAAGAATCGCCGCGGCGGCGAGAAGGACCGTTTTCAGTCGTCGAATCTGCATGGTGGGTCGTCTCCAAATCGAATCTGTTGTTTGTGCGTCGCGGCATGCGCGGCGACCGGCAAATCGCGAAGCCAGCCACGTCCGGTCAGGCTGCATGGTCGAGCCACCAATATGTTTAGGGAAACGAGTAATTCCGATCATTGCAATCGGCAGCGCCAATCGATCGTCGGGTGCCTCGCGTGGCCCGCCGGACGGGCCTCTCAGCCGATTCACCGGGCCCGCGCACGGCCCGGAACGGGCTGCGTCGAGCCTTGTTCGGGCACCGCTCGACCCGCATTGAAGCGCGGCGGCGCGCACACCGTTTCGACCGTCGAAACGACCCGCCGCGCCCCATTGGCGAACCCGATCCCATCCATCGAAATTACTCGCTTTCGAATCCGTTTCGGCTTGGGAAGAATGCGCGGTGTCATCGGAGGAGACACGACCCGACCCAGCCGGTCGCCGCGCCGCCGCGCATCGCGCGCTTCCGGCGCCGCGCGCGCTGCGCCGGGTCGCCCCGGATGACGGGGCGCGCCTCGCCGGACGCGCTCACGACAACCGATACAAGAAGCTGGATATCCCGGAGATCTCTCAATGAAAAAGACCCTGACGGCGCTCGCCGTAACGGCAACCTTCGCAGCCCCCGCGTTCGCGCAAAGCAGCGTCACGCTGTACGGCGTGATCGACGAAGGCCTGAACTACACGAACAACGTCGGCACCGGCCACGTCTACGAGATGGCGAGCGGCTACGCGCAAGGCAGCCGCTGGGGCCTGAAGGGCAGCGAGGATCTCGGCGGCGGCATGAAGGCGATCTTCCAGCTCGAGAACGGCTTCGACGTGAACACCGGCCGGCTCAACCAGGGCGGCCGCATGTTCGGCCGCCAGGCATACGTCGGCCTGAGCCAGACGCAGTACGGCACGCTGACGTTCGGCCGCCAGTACGACTCCGTGGTCGACTATCTCGCGCCGACCACGGCCAACGGCAACTGGGGCGGCTACCTGCTCGCGCACCCGTTCGACAACGACAACACCGACAACTCGTTCCGCCTCGACAACACGGTGAAGTACGCGAGCCCGAACTTCGGCGGCTTCCAGTTCGGCGGTGCATACAGCTTCAGCAACAGCACGAACTTCTCGGACAACCGCGCGTACAGCTTCGGTGCGCAATACCAGAACAACGGCCTGCTGATCGGCGCCGCCTACCTGCAGGCGAACCGTCCGGGCGACGGCTCGGCCGGCGCGATCACCGCGAACGACGCGAGCTACATCGCCGAGCGCATGCGCGTGTTCGGCGCGGGTATCAACTACTCGTTCGGGCCCGCGACGGTCGGCTTCGCGTACACGAACTCGAACTACAAGAACCCGACCGGCAACGGCTACCTCGGCACGCCGGACGCGATCATCGCACCGGGTGCGACCGTCAGCGCGATCAAGTACCAGAACTTCGAGGTGAACGGTTCGTACCAGATCACGCCGGCGTTCATGGTCGGCGCGCAGTACGTGTTGTCGCTCGAGAAGTACGACGCATCGACCGGCGACGCGAAGCCGAAGATCCACTCGGTCGGGCTGATGGCCGACTACAACCTGTCGAAGCGCACCGACGTGTACGTGCAGGCCGCGTACCAGCACATCGCCGGCGACAAGACGAACTCGATTCTCGACAATGCGTTCATCCCCGGCACCGACGCGCCGTCGTCGACGTCGAACCAGGTGGCCGTGCGTCTCGCGCTGCGCCACAAGTTCTGACGCAACCCGGTTCTCCGTTCTTCACGCGACACCCGCGCCGCTCGGCCCGAGGTGTCTTCGCCCGCCCGCAAGCGCCAGCCTGCCGGCGGGTTTTTTGTTTCGCGCCGCGACGACGCGAGGCAACGTGATTCGGCACAGGTCGTGCGTGCGCCCGGTCAACGCTGACACGACAACCGCCCACGATTCGCCGGTACGCTGCGTGCCACCTCGACGTCAGGCACCGCCCATGCCGCACGACGAGCGCGACGTATCGCGCGGGCATCAAGCCCGAGCCGTATTCCCGATACCTGATCGCGTTCAACCCGTGCCGGCCGACGAGCCGCGGCACGATCGCGCTCGCGTCGAATCGTTTCCCGCGCAACCGACGCGCCGCACGGATGGAAGGGAACGCGCGACTTCCGCGCGATCGCCTCTCCGGCAACGGCGGTCGCCCTCCTGCATCGCCTGATCGGAACAACGCCCGCCGGCACACGGGAAAACACTGCCATGAACCCGCCGCGCAGCCTGCGCGCACGGGCTCGAAACGTGCATTCGGTTTTGACGCAAGCCCCCGTGAAACAGGGAGAACCGTGACGTCCGTCGTCCACCGTACGCGGGCAAGGGTTTGTCTGGTTGGCTTTCGATGCCCGCCTGCACTAGCCTCGTGAGGTCTGCCCCCGCGTCGTTCGGCCGGCGGGACATGACGTCGTGCACATTGACAATCGAGTGTCGGCGCGCGGCCTCGCTGCCGAAGTTTCATTGCGTTCGATCACGCATGTCGTTGCCGCCGGAGAAACATCCTCTGGCTCGCGTGCGATGTGACGCGAGGCGATCCGGGGCAACACGCGCGCCGGCCAGCCGTCGGTGTGCACCGGGGAACCGCAGGCCCGATCGTGGAGACGCACCGTGAAGCGCATGCCATTTCGCTGCATCCATGCCATCAGCTATGCAAGCGTGCTGCTCTTTCAGGCCCAGGCGCAAGCGCAGTCGCTGGACGCCCAGTCGACGCAGGAGAACATTTCCGCGCTGCGCCAGGAAGTCGATCGCCATCTGCAGGAACTGAGTGCACTCAAGCGCAAACTGGCCGACGAGGAAGCCAATCTCTCGCGCCTGAGCCGGGCGCTGGACAACCGCGAACTCGCGGCCCGGCGTGGCGCGGGCACCGGCGATGCCGGCGGCTCCGGCGACGCGGCAACGCAGGCCGATACCGGCTCCCCGGGCGGCGCGCCCGGCGCGGCCGGCAACGCCCCCGGCAACGTGCAATCGTCGGCCGGGTCCGCCGCGCCGCCGAGCCGGCCGGTCGGCCAGGCGCCGGTGGCGGAAACCGCACCGCCGCCTGTCGCGCCGATCTTCGATCAGCCCGGCGTGCTGACGCCGAAGAACAAGTTCGTCGTCGAGCCGTCGTTCCAGTTCAGCTATTCGTCGTCGAACCGCGTCGCCCTCGTCGGCTACACGATCATCCCGGCGCTGCTGATCGGCCTGGTCGACGTGCGGGAAGTCAAGACGACCACGCTGACGGGCGCGGTCGCGGTGCGCTACGGGATCACCAACCGGATGGAAGTCGAAGTCCGCGTCCCCTATGTGTACTCGACGAACGACACGATCAGCCGCGAGATCTTCACCGGCACCGCCCAGGACAACGCGTTCAACAGCCACGGGAAGGGCCTCGGCGACGTCGAAATGACGCTGCGCTACCAGTTCAATACCGGCGGCCCCGACAAGTTCTATTACATCGGCTGGCTGCGCTTCAAGAGCGCCACCGGCAAGAGCCCGTTCGACGTCGTCACCGACTGCGTCACGCGCTGCGTCGGCAATGCCACCGGCACCGGCCTGCCGCTCGAGCAGCCGACGGGCTCCGGCTTCTACGCGATCCAGCCTGGCCTCACGTGGCTCTTTCCGTCCGACCCGGTGGTGTTCTTCGGCAACCTGAGCTATCTGCACAGCTTCAGCCGCGACAATCTCAGCCTCACGATTCGCGATGGACAGAAGGACTTCATCGGCAAGGTACAGCCCGGCGACATCTGGGGTTTCAATATCGGCATGGGCCTCGCGCTGAACGAGAAAGCGTCGGTGAGCCTCGGCTACGACCAGAGCATCGTACTGCCGACGAAACAGAACGGCCAGACGGTGCCCAGTTCGGTGCGCGTGATCCTCGGCTCACTGCTCCTCGGTTACTCGTACCGGTTGTCGCCGAAGACCACGCTGAATCTCTCGATCGGCGCCGGCCTCACACGCGACACGCCGGACGTGGTCATGACGCTGCGCGTGCCGATTGCATTCTGATCGCCAGCGTGCGCGTGCGGCGGGCCGCGCGCCGCACGCGGGCCCCGGCGCGCCAGTGCGCGTTCATCTGCCATTCATCGGTCGCTCACCGAGCCTTCATCGCCCCGGCAACACGCCGATCAACGCATTGTTCAGCGTCGACATCACGTTCAGGTTCTTGAACGTCGACAGTGTGTTGACGGTCGTGTTGATCGTCGTCACCGCCTGGATCTGCTGGTTGTTCAACGTGTTCTGGATTACCGCGCCGGTCAGCGCCGGCAGCGCGGCGGGCTGCGCGGCGTTGCCGGCGCCGACCTGGATCAGCGCGCCCGCGTTCGCGGCCGCCAGCGCCTGCGCCTGTTGCGCGGTGATATGACTGATGTCCGGGATGTTGAAGCTGGTTGTCGTGACCAGATTGCCGTTCACGAACGCGACACGCGACACGCCGAACGAAACCTTCAGACCGCTCGGCATATCGAAGCCGCCGCGCATCGCATCGAGGCGCGCGTCGCTGAGCGCGATCGCGCCGGCTGCCGGCCAGTTCCGTTCCTGCGCGCCGCCCGGCTCCACGGCCGGCGGCCCTGCCGCGCACTCCGCCATCGCGAGCGGCGCGGCACGCAGGATCGGCACCTCGCCGGCCCGCGACTCCACAGGCGCCACATCGGCGCCCGCGTTCGCGGCGGATGCCTCGACGACGCCGCTCGCCTGCGCGACCGGCGCGTCGGCCGCGGCCAGCGCGTCGTCCTGCATCGCCGCCGCACTCACGGACGTCACCCCGCCGCACACCATCACGGCGATGCCGGCGATGTTCCTGGTCTGGGATCTCATGACGGTCCTCAAAAGTCGTTCGGGCCGTGCTTCGGCATCACGACGTTGTACAGGCCGTCGCGCGCGATACCGGTGTAGAGCGGCGCGCTGGGCGCGACGCGCCAGTCACGCGGGTCGTTGAACACCGCCAGCTCGGGCCGGTTGTGAATCACGAAAATCACATGGTCTTCCCACTTCTGCTCGAAGCTCGCCAGCGACATCGGGCGCGTGCCGGTGGCAGGATCGCCGACGAGCACACGCCCGTCACGCAGCCCCTTCACGACCACGAAATGGTGATAGCCGTGCTCGGTGATCAACACGATCGCCGGCGTGTGCGTCCTGGCGAGCGTCTGCAACGGCAGCTCGAAGCCGTCCGCGACGAAGCCGTGCGCGTCGAGAAACCGCCGGATGTCGAGCAGCGAGAAGCCCTGCTGGCGAATCTTCTCCTGATTGCCGTTCTCCCACATCTGGGCGAAGGCGGTCTGCTCGGTCATCGGATAGTCGTACTGATAAGTCAGCAGCGTCGCGACGGCAGCCGACCCGCAACTGAAATCGAATTGCTGCTTGACGGTGCGCTTGAAGCGGGCCTCCTTGAGACTCGTGACGTGCATCGCATAGCCTGCGCCCGTCGGATCGACGACCGTCATCTCGTCCGCCCATGCAACCGGGACGGACAGCGCGTAAGCGAGCGCCGCGATGCATGCTGCGGCAACCGGTCTCATCGCTCAGTTCCCGAAGCGCACGTTGAGCACCGTCGCGTTCTGAATCAGCACGTTGGCGCCGGTATTCTGGATGACCGTAGGCAGGCCGCTCGCATTGGCGAACGAGCCGTCGGCGATCGAATTCGAGCCGGTCGACACGCGGTTCGCCACGTTGTCGGTCACCGCGCCGGTCAGATAGTTTTGGCCGATCAGCGCATCGCCGCCCCGATGCTCGTCGAGCTGGTCAGGCGTCATCGCGACACCGAAGCTGCCCGCTTGAGCGATCGCGGTGCCGGTCGCAGCGGGTATGGCTGCCGCAGGGGGCGCGACGGCCGCGGCCGGATCGGCGTGATCCGCGCGCGCGGCGGGTGGGGAAGCTGCGGCTGCCGGCGCAACATCGGCGGTGGCCTCCGCCGCAACGGTTCGCGCCCGGTCAGCCGTGGCATGGGCCGTCAGGCCCGGCAGCAGCGCCGCAGGCAATATCACCAGCAAAAGTGCCGTTCGGATTCGCATGGCTGTCTCCTTGGTCCCTGCGCGAGCCGGCCCGAAACCGGCGCACAGGGAGCGGAATCCGCATGACCGTCGATCGACGGAAATCAGCCCGGCCTGCGCCAGCGAGAGCGAGACGGCCGTTCGGCCATCCCGCCCTCGCCGGCGGTCCTGTCCATCGGCGATGGAACGCAAGTCGCGGGCTCGCCTGCGCCCGCGTCAATGCATCCGGCTCGCCAGGACCGGCCGGCCGGCTAACGTCCTACGGACAGGTTCGCCTGCACGGTCACAGCCTGCTGAACCAACGACGCCATGCCGCTGTTCTGGTTGGCGACCATGATGCCCGCGGCGGTCTGGCCGACGCTCGCCATCGCGTTGGACATGTTGAACGTCCCCGCGTTGACCGCATTGGCTCCGCCTGCGCCACCCGCGCCGCCGACCGCGCCGTTACCGACACCGCCGTTGCCCGTGCCGCCTGCGCCGCCCGCGCCGCCCATCGCGCCCACTGCGCCGCTACCCGCGGTTGCGCCGCCGTTGCTGGCCGTCGTCGTCGCGCCGCCGTTCGTCGCGCCGCCGCCCGTGCCCGCGCCGCCGGCACCGCCGTTGCCCGCCGTGGCCGCCGCCGCGCCGCCGGTGCCGCCCGCGGCCGCACCCGCGCCGCCGATGCCCGCGCCCGATCCGCCCGAAGCGGTCGACGTACCCGCCGACCCTGCGCCGCCTGAGCCACTGCCCGAGCCGGTGCCGGTACCCGTGCCGGTGCCGGTGCCGCTGCCGGCCGATGCCGACGCGCTTCCGCTGCCATGATTCCTGGCCCACGCGGAGCCGGGATTGGCTGTGCCGGTGCCGCCGCCCCAGCCTGTGCCGCTGCCCTTGCCGGAACCGCCTACGCCGACCGAGGCCGCGATCGCGCCGCCGCCCGTGCCGGAGCCGGAGCCGCCGCTCGCAGTGGCATTGCCGCCGCCCCCGCCGCTGGCGTCAGGCGAGCCGCCGGCTCCGCCGCCGCCGCCGTTGCCGGTGCCGGCCGTCGCGCTGCCATTGCTGGCGTTACCCGCCGTGGCGCTGCCGTTATGCGCGCTGCCGCCTTTGCCGCCGGCGCCGCCTGCACCGCCGCTTCCGCCATTACCTCCGATGCCGCCGTAGCCATACCCGTTGCCGCCCTTGCCGCCGCTTCCGCCGGCCGCGCTGCCCGAGTTGGTCGCGTTGTTGCCGATGCCCCAGACCTGGACATTGCTCACGTACCCGTCGAGTTTGCTGATCGCGACGATCTTGGTGCTGTTGTACGAATCCTGGTAGACACTCGCGCCAGGCGAAACTTCATTCGCATTGGACCCGGTGGAGCTGGTCTGGGTTGAGCTGACTGCGTTGCTGAGAGTGTTCGATCCGTCATCGGCTTTCTGACTGCATGTCGAACTGGTATCGCTGCTGCATGGATTCGCCATTGCGTAGCCGCTGCATCCCAAGGCGAGAAGCGCAGCAGACGCCAATAGAGTTTTGCGCATGAAATCCTCCTGAAGTAACGAGGAACGGCTTGGCCAACTGCACCAATCCGGAGGACAACACGCATCGGCGATGCCAATCCCGCCAGCTGCCTGACGACAGGGAGCCGGTTGGATGCTTTGCGCGACATAACCCGCCTCGCCCGATTCCGGCATGCGATTTATGTTTCAGGTCTGAAACGTGTCGATCGGCACGGGGCCGGGACACCCTCGACCCGCGGATGGATTTCTCTCTGTATTCAAACGCTTGTCCGATCTTCCGAAGAAGGTCCCTGCAAGCGCGGAATGTTTCACTTTTGAACGGCCGCGGCCGGCCCATACGGGTATGCCCGTAGCACCGGATATTCAATCCCAATCGCAAACGCAGGCCCGGCAAGGACGCCCGCCGAATTCATTCCGATGAGGCATCAAAATCCCGCATGGAGTGCCATTTAGAAATGTTTCGACTATGATTCGGCGCTTTTTCCTCGGATCCTGTCCGCGACGAGCACGGGCGCGCGCGAGTCCGGTTATCGGCCGGAACGAGGATTCCTGACGGCAAGCGCCGTGGAATGGCGACGCAAATCCCCCCGAGGTGCGCCGCACGTGACCCACGGGCTGCCTGCGGTGCAACCGCGTGCGGGTACCGGCAGGCTGCCGCTCAAAACGCAGGCGAAACGCCCCCGTGCTTCGCTGGCCCGCTCCCGCCAGATCGGTTCGCATTCCTCTGCTTCTCGACGAACCGCCGCACATCATCGTCCGCCGGACGCGACAGGATGTCGTCCGGCGTGCCGTCGCGCAGGATCGCGATCCGGTCGCCGATCCGCGATGCGTCGTCGAGATCGTGCGTGATGAAGCGGCTACGCGACGCCGCTCGACCGCTTCATCAGGCGGGTCGCATCGCGGCCTCCGGCGCGCGTGCCGGACGCCGCAACATGAGCCGTGACCGACGGCCTCCGCAGGGTCGATGAAAGGAAGCGTGTCAGGATGCGGGCATCACGCCACCTGTCCGATGGCGGCCCTGCGCATCGTGACGATGCGCGCGGGCGGAATATTTGCCCACACGATCCGGCTGGCATCGGCAACGAATGCCGGATCGCGCAGCGGGTGACGCTCGGGCACGCGCAGGTCGTAGGTGAACTGGATCATCACGCCGTCGACCGACAGCACACGCTCGCACTGCCCGACGATCGCCGTCACGTCCTCGCGCGGCAACGTGCGCAGCGGCAGGCAGGACACGATCGCGTCGACACGCGCATCGGGCGGCAGCAGCCGCTCGAGCTGCCGCGCGTCGCCCGATACGATCGAAATCCCGGGAAAGCGCCGCCGCAGGTGCTGCACGAACGCCGGCGCCCGCTCGACCACGACGAGGCGCCCCGGCGCGACGCCGCGTTCGAGCAACGCGGCGGTGATCGCACCGGTGCCGCCGCCGAGCTCGACGACGAGCCCGTCGCCGTCCGGCACCGCATCGGCCATCTCGCGCGCCAGATGCCGCGAACTCGGGCACAACGCGCCCACCGCGGCCGGGCGGCCGACCCACTCTCGCACGAACAGTGCCGAGACACGCAACGCATTCGGCCAGATCATCGGCCAACCTTGCGCGGTTGCGCCATCAGCTTCGGCGTGCCAATGACTGCCTGTAACAGGGCTACGACGCCACGGGGCTCATTCACGTGCATCCTCCTGAACAAATCGGTCCGCCACGCACGCGCGGCGCTCCATCGATTCTAGGAAATGCAAACTTAAGGCGACGTGAAGATTGTCCCTGATTGCGCCACCATTGCCGGCCGTGCAATCGACGGCTTCCCGCTCGGCGGTCGACGCGCCGCCGAAGCTGCGCGGGATACCGTGCGCCGACGATCGTGACCTGCCGCAGGGCCGTCTCGATCGCCGACGGTTCGCCGCTCGACGGTTCGCGCCGCCCCGCCGCCTCACCGCAGATTGGTCCGCGCCAGCTCGACGATCTCGTCGCCGCGCCCGCTGAGGATCGCGCGCAGCATGAACAGGCTGAAGCCCTTCGCATGCGCGAACTCGATCTTCGGCGGCATCGCCAGTTCGTACTTCGACGTCACGACGTCGACGACCGCCGGCCCGTCGTGCGCGAATGCGGTGCGCAGCGCGTGCTCGACGTTCTCCGAATGCTCGACGCGCACGCTGAAGATCCCCGCGCCCTTCGCGATCGCCGCGAAGTCGGTCGGGCTCAGGTCGACGTTCGTGTCGAGATAGCCGGCCGCCTTCAGCTCCATCGACACGAAGCCGAGCAGGCTGTTGTTGTAGACGACGATCTTGATCGGCAGGTCGAGCTGGCGCGCGGTCAGAAGATCGCCGAGCAGCATCGACAGCCCGCCGTCGCCCGACAGCGACACGACCTGCCGCCCAGGGTGCGCGCCCTGCGCGCCGAGCGCCTGCGGCATCGCGTTCGCCATCGAGCCGTGATTGAACGAACCGTGCAGCTGGCGCTTGCCGTTCATCGTCAGGTAGCGCGCGGCCCAAAGCGTCGGCGTGCCGACGTCGGCCGTGAAGATTGCGTCGTCGGCCGCGACTTCGTCGACGATCTTCGTCAGGTATTGCGGATGGATCGCGCGGCCCGGCGGCTCGGCCACCGCGAGATCGTCGAGGCCCTTGCGCGCGGCCGCGTAGTGCTTCAGCGCGTTCTCGAGGAAGCGCCGCTGCGTCTTGCGCGTGAGGCGCGGCAGCAGCGCGGCGATCGTTTCCTTCACGGTGCCGACGAGCCCGAGCGCGAGCGGCGCGCGATGGCCGAGCTGCGAGCCCTTCCAGTCGATCTGCGCGACCTTCGCATTCGTCGGATAGAACGGCCGGTACGGGAAGTCCGTGCCGAGCATCAGCAGCGTGTCGCACGATTCCATCGCGTGATAGCCGGAGCTGAAGCCGATCAGCCCGGTCATCCCGACGTCGAACGGGTTGTCCCATTCGACGAACGGCTTGCCGCGCAGCGCATGCACGACCGGCGCGCCGAGCGTGTCGGCCAGCGCGACCACTTCGTCGTGCGCGCCCTGCGTGCCGCTGCCGCACAGCAGCGTGACCGCGTCCGACCCATTGAGCAGCGCCGCGAGCCGGTCGAGATCGGCGTCCGCCGGCAGGATCGACGGCGGCGCCGAGTCGCTCCACGCGGGCGCTTCTTCCGGGCCGTCGCCGAGCGCGATGTCGCCCGGCAGCACGATCACCGCGACGCCGCGCTCCTCGATCGCGGTGCGCATCGCGCGCGCGAGCACGCGCGGGAACTGCGACGCGTTCGTCACGAGTTCCGCGAAATGGCTGCATTCGCGGAACAGGTCCTGCGGATGGGTTTCCTGGAAGTAGCCGAGGCCGATCTCGGTCGACGGAATGTGCGCGGCGATCGCGAGCACCGGCTGGTGATTGCGGTGGCAGTCGTACAGCCCGTTGATCAGGTGCAGGTTGCCGGGGCCGCAGCTGCCCGCGCACACCGCGAGCCGTCCGGTCGACGCCGCATCCGCGCCCGCGGCGAACGCCGCGCTTTCCTCGTGCCGCGTATGCATCCAGCGGATCGAGCCGATCTGGCCCAGGCTGAACGACAGGCCGTTCAGGCTGTCTCCCGTCACGCCCCAGATGCGCTCGACGCCCGCTGCCGCCAGCGTCTTCGCCAGGTATTCCGCCATCGTCTGTCTAGCCATCATGCCCTCGCTCGTTGATCGGTCGTCACACGATTGAATCGGCTCCGGCAGCCGCCTTCGCCGCTGACCGAACGAGCATACGCGATCGTGTCGCGCGGCGTCGTGAAGACGCGGGCGCCCCGCGCGGCAAGGCGCAGCGACGCGCAGCGACCGGATCTGCGGCAGTCCGCCCCTTTCGACGGCGTCGGGCAATCGTCGGCGCGTTGTCGCCGTTTCGTATGAAGCCTGAAACCGGACGGGGCACCGGCGCCCCGCGCTCAGCCCCAGTCGGACGCCGACTCGTCGGGATCGACGAGCGTCAGCCCGGCCGCCGGCAGCGGCAGCGCGGTCTTGTAGCGCACCTGCTTCAGCGCGAAGCTCGACCGGATGTTCGACACGCCGGGAATCGTCGTCAGCCGCTCGATGATGAAGCGCTCGAGCGTGCGCATGTCGGGCATCACGACGCGCAGCAGATAGTCGGCGTCGCCCGACATCAGGTAACACTCCATCACCTCGGGCCGCTGCGAGATCGCCTCCTCGAAACGCTGCAGCGCATCCTCGACCTGCTTCTCGAGACTGACCTGGATGAACACGTTGATCCGCAGCCCGAGCGGCTCGGGATCGAGCAGCGTGACCTGCTGGCGGAACAACCCGAGCTTCTCCAGCGCGCGCACGCGGTTGAAGCACGGCGTGGCGGACAGGTTCACCGCGCGCGCGAGTTCCGCGTTCGTGATGCGCGCGTTCTGCTGCAGCTGGTTCAGGATGCCGATGTCGATGCGGTCGAGCCGACGCGGGTTTGCGCTCATGGTCGAAATATTCCGGAAGAGTGGCCACAACCGGAATATTTACACTATCCGTGAGCGAAATCCCAATGAAATCAGACGCATATTTTGCGGATCGGCGGGTAGCATGATCCGACCGATTGCCACTGATTGCGCGCCGCTCCGAACCGGCGCGCGGGGAGACCTGCGATGACGGACCTGTCGAACGGAATCGACGCCACACGGCGCGCGGGCGCGGCTCACGCCGACGCCGACCCGGAAGAAACCGCCGAATGGCTGGAAGCGCTCGACGCCGTCGTCGCGCACGTCGGCAAGGAACGCGCGCAGTACCTGCTCGGCCGGCTCGCCGCGCATGCGCACACCCGCGGGCTCGCGGCGCCGCGCGGCCCCGTCACGCCGTACCTGAACACGATCGCCGCGCACGAGCAGCCGCCGTATCCGGGCGACGCCGAGCTCGAGGAACGGCTGTCCGCCGCGCTGCGCTGGAACGCGCTCGCGATGGTCGTGCGCGCGAACCGCGCATACGGCGAACTCGGCGGCCACATCGCGAGCTACGCGTCGGCGTCGGACCTGTTCGAAGTCGGCTTCAACCATTTCTTCCGAGCGGCGCCGGCCGACGCAGGCGATGAAAGCGGCCCGAACGGCGACCTCGTGTACTTCCAGCCGCATTCGTCGCCGGGCGTGTATGCGCGCGCCTATCTCGAAGGCTTCCTCACCGAAGATCACCTGAAGCACTACCGCCGTGAAATCGCCGGGCCCGGGCTGTGTTCGTATCCGCATCCGTGGCTGATGCCGGATTTCTGGCAGTTCCCGACCGGCTCGATGGGCATCGGCCCGATCAACGCGATCTACCAGGCGCGCTTCATGCGCTACCTGCAGCATCGCGCGCTCGCGAACACCGCCGGCCGCACCGTGTGGGGCTTCTTCGGCGACGGCGAGATGGACGAGCCCGAATCGCTCGGCGCGCTGTCGCTCGCCGCGCGCGAAGGGCTCGACAACCTCGTGTTCGTGATCAACTGCAACCTGCAGCGGCTCGACGGCCCGGTGCGCGGCAACGGCCGCGTGATCGACGAGCTCGAAGCGCTGTTCGCCGGCGCCGGCTGGAACACGATCAAGGTGCTGTGGGGCTCCGACTGGGATCCGCTGTTCGCGCGCGATCACGCGGGCGCCCTCGCGCGCGCGTTCGCCGACACCGTCGACGGCCAGTTCCAGACCTTCTCCGCGAACGACGGCGCGTACAACCGCGCGCGCTTCTTCAGCGGCGACCCCGCGCTCGAAGCGCTGGCCGCGCAGCTCACCGACGCGGAAATCGACCGCCTGCGCCGCGGCGGCCACGATGCGCGCAAGCTGCACGCCGCGTATGCGCGCGCGCTCGCCCATCGCGGCCAGCCGACCGTGATCCTCGCGAAGACGATGAAGGGTTATGGAATGGGCACGGCCGGCCAGGGGCGGATGACCACTCACCAGCAGAAGAAGCTCGACGTCGACGACCTGAAGGCGTTCCGCGACCGTTTCCGGTTGCCGCTGTCGGACCACGACGTCGAGCAGTTGAAGTTTTACAAACCAGCGGAAGACAGCCCGGAAATGCGTTACCTGCATGCCCGCCGGGCTGCCCTGGGAGGCTATCTGCCCAGAAGGCGGATGGCGGCATCGAAGGGGCTGACCGTCCCTTCGATGCCGGCCTGGGGTGCGTTCGCGCTGGAGGCGGCCGGCCGCGAGATGTCGACGACGATGGCGCTCGTGCGCATGCTCGCCGCGTTGATCAAGGATCGCGACATCGGTCCGCGCGTGGTGCCGATCGTGGCCGACGAGGCGCGCACGTTCGGCATGGCGAGCCTGTTCCGGCAGGTCGGCATCTACTCGCCGCTCGGACAGCGCTACGAACCGGAGGATCTCGGCTCGATGCTCTGCTACCGCGAGGACACGCGCGGCCAGATCCTCGAGGAAGGGATTTCGGAAGCCGGCGCGGTGTCGTCGTGGATCGCCGCCGCGACCGCGTACAGTGTGCACGACCTGCCGATGCTGCCGTTCTACATCTACTACTCGATGTTCGGTTTCCAGCGGATCGGCGACCTGATCTGGGCCGCCGCCGACCAGCGCTCGCGCGGCTTCCTCGTCGGCGCGACGTCCGGGCGCACGACGCTCGGCGGCGAAGGGTTGCAGCATCAGGACGGCAGCAGCCATCTCACGGCGTCGACGATTCCGAACTGCCGCGCTTACGACCCGGCGTTCGCGTACGAAGTCGCGACGATCATCGATGCCGGCATGCGCGAGATGGTCGAACAGCAGCGTGACGTGTTCTATTACGTGACCGTCATGAACGAGAACTATGCGCAGCCGTCGATGCCCGACGACGATCCGGCCGCACGACGCGAAGGCATCCTGAAGGGCATGCATCGGCTGCCGTCCGCAGTGAACGCGACGGCGCGCGTGCAGTTGTTCGGCGCGGGCGCGATTCTCGGCGAAGTGCTCGCCGCGCAGCGGATGCTGAAGGACGACTGGAATATCGATGCAGCCGTGTGGAGCGTCACGAGTTTCAGCGAATTGCAGCGCGACGGGATGGAAGCCGAACGGCTGTCGCGGCTCGGCGACGGATCGGCATCGTCGTATGTCACGCGGATGCTAGAAGGAACGCATGGCCCGGTAATCGCCGCGACCGATTACGTGCGTGCGGTGCCCGAACTGATCCGCGCGTACGTGCCGCGCCGCTACGTGACGCTCGGCACCGACGGGTTCGGCCGCAGCGACACGCGCGACGCGCTGCGCGCGTTCTTCGAAGTCGATCGCGCGAGCATCGTGCTCGCCGCGCTGAAGGCGCTGGCTGATGACGGGGAACTCGATGCGGCGGCGCTGGATACTGCGCGCGAACGGCTCGGCAAGACGGTGCGGCAGCAGCCGGGCGCGGCGCCGTGGCAACGCTGAGCGCGCCATGTAGCGCCCATTTTCGAGATGGCGGGCGAAGACGAATAGGTAGAATAAGTCCATTCGTCAGGAGAATTGCCCGTGCCAACACCGAGATGTTCGAGCTTTTCCGAAGCGTTTCAAGCAAACATGACCGCGCTGCATATGCCCGTTCCCACAACGCTGTTTGCGACCCTGCAAACCGCGGTGGCGAGTGTCAGCACGATGATGGGCGCGCTCAAGACACTAGGTCCGGATGCGACGGTCGCGGAATTGTTTGGTTTGGCGCGACCACGAAACTCGAAGTAGCAACCGTCGTTGGGGCGATCCTCGCCAGCGTCTATCTGGGCGCGGTCATTGGTAGCCTGATGGTCGCGACAGATGCTGCATCGGCATGCGGCATCGGCAAACGGGGAACCGACCTGTCCTTGGCGGTTGCGCAATGGGGCGCGCGCCATCGCCTTGCGGTTCATCCATTGATCATGGCGCAAATCCTGCGGCATCCTGAAGTTCTCGCGCCCGGCCGCATAGCTATCTCGGGTTGAAGGCAAACACTGCAATCCGGAGTACACGATGAAGTGGATTGTGGATCATTTGCTCCTCATCGTCACGGCGCTGATTTGCACCGCCGTAGGATGGACCATCATCGCCGCGACCGGCGAATGGTTTCCCACCCTGATGATAGTGATCGCGTTCGCAACGTTGTGGGGCGATAACGCACGACTGCGAAAGCTACTCGAGCAAAACGGCATCGACCCCAGACAGCGCAAGCGATAGGAGTCGAAGCGAAGTGAGTACGCCATCCACATCCCGCTGCACTAAACCGGCAGCGCATGCGTCGACAAAATCTCCTTGAGCACCATGAACGAGCGCACCTGCCGGACGCCGGGCAGGTACAGCAGCTGTTCGGCGTGCAAGCGATTGAAGCTCTCGTTGTCGCGCGTGCGGACCAGCATGAAGTAGTCGAATTCGCCGGTCACCACGTGGCACTCGACGCACCCTGACACCTTCTGCGCGGCCTTCTCGAATTCGGCGAACGCCTCCGGCGTCGAACGATCGAGCACGAAGCCGATCACGACCAGCATCCCGGCACCGAGCGGCTTCGGATCGAGCAACGCGACGATGCCGCGGATCAACCCCATCTCCTTCAGCCTCTCGACGCGCCGCAGGCATGCCGGCGCGCTCAGCTTCACCTTCGCGGCGAGGCTCACGTTCGAGATCGACGCGTCCTGCTGCAGCTGCCGCAGGATCGCGCGGTCGATGCGATCGAGCGCCGGCGCGGCATCGGCGGGGGCGGCGCTGCTGCGATCTAATTTCATTGCGTCTCCGATCGATTCTGCGAACCAAAATTATATGCCTCTGCTTTTCTACATCGATAACGTAGGCGTTCATCATTTATTTCGCAAGCTCATTTCCCGGCGTCCTGCCTATCATCTTTGCATCGGGACACGGCGCACCGGCCGCACGCGACCGATCCGATTTCCTGCCCACCGTCTTTCGGAGACTGTCGATGAACCTGCAACGTTTCCCCCGTTATCCGCTCACGTTCGGCCCGACGCCGATCCAGCCGCTCAAGCGCCTGAGCGCGCATCTCGGCGGCAAGGTCGAGCTGTACGCGAAGCGCGAGGACTGCAACAGCGGCCTCGCGTTCGGCGGCAACAAGACGCGCAAGCTCGAATACCTGATCCCCGACGCGCTTGCGCAAGGCGCCGACACGCTCGTGTCGATCGGCGGCGTGCAGTCGAACCAGACACGCCAGGTCGCGGCCGTCGCCGCGCATCTCGGGATGAAGTGCGTGCTCGTGCAGGAACATTGGGTCAACTACGAGGATCCGGTGTACGACCGCGTCGGAAACATCCAGCTGTCACGAATGATGGGCGCCGATGTGCGGCTCGTCGCCGACGGTTTCGACATCGGCATTCGCCGCAGCTGGGAAGAAGCGATGGAGAGCGTGCGGCAGGCGGGCGGCAAGCCGTATCCGATTCCGGCCGGGTGTTCCGAGCATCCGCTCGGCGGACTCGGGTTCGTCGGCTTCGCGGAAGAAGTGCGCGAGCAGGAAGCACAGCTTGGCTTCAAGTTCGATTACATCGTGGTCTGCTCGGTCACGGGCAGCACGCAGGCGGGGATGGTCGTCGGCTTCGCGGCCGACGGGCGCGCGGATCGCGTGATCGGCATCGATGCGTCGGCGAAGCCGGAGCAGACGCGCGAACAGATCACGCGCATCGCGCGGCATACGGCCGAACTGGTCGGCCTGGGGCGCGATATCGAAGAGAAGGACGTCGTGCTCGACACGCGCTATGCCGGGCCGGAATACGGACTGCCGAACGATGGCACGCTGGACGCGATTCGTCTGTGTGCGCGACTGGAAGGCGTGCTGACCGATCCCGTCTATGAAGGGAAATCGATGCACGGAATGATCGACAAGGTGCGGCGCGGGGAATTCGAGCCAGGGTCGAAGGTGCTGTATGCGCACCTTGGCGGGGTACCGGCATTGAGCGCGTATAGCGGGATTTTTCGGGAAGGCTGATCTGGCGACGCAGCAGACCGGCGAGGCCTGCGTGAGGTCGGCACTGCCTCGCGGGTGGGCCGCCTCCTGTCGATTCCCACTGGAAAGCCGCCTCGATCCGAGCGGAATCGCGACCGACCGGTACGTGAAGGTCGACGACTGCGTCTGGTCCTTCACGTGGATCCACGACATCGTGCTGCCAATGACGGACAGCCCCTGCGCGCAGCGGCCGACAGCAGCAGCCGCGGCGCCGGCAAACGGCGAACCGTTTCCACTTTCCTCATGTTTTATTTGCGCCGCACTGCTTCGCGCTATCCCGCCCGCGCGGGCGCGTACCCGGCTTGCGCGCGGCGAGGCGAATACAATTCACCCACGCCGACACGCAGTCCAAGGCTCTCTCAGGCTCTCTGTGGCTCTCTTCGAATCGTTCAGTCACGCGCTGGCTGCCGCGTTTCGCCGGGCCGAATGTGTCGACACCGGCCCCCAAACCTGACGCGACAAACAATAGTGACGCGGTGAGCAATAATAATGGAGAAAAATGGCATGTCAAGGTGATTCGCATTTTCAAAGTTTGCGTATTGCGTCACTTTTGAATATGCTCTTCGTCGCTCAAACCCAGGAGACCCCATCGAGATGCCCAATAGCGAGCAGGCCAACGTCGATCTCATCACCGCCACCAAGGTGCACGATCTGCTGACGCGCAACGGCATTCCGCCGCGCAGTCACAACACCACGATCGCGAACGTGCTCGGCCTCAGTTTCTCGGTCGTCACGCGCAAGATGAAAGGCCTGATCCCGTGGAACCTGTCGCAGTTGCAGGACATCGCGACGCACTTCGGCGTGCCGCCCGCGATCCTGCTCGACGACAAGGGCACGCAACCGGCCGCCGCCGAGATGATCGATGCGACGCTCGTGATCGAGTCGCGCCGCTTTCGCTGCCGTGCGGCGATCTCGGCGAAGGCCAGCAGCCAGATCGACACGGATTTCGTCGCGCTGCAGTGGCAGGGAGAATGGATCGTCACCGAACGCCAGCACGCGCGCGAAGGCCGCCTCTATCCGGTCGACGTGATCGAACTGCGCTCGAGCCAGCCGACCGTCTACGCGGCGCGGATCGCGGTGGTCGACGATTCGCAGGACGTCGCCGAAACCGTATGCGAATACTTCCTCGAAAAAGGCGTGAACGCGATTCCGTACTACGACGGCGCGTCGTTCCGCAAGGCGCTGGAGCTCGAGGATTTCGACGCCTACATCCTCGACTGGATGCTCGGCGACGAGACCGCGGCCGAGCTCGTGCGCGGCATCCGGTCGAGCGAAAACGGCGGCGCGCCGATCTTCCTGCTGACCGGCAAGATCTCCACCGGCGAGGCGAGCGAGGACGAAATCGCGCACATCGTGTCGCACTACAACGCGCGCTGCGAGGAGAAGCCGGTGCGCCTGCCGATCCTGTTCGCCGAAGTCGCCCGCGAACTGAAGCTCACGCAGCCGGCGCCGGCCGCGGTCGCCGCCGCGAATTGAGAGCCCCCCCGAAAACCCATCACCACGCGCACACGAACGAAGGGACCGACATGCGAATTTCGACCATCTGGATCAAGAGCCTGCTCACCGCCGGCCTGCTCGGCATCGCCGCCGCGAGCTGGGCCGCGTCGTTCACGTTCACCGTCGACGGCAAGATCGGCCGCAGCAACCAGCCCGGCAAGACGGTGTTCGTCTTTACCGAGCAGGCGCTGATGGCGCTGCCGCAGCACACGATCGTCACGTCGACGAGCTGGACGCCGAAGGCGACCTTCACCGGCCCGCGCCTGTCCGACGTGCTGAAGACCGTCGACGCGCACGGCACGCAGATCGAGTTCCGCTGCATCGACGAATACACGTTCACGATCCCCGTGTCCGATGCCGACAAGTACGGCGTGATCCTCGCGCGCACGATGAACGGCAAGGTGCTCGGCAACGACAACTACGGCCCGCTGTGGATCATGTATCCGCGCGACCAGTACCCCGACGAGCTGAAGACGCCGCTCGGCGAAGCCAAGTTCGCGTGGCAGATCATCGGCCTGACCGTGAAGTAAGCGCGCGGCATGATGCGCGGGCGGTGGAAGAACAGAAAAATCATCCTGGTCCTGGGATCGCTGTGGATCCTGGGATTCGCCGCGTGGGCATTCCTGCTGTGGGACCTGCTCGCGACGTCGGTCAACGAGGGTGTGCTCGAGGGGCCGCGCGAAGGCGTGTTCTGGACCGCCGCGCAATACCGGAACGCGTATGCGCGCTTCGACCGGCAACTGATCCTCTACTCGACGCACGTGGACGACGACTTCGACCACGTTCAGATGCAGCTCGACAGCCTGTCGGTGTCGTTCGGGTTCCTGCAGCGGCCGTCCGAAGTGTCCGAATACTGGCTGCGCATCCCGCGCGCGCGTGCCGAAATCGCGGTGCTCGGCGCATTCATGGCGCGCCTGAAGCACGACGTGCCGCTGCTGCGCGATGCGCGGAACGATGCGCCACACGTGATCGACGACGTCAACGCGTACTGGCCGAAGGTCAACGGCCTCGCGAACTACTTCCGCGCGATCGAGATGGCGCAGCGCGACTTCACGTTCCATCAGCTGAAGGAAAAGCAGCGGGCGATCCTGTCGCTCGGCATCATCCTCGGCGTGATCCTGTGCGCGCTGTTCCTGCTGCTGTTCTATACGATGCGCACGCGCGACGACCTGCTCGAACGACAGGACGCGGCGCTCGATGCGGAGCGCAAGGCATCCGATCGCGCGTTCGAGATGATCGAGGCGAAGAACGCGTTCCTCGGGATGGTCAGCCATGAACTGCGCACCCCGCTGCAGGCGATCTGCGGATCGATCGAGATCCTGCTCGCGCGGCCGCAATCCGACGCGAACCTGAAGACGATCCGGCGGCTGCAAAATTCCGCGTCGTCGCTCGAAGCGCTGGTCAAGGACCTGACCGACTACATCAAGCTGCGCTCGACCAAGCGCCTCGCCGAAACCGAAACCGTCGACATGGCGTCGCTGCTCGCCGAGGTGCTCGATCCGCTGCGCGAGAAGATCGCGGCCAAGCGGATCGCCGTCGCACAGCGCGTCGAGCCTCGCGACCTCGCGATCCGCTCCGATCGCAAGCTGTTGCGTCAGGTGTTGTCGAACCTGATCGAGAATTCGGTGAAATACACCGTCGACGGATCGATCGACGTATCGGTCATGCTCGTCGACGCACCGGCCGGCCGGCAACTGAAACTCGTCGTGCGGGACACGGGCGCCGGCATCGCAAAGCAGCATCTGTCGAAGATCTTCGAGCCGTTCTATCGCGCGAACGACGCGGTCGGCCTGCATGTGGACGGCATCGGGATGGGGCTCGCCGTCGTGCGCGAGATCGTGACGACGCTGCGCGGCCACGTGGACGTGCGCAGCGTCGTCGGCGAGGGCAGCGAGTTCGTCGTGACGCTGCCTGCCGAGGTGCCGGATGCCGGCGAAACGGCCGGCGACGCGCCGGCGTGGCCGGCCGCCGCCACGCACCGCAACCGCCGCGCGCTCGTGGTCGACGACAACGACAACGCGCGCGAAACGCTCGGCGCGATGCTGTCGGCGCTCGGCCTCGACGCCGATCTGTGCGGCACCGGCCAGGAAGGCGTCGCCCGTTTCGGCGACACGCATTACGACCTCGTCGTGCTCGATCTCGAGTTGCCCGACCTGAGCGGCTTCGAAGTCGCGCACCGCATCCGGATGGTCGCGCAACCGGACGACGACGGAAAGTTTCCGTCCATTGTCGGTGTCAGCGCATATGAATCGGCCGCGCTGCGCGAGAACCAGCGGGTGTTCGACGAATTCCTGCCGAAGCCTGTTCACCTGCGCGAACTTGGCGCGCTCGTCGAGAAGCTGCTCGGCTGAGCGTGGCCGCGACGCGTGACGGGCGGACCCTCTGACCGCCCGTGGCGCGGTTCCGCGCCTACTCGCCGATCAGATGCAGCACGATATCGCGACGATGCGGGGCGCGACGATGCTCGAACAGATAGATTCCCTGCCAGGTGCCGAGCACCATGCGTCCGTGCTCGACCGGGATCGACAGCTGCACCTGCGTGAGTGCCGTACGCAAATGGGCGGGCATGTCGTCGGCGCCTTCGGTGTCGTGCTCGTAACGCGTGTCGTCCTCGGGCGCGAGCGTCGCGAAGTAGCGTTCGAGATCGCGCTGCACCGACGGATCCGCGTTCTCCTGGATCAGCAGCGAGGCGGACGTATGGCGGCAGAACACGGTGAGCAGGCCGGTGCGAATCGACTGCTGGTCGACGAACGCGCGCACCTGCGGCGTGAATTCGACGAGGCCGCTGCCGCGCGTGTCGACGGCGATGTGCGTGATGGCCTGTTGCATGGCGATGCCTTCAGGCCAGCGCGGCGAAGCCGTCGGCTTCGATCTGCTGTGCATCGGCGGGGCGCACGACGCGTGCGACCTCGACGCCGTCGCGCAGGAACACCAGGGTCGGCCACAGCTTCACGCGGAACGAACGGCCGAGCGGGCGGCCCGGGCCGTCCTCGATCTTCAGGTGGCGCACGGCGGGGTGTGCCGCGAACGACGCCACGATCGCGGGTTGCGCGCCCGCGCAGATCCCGCACCAGTTCGCGCCGAATTCGATGACCGTCGCGCCGGCGAGTGCGTCGACTTCCGCGCGCGTGGGCGCTTCTTCGGAATAGCGTTGCGGGGTGTGCATCGGTGCCCTCATGTGCAATTCTGGAACGTGATCGCGCCGGGTCGGCGGGTGCGATCGGCGATGTCCTACTGTAGCGGAAAAGCCGGCGCGATGCCGGCGCGCGGACGCGCAAACCCGCCGTCGCAATGGCCGACGCCTGCCGTGCGCCGCCTGCGCATGACGCGCAATTCCCGTTCCTCCGTCGCGCCGCCCCTCCGGATGACACGACAAGAATCGGAGCGCCGCGCGGCCGCGACGGGATCAGCATGCGGACTGACCCGCCAACGAAACGAAGGCCCCGACCATGAACGCTCCGCATCGCGTCACCGAACCGAACATCCTCTATTTCGGCACGCCCGTCGTGCTGGTCAGCACGCTGAACGAGGACGGCACAGCAAATCTTGCGCCGATCTCGTCCGCGTTCTGGCTCGGCTGGCGCGGCGTGATCGGCATCGCCGCCAGCTCGCAGACCACCCGCAACCTGCTGCGCACCGGCGAATGCGTGCTGAACCTGCCGTCGCCGGCGCAGGCGCACGCGGTCGACCGGATCGCGCGCACGACAGGCACCTGTCCGGTGCCCGACGGAAAGCGGGCCAAGGGTTATGTTTACGAACCCGACAAGTTCGGCACGGCCGGGCTTACCGAGGCGGCATCGCAAACCGTGTCGCCGCCGCGCGCGCTCGAATGCCCGGTTCACCTGGAATCGGTCGTCGCGGCCGCGCACGGCCTCGCAGACGAAACACCCGACCTGCGCGGCAAGATCACGCTGTTCGAGCTGCGCATCCAGCGCGTGCACGTGCATCCCGACCTGCTGATGGATGGCCATCCGGACCGCATCGATCCCGACAAATGGTCGCCGCTGATCATGAGCTTCCAGAAGTTCTATGGACTCGCGCCGCATCAGGTGCACGCGTCGCGGCTCGCCGAGATTCCCGAGCACGCGTATCGCAGCCCCGACATCGAGCGCTCGCGCGACGCGGCCGCGCCGGCCGGTACGCCACGGCCGATCGGATAAGATACGGCCGGCCACCCTCATTGGCCCATGACCGAACCGACGGAGTGTTTTCAGTGATTCAAGCTACCCCAGTATTCAAGGACAACCTCGCGCAATTGCCGGCCATCGACGGCATCGCACGCATCGATCTCGTCGGCGCGAACGGCGACGTGGTCGCCACCATCGAGAACCAGCCCGGCAAACAGGGTTCGCTCGCCGTGTACCACTACCTGAAGCAGGCATTCGGCACGCTTGACGCGAAGGCTGCCGAGCATGGCTTGGCCGTGTTCGCCGAGCACACCGCCGATGCGCGCAACCGCCCCGGCGCACACCCGAACGTCGATCGCCTGCTCGCGATCGTCGCCGGCGGCGAAGCGCTGCGCATCGACGTCGTCGCGAAGGGCTGAGCGACGGCCGGGGCAATGATGCCGCGCGTCGATGCGCGGCACGCACATGCATCTCGCCAATGGGCGCAGGCGTATGCACGCACCTGCCGTGATACCCGTGCCCGCATTCAACGCGATCGATGACGGCCTCGCCCCCCGTCATTTTCACGATTTGATGTCCTGATTCAAACCCTCCTCCGCGAAAATCACCGGCCATCTCGACGGCAAATCACGTCGTCCGTCATTCGAAGACGCCGAAGCGCTCGCGACACATCCCACCGCCCGCCAAGCATGTAGGCCCATCGCGGCACCACATATCGTCCATGCATCGAGCATGCCGGCATGCTCGCGCAAACACGGCGCCGACAACCCGTGCGATCGATGCCCGGTCGTTCGCAACACACGCATCGCGAAAACTCCCTCGCATCGCATTAGTACGTGTATCAATTGATGACGACCGCATTTAATACTCGTCCCATTTAAATCGCATCCCAGGTTACCCAAAATTGCCATGGGTTGAGTCGAATCCAACGCATCGCCCTCCCCGGCACGGACCCGTCCGTATCAAAAATCCGGCCAATGCGATGCACGCGATCGACCTCTAAGGCAGGCAGCGTCCCTTCCCCTCGTCAACCACTCCCGTGAAACGGAAGCAACGGCACCGCCCGGATTTATCCCGGCGCGGTACGGCTCGTTGCGTCCTGCGCGAGGCGACGGACGCCGCATCGAATACATCGGTAGCGAAGGTATATGCATACGGCACTCGAACAGCAACGCGCCGCCGCTCCGTCGGCGATCCATGGGTTCCTCACGCGCATCGTCGACATCACGCTGATCGCGCTCGGCGCCGCGGCGGCAGCCTGGTTTTCTCCCGGCGACGGCATCGATCCGTCCGACAACGTGGCGATCGTCGCGAGCACGGCAGTGTTCGCGATGATCCTGTTCCCGGCGTTCGGCGTGGCGCGCATACCGCGCGATCGCGCGACCGGTCGCATCGTATTCCTTACCGTCTCGGCATGGCTGCTCGCGCTCGCCGGATCGGCAATCGTCATGTTCGCGATGCGCGGCGCGTTGCCGGTGCCGCCGAGCGGATTCCTGCTCTGGGCGGCGGCAAGCGGCATCGCACTCGTCGCGTTTCGGCTCGCCGTATGCGCGACAGTCGAACGGATCGTCCACGTGGGCGAACGCACCAGGCCAGTCGCGATCGTCGGCGGCGGTGCACATTGCGTCGCCGTGCTCGAACGGATCGCGCAATCGCCGTCGGCGCGCTATCGCGCGGCAGCCGTGCTCGATCCGGACCGCTCCGCACAACCCGGCGCGAACGGCATCGAAGCCTTTTCGACGCTCGACGCGTTCGCCGCGCACGTGCGGGCGCATGCGATTCCGGAAGTCTGGATCGCGCTGCCGATCACTGAAACCAGCGCCATCGTTCGCGTGCTCGATACATTCCGGCACGACCTCGTCGACGTCCGCCTCGTACCCGACGTCAGCCAGCTCGCGATGTTCGACGGCGCGATGGTCGATCTGGTGGGTGCGCCGGCGATCAACCTGGTCGCCTCTCCGCTGTCGCCCCGCGCGCTGCTTCAGAAAGCGATTTTCGATCGGTTGTTTGCGGCGGCGGTGCTGGTCGGCACGGCGCCGCTGCTGCTCGCGATCGCGCTGGCCGTCCGGCTGTCTTCGCCCGGCCCCGTGCTGTTCCGCCAGTTGCGCAAGGGCGCGAACGGCAAGGCGTTCGCGATCTACAAGTTCCGCACGATGCACATGCATGCCGACGCGGACGGCGGCGTGCGGCAAGCGACGCCCAACGATCCACGCGTGACCCGCATCGGCGCGTTCCTGCGCCGCACGAGCCTCGATGAAATGCCGCAGTTCATCAACGTGCTGCGCGGCGAGATGTCCGTCGTCGGCCCGCGTCCGCACGCGCTCGAACACGACGACCTGTATCACACGATCGTCGACGGCTACATCCATCGCTATCGCGTCAAGCCCGGCATCACCGGCTGGGCGCAAATCAACGGCCTGCGCGGCGAAACCGACCGCATCGAGAAGATGCAGCGCCGCGTGGAAGCCGATCTTCATTACCTGCGCAACTGGTCGTTCGCACTCGACATGCGCATCGTCGCCGCGACGATCACGTCCGGCTGGACACATCACAACGCGTACTGATCACGCGCGGGGCGCCGCCGCACGGCGCCCATCCCTGGAGAAAGCCATGCCTATGGAATCCGCCGCAAACGTGCGGCCCGGAGCCGCGCGCCCGCGCGGCGCCCGCCTGTTGCCGATCCTGTCGATCGCGACGCTCAGCGTCGCGCTGTCCGCCTGCGCGCTCGCCCCCGGCATGCGCATGGCCGAATCGCCCCCGTCTTCCGCGGCGGATGCCCGGCCCGATGGTGAAACGCCGCATTACGAGATCCGGAAAATCGGCCCCGACCTGATTCGCCAACTGAAGGCGCAGGCGGCACGGCAACAGGCCGCGCAGGCCGATCTGCTGACGGCGTCGCCCGGCGCTTACCGGATCGGCCCGGGCGACGTGCTGCAGATCACCGTATGGGATCACCCCGAGCTGGCGGCCGCGCAAGGCGCGGCAGCGCCGAACGCGCCGCACGCCGCCGATCCCGTCACCGGTTTCGTCGTCGACCAGAACGGCGATCTTGCATTCCCGTTCGCCGGCCGGGTTCACGTCGCGGGCCTCACCGCCGACGCCGCGCGCACGCGCGTCGCCGATGCGCTCGCGCGCGCCTACCGCAATCCGCAGGTCACGCTGCGCGTCGCGTCGTTCCGTTCGAAGCAGGTCTATATCGACGGCGAAGTCCGCGCGCCAGGCAACCAGCCTGTCAACGACGTGCCGATGACGCTCTATGAAGCGCTCGGCCGCGCAGGCGGCCTGAATCCGGCCGCCGATCAGAGCCGGATGACGCTCGTGCGCGACGGCGTAACGCATCCGCTCGACCTGACGCAGTTGCTGCGCCAGGGCCGCAACCCGGCCGACATCGTGCTCGCCGCTGCGGCTGAATCTGCCGATGCTGTTCTCGCCCGGGCCGAAGGAAATCGCCATGCAGGGGTTTGTGTGGATCGCGCTGGCCGCCGCGTGGCGGCGCGCGCCCGGCGACGGCCTGTTGGCCCGCGACGTGCTCGCGTCGCTCGTCATCGGGCATGTCGCCGTGTCGATGCTGTTCGAGCCCGATCTCGGCAGCTACACGCGCCATTTGTCGAGCGTGTCGCTGCTGTGCGCGATGCAGTTCGTCGGTTTCGCGCGCCCGGTACGCCGGGCAGGTCGGTCGGTGTCCGTGCCGGGCGCCGATAGCGGCGCCGCAAGCGGTGTCGAAGCGCACGTGCCTCCGTCCGCCATCTCGCCTTCGCGGCGCACGGTTCGGAGGTACATGTGATCGCAAACATCCGGCGCCAGCCGATCTACCTGAACATCCAGTCCGCACGGGCGCTCGCCGCGCTCGCGGTGGTCGCCTATCACTTGCACGTGCTGCCGTCCGGGCAGGCCGGCGTCGACGTCTTCTTCGTGATCAGCGGCTTCATCATGTCGTGCGTCGCGCCGCACGAGGGGCGCGACTTTCTCGTCAAGCGCCTGATCCGGATCGTGCCGCTCTACTGGGTGACGACGCTCGGCATCTACGCGATCGCGCTGCTGCGTCCTCACTGGCTGAACACGACGACGGCGGCGCCCGACTATCTCGTCAAGTCGCTGCTGTTCATCCCGTACGTAAAGGAAAACGGCCATTGGGGGCCGCTGAATCTCAACGGCTGGACGCTTGAGTACGAGATGCTGTTCTATCTCGTCGTCGCGGCCGCGCTCGGCTGCGTGCGTGCACGTCATGCGACCGTGTTTGCCGCGCTGACGCTTGCGTTGCTGTGCGCATGCGTGGCCGTTTTCGACCCACGCGGCGCGACCGTCGTCGGCCATCTCGGTCAGCCATTCGTGCTGGAGTTCGGTCTTGGCGTCGTGGCGCACCCGACGCCACCAGCCCCAGCAGCGACACGCCCGCCGCGAGCAGACGCTTGCCGCCGCTCGACTTGCCGCGACGGCGCGCCGTTTCCCCGACCGCGCACCAACCACCCTGCGCTTCGCTCCATACCAATGAATAGGCCCTGTTCATTTTGGTATCCTCTTTAATTTGTTGTGGAAGCCCCGCCTTTCTGGACGGACCGATCACGCCTGCTCAGAAATACTGAGCGGCCTGAACCCATACGCTCGGCGCGGGGGTCGGCGAACCGAACGCCGCGCCGAGCGGCCACGCGGCCGTCAGCGTCACCTGGCGCTTCGCGCCGTACCAGCTCGCGCCAATGCCACCGGCCTGCATGTTCTGCATGTTTCGTTCGTGCGTCCACGGGTGCTTGTTGTCCTGCACGCGCCCGGCATCGACGAATGTGCTGACCTGCCACCCCGGCGCGACGAGATAACGCAACTCCGCGCTGGCCTGCCAGCCCTGGTCGCCGCTGCCGGCACCGAGCGCATACGCGCGCACGCCGTACGGGCCGCCAAGACTGAACTTCTCCGATTCATCGAGGTTGTGCGATGCAAGCTGCGCGCTGAATTGCGTGTACAACTCGAACCGGCGCCCCAGCGCCTGCACACGCAGCGCGCTCACATTCAGCTTGGCAAAACTTCCGATCGACTTCTTCCACGTATCCGCCCCGAACGGATCGTTGTTGCGCAGCCGTCCGATGCCGAACATCACCGAGAACCCGTTGCGGCCGCCGCCCAGCAAGCCGTCCTGACTATTGCCGCTGACGCCGAAGGTCCACAGGCCGACGTTCTTGTCGCGCCGGACGTCGAATATGCCGTAGTCGTCGCGCAGGTTCTTGTTTTCGTACTGGATCTGCGCGGTGACGCTCAGGTTGCGCGCGCGCACGAGTGGCTGCGTCACGTACGCGGTTTGCACGCTCGCGCGGCCTTGAGATTCGAGATCGGAAAAAGCGCCGCCGAGCCGGTAGCGCAGCGACGAATACGCGACGCCGACCCGCGTCGACGCGGGCCCGACCGGTACCTGGTAGGCGGCACGGTAGTAGCGCTGCAACCCGTTGCTGAGGAGCCCACGCACGCTCAGGCGATCGCCGAGCCGCAGCGGTGAATTGACGTCGACACTGGCGCCGAGACGGTAGCGCCCGAGCGCTACGTCGCCGAAGTTGTCGAATTCGAGCGATCCGGACGCGAGCGGCCCTTTGTCGGCGTCGACGACGAGATCAGTGGTGCCGGGCATTTCGCCCGGACGCAACGTGCCACGCGCACTGACGCCGGCCAGGTCGTCGAGCAGCAACAGGCGGCGCTCGAGATCGGGCCCGCGTACGACATCGCCCGGACGCAGCGCCGAGAGCGGCTGGCGCAGCGCGACGCCGAACACGCGCGAATGGTTCTGGATCTTGATTTCGCCGTAGCGCCCTTCGGCGATCTCGATACGCACGACGCCGTCGTCGATGTCCTGGCGAGGCAGGTATGCACGTGCAAGCACGTAGCCATGGCGGCGATAGTACGCGGTGATGCGCCCCGCAGCGCGTTGCAGTTCCGCGAAACTCAACGTGCCGCCAGCCAGATCGGCGACGAGCGGCAGCAGTTTGTCGCTGGCGAACACGGTATTGCCGTCGAGCGCGAACGCGCGAACGAACACGCGCGGCCCGGACTCCGGCGCGCTCTCGGCGGCCTCTTGAGACGGCGGTACCGTCAGCTCGGGCGTGGTTTCCGCCGGCAGATCCGGACGCGGCGCCTCGATGTCGCGCATCGCGCGACCCGCGTCCGGGACTTGCGCATGTGCCGACCCGAACAGGCCCGCAGCACCGCCGCAGATCAGGGCAACGCACAATGCGTGACGGGCCCTCGGCGCCACGCTTGCTCCACGCGACACGACATACAAACAGGCGCCGGGTGACCGCGTCGCCTCAACGTTACCGATTTCGACGCGACGACGGCCGACGACTTGCATAGGATCTACTCGCATGGAACACATTCGGACCTCGCCGGCGAGGCACTCGCCAGCTTTAACTCAAGCGCCGAATGCTACAGACAGACATTTCGCATGTATTTAGATCACGTACGAAAATTCGTGACCGAATTGTTAATTGCGGGTGCAACTGCACGATGCGTGATCCGGGTCGCGTCACGCACGACTTCCCGCACGAGACGCGAGCAGAACTGCCGGCGTGACGCGAGATTGAAACCCGTGTCATAGAGCACGCCGATCCGGCGCATTGCCACGTCGACGAGGCCGTGCCGCCGCGCGGCGTCGGGCGGCTGCTTCAATCGCGCGATCACGCACGCGCCGCGATCCGAGCGTGCGAGAAACCGCGACATCGTCGTCACGCGCGACAGCGGAAACGTGCTTTCCGCGACGAGCGGCTCGCCGCCGCGCTCGCGACTTCGAGAAACGGCCGCACCGTCACGCGGATGAAGACGATGTCGCCGATCTCGGGTTCGACCGGCAACGGCATCGTGTCCGGCTCGACCGTACCGACAGCGAAAAGATGGCGCCAGCGTATGCCCTGCCGGCGCACCATGAGCAGCTGAGAACCCGTGTCGATCGACATGCGAACCTCACTCGAGCGGGATGACCGCGAGCATGTCAGCCGCGGCCACATCGCGCATCGGGGAATCGCTCCGCGCCCCGCGGGAGCGAATTCCGGTACTGGCGCGCGGCGCGCGCGCAATCGTCAGCGATTCGCGCCCAGCGCCACGCGCAGCCGCTCCATCAGCCGTGTGTAGTGCCGCACCACATCGGCCTTGTCCGCCACGTTCGCGGTCGAGAACCGCTCGGACCACGCCGCCTTCCATTCATACGTGCCGTGCACGCTGCGGTCGCCGTCCGGCGCGTGGATCAGCGAACGGATCCGAGCGTCGCGGCCCGGCCCCGTATGCATCTCGAACAATGCGTGGATGAACGTGTGATACGCGTCGTACACGTCGTCGTCGAACAGGTAGCGGTAGATGTGAAACGTGCGGTCGAGTTCGCGCTTCGCGCGGATCACGTCGTCAGGGGAGATGTCCTTCCAGTAGCCGATCCACGTGTAGAAGCACAGCAGCGCATTGAGCTGTGGCGCGACCGTGTCGTACAGCGTGAGCCGCTTCTCGATCAGCCGCTGGTTGGTCCACTGCACGAGCTCGAGCCGCTTCAGCCGGCGCGCGACGAGCCAGCCCAGGCACGCGACCGACAACGGCGTCAGCACGCCGAGCACGAGCTTGACGATTTCCAGCGAATTCCACGGATTGTTGAATGGCTGCATGAATGGCTCGACAAGAAAGACGCACCGCCCGGCGGATCGCATCGCGCACGGCGCGCGTGTTCGTCGATTGCCTCGCGGTTGACCGTTAGTTGCTTGCGCATCGAAGCCGCACCGTGATGCAGCCGGTGCGCGGCGATGCGGCTCGTCCCGCCAGTGTATCGGCCGAATGTCACCGACCGGTGACGATTTGCCGAATCGTCGTCATGCAACCGCCCGCGTTACGTCGGCAGCGCCGACGTGAGCTTGACCTTCTGCATCGGAATGTCGGTCTTGACGCTCAGCACGCCCGGGATGCGCGTCAGGTATTCCATCTGGAAGCGCCGGTAGTCGTCGATGTCGGCGGCCACCACGCGCAGCAGGAAATCGCAGTCGCCGGCCATCAGGTGGCATTCGACCACTTCCGGCATCTGCTGGACAGCCTCGGCGAAGCGGTTCACGGATTCCGCGTCCTGCCCCTTCAGCCACACGCGAGTGAAGATCGTCAGCCCCTTGCCGACCTTCGCCGGGTTCAGCACGGCCACGTACTTCTCGATCACGCCCGCTTCCTCGAGCAGCCGCACGCGCCGCAGGCACGGCGACGGCGACAGCCCGACCTCGTGCGCGAGTTCCACGTTCTGCATGCGGCCGTCACGCTGCAGCGCGCTCAGGATCCGCCGGTCGATAGCATCCAGCTTCATTGGCATCAAATTCCAAAAAAATCGCAAATCACTCGTTCGATGCCAAATTCTCAGGAATATTGGTCCGCAACGCAACCCAATTCGAGTCAAAAAAGCAGACAATCCTACTCCCCCGAAGGAGGAGTAATGAGCAGTAGCGTTTCAACGTCGTCCGGGCTTCGCGACAAGCCCGCCTATGTCGCCGAGATGGGCCGCGGATTGCGCGCGGCGCTGCCCGTCATGCTGGGTTTCGTGCCGTTCGCGCTGGTGCTCGGCGCACAGGCCGCGCAAAAAGGGCTGAGCCTGCTCGAGGTCCCGATGATGACGGGCCTGAACTTCGGCGGCGGCTCCGAATTCGCGGCGATCCATCTGTGGACGTCGCCACCGCATATCGCGCTGATCGTCGCGATGTCGTTCCTCGTGAATTCGCGCCACATCCTGATGGGTGCCGCGTTCGCGCCATACATCCGGCGCCTGCCGCGCCGCCGCGCGTTCGCGGCGCTGTTCTTCATGTGCGACGAAAGCTGGGCGATGTCGCTCGCCGACGCGCGCTCGCGCTCGGCCTCGCACATCAGTGTCCCCTATTACGCGGGCATCTGTTCCGGGCTGTACCTGACGTGGATCTCGATGACGACGCTCGGCGCGGCGGTCGGCCCGACGATCGGCAACGTCGAGCAGTACGGCTTCGACATGGCATTTACGGCCGTGTTTCTGGTGCTGCTGCGCGGAATGTGGAAGGGCATGCGAGCGGGCCGCCCGTGGTTCGTGAGCCTTGTCGTCGCAGCCGGCACGCACCTGGCCGTGCCCGGCGCGTGGTACGTCGCGGCCGGGGCGTGCGCGGGGCTGATCGCCGCGCTGCTGTGGGAGCCGCGCGATGCTGCCTGATTTCGCGACGGTCGCGACCATCGTGCTGATGGCGTCGACCACCTACCTGTCGCGCGTGCTCGGCTACGTGCTGCTGCGCAACCGCACGCTGAGCCCGCGAATGGCATCGGTGATGGAAAACGTGCCGGGGTGCGTGCTGATCTCGGTAATCGCGCCGGCCTTCGTGTCGACGCGCCCGGCCGACCTGCTCGCGCTCGCCGTCACGCTGATCGCGGCGACCCGCCTGTCGATCCTGCCGACCGTGATCGTCGGCGTCGTGTCGGCCGGCCTGCTGCGGCATCTGCTCGGGTAATCGGATCACGCGGGCGGCACATCGAACCGGAAGACGGGCGCGCGATGCGCCCGTTTTCGTGTCCGCGTGCGGGGTGCGGTGCGCTGAGGTGCGCTGAGGTGCGGCATGACACGACACAACATGCGCCGCGACGGGATGCTAGCCTTGCGGGTGTACCCGCGATGCCTTTCCCCTCTCATTACCTACCTGCGAGGATCGTCCCGATGCAAGAAACCCGCCCGCTGTTCGACCGCGTCCTGCTCACCAACGACGACGGATTCGACGCCCCCGGCCTTGAAGTGCTCGAACAGGTCGCCACGCAACTGGCGCGCGAAGTCTGGATCGTCGCGCCGGCGGAGGACCAGAGCGGCACGTCGCATTCGCTGAGCCTGCACGAACCGCTGCGCGTGCATCGCAAGGGCGAGCGCCGTTTTGCCGTGCGCGGCACGCCGGGCGATTGCGTCGCGATCGCGGTCAGCCACCTGATGAAGGACGCGCGGCCCGACTTCGTGCTGTCCGGCGTCAATCGCGGCGCGAACCTCGGCACCGAAACGGTGTTCTCCGGCACGGTCGGCGCCGCGATGACGAGCATGCTGGTCGGCGTGCCGGCGATCGCGCTGAGCCAGGCGTTCGTCGACCGCAACGCGGTGCCGTGGCATACGGCGCTCACGCACGCACCGGACGTGATTCGCCGGCTCGTCGCGGCCGGCTGGGACAGCGACGCCTGCCTCAACGTGAATTTCCCGGCGCGGCCGGCCGACGACGTGCGCGGCCTGAAGGTGACGAACCAGGGCGCCGGCACGCTGCAAGGCGTCGACATCGTGTCGGGGCGCGATCCGCGCGACATCGAATACCACTGGCTGAAACTGGCGCGCGCACCGCGCGACGACGATGCGGATTCGGAAACGGCCGCGCTCGGCGAAGGCTATATCGCGGTCACGCCGCTGAAGTTCGAACGCACGCACGATCAGGCGCTCGCGCGGCTGCGGTCGAACCTCGGCTGACCTGGAGAGCCTTTACCGGTCACGTCAGGTTCATTCCCCCGTCGAGCATCACGATCTCGCCCGTCACATAATCGGACGCGACGAGCATCGCAACCGTCTGCGCGACGTCGTCCGGCGTCGCCGCACGGCGCATCGGCGCGCGCTCGCGCCAGAGCTGCTGCGCGTCGGTCCAGTCCGCGGTCAGCGGCGTATCGACGAGCCCCGGCGCCACCGCATTGACGCGAATCGCCGGCGCGAGCGTACGCGCCAGCAAGCGAGTCGTGTGATTCAGCGCGGCCTTCGCCGCCGCATAGGGAATCGACGCCCCCTTCGGCCGCACGCCGGCGTGCGAACTGACGTTGACGATGCACCCGGCACGCCCGCCCGACGCCGCCTCGAGCAGCGCGGGCTGCGCTTCGGCGACGAGCCGAAACGGCGCGATCACGTTGATCTCGTGCATCTCGCGCCACACGTCGGGCGTCGCGGCGGCGAGATCGTCGTGCGGAATCACGCGGCTGACGCCCGCATTGTTGACCAGCACGTCGAGGCGGCCATGCACCGCCAGCGCGTCGCGAATCAACCGCACGCGTTGCGCGTCGTCGGCGAGATCGGCCTGCACGTAGGTCGCGCCGAGTTCGCGCGCCATCGCACGACCGGTGTCGGCGGAACTGCGTGAATGGAGGATCACCGCGTAGCCGTCCGCCGCCAGGCGTCGCGCGATGGCCGCGCCGATTCCCGACGTCGATCCGGTGACGAGCGCGACAGGCCGATGCACGCGCGACGCGCGCGGCTCGGCGACGGTTTCGGTTTCAGGTTCCGTTTCGGAGGTCGGGGCGTTGATCGGCGGATGCGGCGCGTCCATGGCGTGGAATCCTGTCAGTGGCGTTCCCGCATCATAAGCATGACGACGGCCGATGCGGATGCGTGCCGTCTACGGCCGTTTCGGCAGGTCGACGAAATCCTCGAGCTCGCCGGCGATGTAAAGCCGCTTGCCGATTCTCGGGTATTCGCAGACGTCGTGTTCGAGGCGCTGGCCGAGGATGAACAATTCCAGCGGCACCTCGCCGGTGTTCTGCAACGTGTGTGCGTCGCCGCCGCGCGGAAAACCGAGGAAATCGCCCGGCCCGATTTCGCACGTGCGTTCGCCGATCGTGACCGAGCCGGTGCCGGACAGCACGTACACGCATTCTTCCTCGTACAGGTGGCGGTGATACTCGGCCGATTCGTGCCCGGGCATCAGGGTGAGCAGGTGCGCGCCGATCTGCGTGAGGCCGGTCAGGTCGCTGAGCTGTCGTTTGAGGCGAACGGCATTGGGATTGAGCGAATGCACCGCGCGCGTCGGTTCCATCTTCGCGATGTCGGCGGCTTTCAGCAGCTCCCGGGGAGGTGTCGTGGACATGGGGATCTCGTCGGCGTGAATGCTGCGGTTGAGCGCGCCGCCCGGGCCGGCACGGCGCGCATGCCGCGTTATTGTCCGACATTTTCACGCAGACGAGCTGCACATCTCCAGATACGGATAGCCGGCGGCGGCACGCGCGCGACGCATTCGCCGCCGCTCAACCCACATGCACGCCGCGCAGCGTCGTCAGCAACGCGACGAGACGGTCGACGTGCTCGTCCTCCGTGCGCCACGACGACACGCTGATCCGGAACGCCGGCCGCCCCTGCCATACGGTCTGCCCGAACCATACGTCGCCCGAATCCTGCGCGGCCTGAAGGATCGCGATCGTCTCGTCGTCGGTGCCGGCGCGCACGAGCACCTGGTTCAGCACGACACGGTTCAGCACGTCGTAGCCGGCCGCGCGCAGGCCGTCCGCGACGCGCTGGGCCTGTGCGCAATGCCGCTCGACCATCGTCGCCACGCCGGCGCGGCCGAGCGCACGCAGCGCGGCCCACACCGGAATGCCGCGCGCACGCCGCGAGAATTCGAGGTTCAGGTTCTTCTGCGCATCCTGCGCGCCGCTCAGGTAGACGGCATCGCTGTTCATCGCGGTCGCGAGCGCGGCCGCGTCGCGGCAGATCACCATCGCGCCGTCGTACGGCGTGTTGAGCCACTTGTGGCCGTCGGTGGTCCAGCTGTCCGCGCCGTCGATGCCGTCGGTCAGCGCGCGCTTCGACGACGCGCGCGCCCACAGCCCGAACGCGCCGTCCACGTGCACCCAGGCACCGGCGGCCTTCGCGCGCGGAATCAGCGCCGCGAACGGATCGAATTCGCCGGTGTTCACTTCGCCGGCCTGCACGCAGAGGATCGTCATGTCGTCGAGCGGCGGCAATTGCGCGGGGTCGATGCGGCCGTGCGCGTCGACCGGCGCGACGATCAGGCGCTTCATCCCGAAGCCGAGCACGCGCAGCGCCTTCTTCACGGTGATGTGCGCGAGCTCCGAGAGCACGACCTTCACCTCGGGTGCGCCGATCAGGCCGTCCGCGTCGACGTCCCAGCCCTTGCGCGCGAGCAGCGCACGCCGCGCGGCCACCAGCGCGACCAGCGTGCAGGCCGTCGCGCTCGTGCCAAAGCCGACCGCGCTGCCTTCCGGCAGCCCGAGCACGTCGACGACCCAGCGCGCGGCCTGCCGCTCGATCGTCGCGGCCACCGGCGAATTCGCGAACGACGACGCGCACTGGTCCCACGCGAGCATCAGCCGCTCGGCGGCTGCTGCGGCCGGCAGCGTCGCGCCGATCACGAAGCCGAAGTAGTTCGGGCCGTTCGATGCGACGGTCGCGGGCGTGCCCTTGTCGTCGAGCAGGCGCAGCACGTCGTCGGCCGGGCGGCCCGCATCGGGCAGCGGCTCGTCGAAGGCCGCAAGACCCGCGAGCGCCGCGGCGTCGGGATAGGCGCGCCGTTCGTCGGTCGCGGCGAGATACGCGTGCGCGCGCCGGTCGGCATCGGCCAGCAGGGCGAGTTCATCCATGTCGATTGCCTCTGTGAAGATCAGAGTTGCAGGAGGTCGCGGCCCAACCGATGCAGCGCATCGTCGATCCGCTTGTAGTACGTGAACTTGCCGACGCGCGTCGCCCGCACGAGCCCGGCATCCGCGAGGATCCGCATGTGGCGCGTGGTCGTCGCCGGCGCGATGCCGAGCTTCTCGGTGATGTACGTGCAGCACACGCCGAGCTCGTCGAAGTCGCCGTGGGGCTGCGGCGGGAAATGCTTGCGCGGCTGCTTGAGCCAGCGCATCACGGCCAGACGGCTTTCGTTGGCCAGTGCGCTGATGCGGGTGACGTCGTCCATGGTTCCGGTCTCGTTTGACGTTTTGAATATTAGCTAAATGACGAAACGTGGACAACCCGCTTCGCGGGCGATCTTGCGTTCGCTGTCGCGGGGGAAGCGGCCCCGTTCCGCTACTACGCCGCATTTGGCGTCATCGCGTCGGACGCTGACGCGCGAACGCATCGGCCGCGGCGCGATCCGGTTGCGCTCACCCCGCCGCCAACGCCTGCGCCAGCCGTTCGATCAGCGCCCGCACGCGCCGCGGCTGCACCGCACCGCCCGGGTAGACGATCTGCAGGTCGACCTCGCCCGGCGAGAACTCGCGAAGGATCTCGACCAGCGCGCCGGACGCCAGATCCTGCTCGACGTCGAGCAGCGACTTCAGCGCAATCCCGTGCCCCGCGACGCACCACGCGCGCACGAGCGCGCCGTCGTTGGCGACGCGCCGGCCACGCACCGTCACGCGCTTCGGTTCGTCGTCGATACGGAACGGCCACTCGGCATACAGCTCCTGGCCGAAGCGCATCACGATGCAGTCGTGCGCGGCAAGCTCGGCCGGATGCCGCGGCGTGCCGTGCGCGGCGAGATACGCAGGCGCGGCGCACACCACGCGGCGCGAGCGGCCGAGCGAGCGGCCGCGCAGCGCGCTGTCCGCGAGCTGGCCGCGACGGATCGCGAAGTCGAGCCCCTGCCCGACGAGATCGACGTAGCCGTCGCCGAGATGCAGGTCGACCGTGACGCCCGGGTGCTCGGCCAGGAACGCGTCGACCACCGGCACGACGCGCGCCTGCCCGAGATCGGCCGGCGCGCTCAGCCGCACGGGCCCCGACAGCGTCTGCGCGCCGAGCCGCACGCGGCTTTCGAGTTCGTCGGCCTCGGCGAGCAGGCGCCGCGCGCCCGCGACCAGCGTGCGGCCCTCGTCGGTCAGGCTGATCGCGCGGGTCGTGCGCGTGAGCAGCGCCGCGCCGTAGTGGCGCTCGAGCGCCGTCAGCCGCTCGGAAACCGTGGCAGGCGACAGGCCGACCTCGCGGCCGGCCGCGGCCAGCCCGCCCTTCTCCACGATGCGCAGGAACAGCGCGAGGTTGTCGAGCAGCATTCTTCGCTTCCTCCGAAGGATATTTTCGAAGTCTGCCCAATTATCCGGATGAACCGCAAGCGCTAGAGTGAACGCTCACCTTGCCGACGCCCGCTCGCGCCGGCCTCGACGACGAAAGGACACCCGCCATGGAATACCGCACGCTCGGCCGCTCCGGCCTCAAGGTTCCCGCGCTGAGCTTCGGCGCAGGCACGTTCGGCGGCACCGGCCCGTTGTTCGGCGCCTGGGGCAACACGGACGTCGACGAAGCGCGCCGCCTGGTCGACATCTGCCTCGAAGCCGGCGTCAACCTGTTCGACACCGCCGACGTGTACTCGGACGGCGCATCCGAGCGCGTGCTCGGCGCCGCGATCCACGGCCGGCGCGACCAGGTGCTGATCTCGACCAAGACGGGCCTGCCGACCGGCGATGGCCCGAACGACGCCGGCACGTCGCGCGCACGGCTGATCCGCGCGGTCGACGACGCGCTGCGCCGCCTCGATACCGACTACATCGATCTGCTGCAGCTCCATGCGTTCGACGCGGCCACGCCGGTCGAGGAAGTGATGTCGACGCTGGACGACCTCGTGCGTGCGGGCAAGCTGCGCTACATCGGCGTGTCGAATTTCGCGGGCTGGCAGATCATGAAATCGCTCGCGCTAGCCGACCGGCACGGCTGGTCGCGCTACGTCGCGAACCAGGTCTACTACTCGCTCGTCGGCCGCGACTACGAGTGGGACCTGATGCCGCTCGGCGCGGACCAGGGCCTCGGCGCGCTGGTGTGGAGCCCGCTCGGCTGGGGCCGGCTCACCGGCAAGATCCGCCGCCACGCGCCGCTGCCCGAACGCAGCCGCCTGCACGATACGGCCGGCTTCGGGCCGCCGGTCGACGACGAACGGCTGTACGACGTGGTCGACGCGCTCGACGCGATCGCCGAGGAAACCGGCAGGACCGTGCCGCAGATCGCGCTGAACTGGCTGCTGCAACGCCCGACCGTGTCGTCGGTGATCATCGGCGCGCGCAACGAGGAACAGTTGCGCCAGAACCTCGGTGCGCTCGGCTGGTCGCTGACCGATGCGCAAGTCGCGAAGCTCGATGCGGCGAGTGCGATCGAAGCGCCGTATCCGTACTTCCCGTATCGCCGGCAGGACGCGTTCGCGCGGCTCAATCCGCCGATGCGCGGGTAGGCGGAGCAGCGGACCGTCGCGCTCCGATGCAATGATGCAACGACGTGGCGACGTGGCGACATAGCGACATAGCGACATAGCGACGTAGCGGCGTGGAGACACAGCGTCGTAACGGCGTAACGGCCTAGCGACATAGCGGCGTAACGGCATAACGACGTAGCGACGACACGGCGCGACGGCCGTCACCGCGCGGCCAGCACACAGTCGATCATCTCGCCGATCCGCCGCGCGAGCCCGTCCATCCGCTCGGCCGGCACGCCGCCGTAGCCGAGCACGAGCCCGTTGTAACCCGCCGCGGTGCCCGGCAGGCAGAACGACGACAGCGGCCGCAGGATCAGCCCGTGCGCCTGCGCGACGCGGCTCAGTTCCGTGTCGGCCACCGGCACGTCGAGCCGCGCGGACAGATGCATGCCGCCCGCGCCGCCCGACACCGTCAGCCGCGTATTCAGCCGCCGCGCCAGTGCGTCGTGCAGTGCGTCGCGCCGCTCGGCATACACGCGGCGCATGCGCCGCAGATGGCGCGTGAAATGCCCGGCGTCGATGAAATCCGCGAGCGCGCGCTGCTCGACGGCGCGGCCCTGCAGCATCAGTGCGCCCGCCGCGTCGCGCAGCGGCTGCGCAAGCGCGGGCGGCACGACCATGAAGCCGAGCCGCAACGCCGGAAACATCACCTTGCTGAAGGTACCGAGGTAGATCACCGGCGCGTCGTCGGCGAGCCCCTGCACGGCCGCGTGCGGCGTGCCGTGGTGACGGAACTCGCTGTCGTAGTCGTCCTCGACGATCCATGCGCCGGCAGCGCGCGCCTGCGCGACGAGCGCGAGCCGCCGTTCGAGGCTCATCACCGCGCCGAGCGGATATTGGTGCGACGGCGTGATGTAGACGAGCTTCGGCGGACGATCGCGCCAGTCGTCCGGATGCGGCGCGAGCCCCTGCGCATCGACGCCGATCGGCTCGACGCGCAGGTCGGCCGCGAGAAACGCGTTGCGCGCGCCGTGGTAGCCGGGGTTCTCGATCCATGCGACGTCGCTCGCGTCGGCCAGCGCGCGGGCGCACAGGTCGAGCGCGCCCTGCGTGCCGTCGGTGACGATCACCTGCGCGGCGTCGCAGCGCACACCGCGCGACGCGCGCAGATAGCCGGCGATCGCGTCGCGCAGCACCGCGTCGCCTTCCGCGGACTGATAGCCGAGCTGCGCCGGCCCCGCCGAGCGCCATGCGCGCTCGACGCAGCGCCGCCACTGCTCGAGCGGGAACGCGTCGACGGCCGGCACGCCCGGCATGAACGGCAGTGATTCGTCGAGGCCGCTCGTCGCGCGCTCGGCCTGCGCGACGCGCCGCGACAGCGCCGCCGTAGCGCCGGCGGGCGCCGCGGCGGCGACCTGCGACCCGCGCAATCCCATCCGGGCGACCACCGTGCCCTGCCGCGTGCCGGTCACGAACCCTTCCGATGCGAGCCGCTCGTACGCGTACAGCACCGAATTGCGTGCGATGCCGAGCTCGTCGGCCAGCGTGCGCGATGCGGCAAGCCGCGTGCCCTCGGCGATCCGGCCGCTCAGGATCGCGTCGCGCAGGCACGCGTACAGCCGCTGCTGCTGCGACATCCGCGTGGCCGCGTGCGGCCCCGCTTCGCGCTCGAAGGTCGACAGCAGCAACGCGTAATCCATCGTGGCTCCAGATTGTGTGGATGTCATGGGTCTACACATGGTGCCACGAACTTTCTATCGTAGATGTCTGCGCGCGTTTCCGGCCGTGCCGGCAACGCTTCATTCCATCCATCCTCGAGAGGTTCGCGACCATGAACGCTACCGACACCGGCCTGACCGTGCGCCCCGTGCGCGAAGACGATTTCGACGACTGGCTGCCGCTGTGGGACGGCTACAACCGCTTCTACGGCCGCTTCGGCGATACCGCGCTGCCGCGCGAGATCACGCAGCTCACGTGGTCGCGCTTCTTCGACGGCTACGAGCCCGTGCATGCGCGTGTCGCGGAACGCGACGGCCGGCTCGTCGGGCTCGTGCATTTCCTGTATCACCGGAGCACGACGCTGGCCGGGCCGACCTGCTATCTGCAGGATCTCTTCACGCTCGAGCGCGAACGCGGCAAGGGCGTGGGCCGCGCATTGATCGAAGCCGTGTACGACGCCGCGCAGGCGCAGCGCGCCGAACGCGTGTACTGGCAGACGCACGAGACGAATCGCACGGCGATGCGGCTCTACGACACCGTCGCGGAAAAAACCGGATTCGTGATCTACCGGAAGGTCTTGCCGCGCTGATCATGCGGCGTGCCGCAGGCCGCACGCCGCGCGGCCGCGACGGTTTCAATCCAGCGGCCGCGCCTTGATCCACAGGAACAGCGGCACGCGCGACCACTGCTTCAGCGTGTCCGTGTCGGCGCGATCGGGCAGCGGCTCGCGCAGCGACACGATCGCGAAGCCGGCCGCCTCCAGCGCATCCATGTAGGCCCGGAGCGGCAGCGACCAGCCCGCGAAGTGCATCGACAGCCCGTCGCGCGTTTCCACGCCCTCGAAATGCTCGCTGCCGAAATACGTGCCTTCGAGCACGAACGGCGCGTCGGGCTGCGGCCCCGCGAAACGGCCGCGATCGCGGAACGGATGCACGAGCGACACGAACAGCAGCCCGCCCGGCTTCAGCACGCGACGTGCCTCGCGCAACGCGGCCGCCATGTCGTCGAGGTCCATCAGCACGTTGTATGCCATCACGATGTCGAAGCTGGCCGGATCGAACGGCAGCGAGGCGGCATCGGCGAGTGCGTAGCGGTGCGCCGAGTCGGCGCGACGCGCGGCGTCGAGCATCGCGGGCACCGCGTCGCTCGCGGTCACGTCGTAGCCGAGCGCCTTCAGCTCGCGGCTCACGCGTCCCTCGCCGCAGCCGATCTCCAGTGCGCGGCCGGTGCCGCGGCCGAGGTAGGCTGCCAGCCCGTCGCGATACTTCCAGAACGCATCGTGGCCCGGCCTGCCGGCCCAGTCGATCCATTGGTCGGCAACGTGAGTCCAGTGTTCCGTGATGGTTTTGCTGTCGGTCATGTTCGCTCCCGATCGGTGTTCGTCGTGCGGGCCCAGGATGCGCATGGTAAGCCGAAGCGGCGGTGCGCGTGAGCGCGTCGCGCGGCTCGAGGCCGCCGCGGCCGGTTTCCGTTTCCGGCGGCGGCGTTCTACAGTTGTTACGACGGACGACATGCGCCGCCGGACATCGTTCGCGTTCGGCGCGCGTGCCGATACACCCCCGATTCCGAGGAACGTCCATGCCGAGTATCGTCGCCGGCCCCGCCGATCTGCCGCCGAGCCCCGTCGCCGCCGAAACGCGGATGGTGCACGACGTCGCCACGCTGCAGCCGTCGGACTATCGTTCGGCCGACGGGTCATCGTGGGTCATCGCCACCCTCACGCCGGCCCCGGACAGCGGCGAAAACGTGACCGGCAATACCTACTTCGATACCGCGAAACGGCAAACCGTCGCAGTGCCCGACGCGCGTCGGCGTTACGCGAACCGCGGCACCTGGCAGGTCGTCGCGAGTTCCAGCCCGTCGGTGCCCGCCACCGGCCGCTACGACTGGCTCACGCTCGCATGGCTGCCGATCAACGGGCGGCCGCTGCCGCAAACGCCCGAGCATCTGTATTCGCCGTTCATTCGCGGCGGCACGATCGTCTATCGGTGGAATCCGGCCGCGCAAGGCGGCGAGCAGTTCGGCAACGTGCGGATGATCTTTCCGGCGTGGCAACAGCAGGTCGCGGACGTGCTGCGCGCCGCGCCCGGCGACGTCGCGCAAGCGGCGGCGGCGCCCGCATCGGCGCTCGATCGCGTGCAGCAGGACGGCAATCCGATGGCCGCCGTGCTCGACTTCGCCGCCGCGCTGCATGAGGAACCGGCCGACCGGATCGCTGCGCACCTGCCGGCATTGCTGCGCGCGAGCGACCTGCACGAAGTGTCGGCGATCGTGTTTCAGTGCATCGCCGCATCGCGAGAAGCGGACCGGCCGCGCTTCGTCGAGGCGATCAACGGGTCCGTCACCTCGATCGACGACGGCGCGCGCCTGCTCGCCATCGCCTACGGCGCATTCGCGGCCGGCAGGGCGAAGCCGCGTCCGTTCAGTGACGCCGAACAGGCCGCGCGCATCAACGATGTGTTCGCGGCCTTGAAGCACCGGACGTCGGCACTCGGCGTGCCGGCCGGACAGGGTTCGCCGTGGTACGAATTCTTTACCGCGTACCGGCTTGGCGGTGCGCCTTCCGGCTCGAGCGGAAGCAGGCAGTAATTACCTGGCCTGCGCGAACGTCGGCGGCCTGATGCGTCGCAAGACTTCGACGAAAACGACGTCGTCCTGAATGCCGGCGCCCGGCATGCGATTCGCACGCGTCGGGCGGTGCATGGCGCGCGCTCGCCAAGGGAACCCGTGTGCGTCCCGTAGGGTCGAAACGTCACATGACCGTCGACGGCATCGCGTTCGCCGGTCGATCCACGATCCCCGCACCCTCTTCTCCCCATGTTGAGCATCGGTCCCTTCTCGATCCGCGTCGTCGCGGTAGCCGCCGCCGCGCTGCTGGCGTGGCTCGTAGCCCGCTTCATCCAGCGCCGCCCTCCCGACGGACATCACAAGAGCGCGTCGAGCCTGATCCTCGACGTGCTGCTGCTCGGGCTGGTCGCCGCGCGTATCGGCTATGTCGCGCAATGGTGGCGCGACTACGCGACGACGCCGCGCGCCATCGTCGCGCTCGGTGACGGCGGCTTCGACTGGCGCATCGGCGTCGCCGCCGCGCTCGCGTTCGCCGTCTGGCGGCTGCGTCGCCTGCCCGCGCTGCGCAAACCCGTGGCGGCCGGCATCGTCGCGGGCCTCGCCGCGTGGGGCATCGCGCAAGGCACGCTGGCGACACTGCAGCGCACCGCGCCGCCGTTCGCCGCGCTGCGGCTCGAAGCGCTCGATGCGACGCCCGTCCTGCCGCAACGCTTTGCAGGCAAGCCGGTCGTGGTGAACCTGTGGGCGACGTGGTGCGCGCCGTGCCGGCGCGAGATGCCGCTCCTCGAACAGGCGCAACGCGATCATCCGGGCATTACGGTGCTGATGCTCAACCAGGGGGAAAACGCGCAGGCCGTGCGCGCGTTCCTCGAACAGCAGGGGCTGCGCTTCGACAACGTGCTGCTCGATCCGTGGTTGCATGCGATGCATGCGTACGGATCGCGCGGGCTGCCCACGACGCTGTTCTTCGATGCGAAAGGCGAACTCGTCGAATCGCACATGGGCGAGCTCACCGCCGCGCGATTGAAGGATGCGGTAGCGCAGCGTTTCGGTCAGTGATGCCTTCGGCAGCCTGCTCGACGCCACGATCGATCGTCGATGGCAGCGCGCGTTCCCGCAGCCGCGACCGATTCGACCGCCGACACGCCGGCACTTCGACTACCATCGGCGACGCTCACGGCCTCGACAACACCATCACCCGCCCCGACACGCGCTGAAGCTTCAGCCACCCCGTGTCGGCGGTAAACCTGAGCTGCTGCAACGGGAAATCGAATCCCGCCTTCTGCGCGGCGCTGACCACCGCATCGGCGATCCAGCGAATCAGTTCCTTTCCTTCGTCGGTCGTCTGGTGACCGTTCTGGACACCATAGAAATAGCGGTTCCCTGCGTTGACTTCGTTCTGCAACTGCATCCAGTGCCCCGGGAGGCCGGGCAGGGTCCTGAACAGGTCGGCCACGCGCTGCGTCGTCAGGCCGCGCGCCCACAACGCGCCGTTCACGGCGGGCCGCGCCAGGTTGTGACGGTCTGCGTCCTGTGCCTGTCCCTTGATCTCGCCTTTCAGACTATCGGGTTTCGTCATCGCACTGTCCTCGTGAGGGCCCGGTAACGGGCCGATTGAATGAATAATGCCGCCGAATAGCGAGCGCACGCGCGTCTTGCACGATACCGCTAATCTCAAAATTGATCGCCTGTCAGGTATATCAGGCCGGCGCCCGGCAATATCGCGCGCAAAAATCATCCTCGTCCGATAGGCGTCGCGACAGCAGGCCGATATGCTTCGTCGGGTGCGGTGCCGGTGAAATGCCCTGTTCAAGTTCGGAGTGAGCCGGTCATCGAGCTTCATCGGCGCCGCACCCCGCTTCGTTGCGAGCCGGCTTCGGCGCGGGCGCTCGATGGTGGCCGGTGGGCGCGGCCACGACAGGGAAAGACGATGTTGAAACAACACGCTGCCATATGCGAACGCCGAGCGTCTGCGCCGAAGCCGGATCCCTCCCGCCATTCCCTTCATTCCCGCCTGCACACCCCGCCATTATTCAAAAAAGCGTGACACGCATCGATATAATTTCCGAGATATATCGAACGGCACTCCATTGAATATTCACCATTAAATCGAACTGTTTCGGTTTCCGATTTTCTGAACAATTCCCATTCCCGGTCGAATATTTTTTCATTTATTTTTCGCCATGCTGACTGAACCGTGTTTGAAACTGCAAGCGTTTGCGAGACACGGTGAAGTGCCTTATCCATCGACTTCCAGGAGGAAAGCATGGCCGAAACTCAAACGTCCTCGAATCGCGCCGGCGAGTTTTCGATTCCGCCGAACACCGACTTCCGCGCGATTTTCTTCGCGAATGCTGCCGAGCAGCAGCACATCAAGCTCTTCATCGGCGACAGCACGGAACCGGCCGCTTATCACAAGCTGACCACGCGCGACGGCCCGCGCGAAGCCACGCTGAATTCGGGCAACGGCAAGCTGCGCTTCGAAGTGACGGTAAACGGCAAGACGTCGGCCACCGATGCGCGCCTCGCGCCGATCAGCGGCAAGAAATCGGACGGTTCGCCGTTCACGGTCAACTTCGGGATCGTCGTGTCGGAAGACGGTCACGACAGCGACTACAACGACGGCATCGTCGTGCTGCAGTGGCCGATCGGCTGACCTGACGCACGATCGGCGGCCGCGCCGTGCCGGCCCACCGTCGTCTGGCCGGCCAGCGGTTCGCGCCCATCAAGCGGGCCCTCACGCAGCACCCCAATCCAGAACAGCGTTATCACAGGAGACTTCCATGCCGCTTCTTTCGGCTTCGATCAACAGCGCACCCGTCGTCACGTCCGAGACGTACGTCGACATCCCCGGCCTGCATATCGACATCGCCAAGGCAGAGATTCGCGACGGGAAACTGCAGGTCATCCTCAACGTGCCGACGCCGTACGCGACCGGCAACAATTTCCCCGGCATCTATTTCGCGATCGCGACCGACAAAGGCGTCGTCGCGGACGGCTGCTTCACCTATTCCTCGAAGGTGCCCGAAAGCACTGGGCGCATGCCGTTCACGCTCGTCGCGACGATCGACGTCGGCAGCGGCGTCACGTTCGTGAAAGGGCAGTGGAAAAGCGTGCGCGGCAGCGCGATGCATATCGATTCGTACGCGAGCATTTCCGCGATCGGTGACACGGCCGCGCAATCGTCGTCGCAAGGCGGCGGGAATCAGGGCACCGAAACCGGCGGCGGCGAACGCGACGGCACGTTCAACCTGCCGCCGAACATCAAGTTCGGCGTGACCGCACTCACCAACGCGGCGAACGACCAGACGATCGACATCTACATCGACGACAACCCGAAACCGGCCGCCACGTTCAAGGGCGCGGGCGTGCAGGACCAGAACCTCGGCACGAAAGTGCTCGACTCCGGCAAGGGGCGCGTACGCGTGATCGTGACGGCGAACGGCAAGCCGTCGCGCATCGGCTCGCGGCAAATCGATCTCTTCAAGAAGTCGTACTTCGGAATCGTCGGCTCGGAAGACGGCACCGACGACGACTACAACGACGGCATCGTGTTCCTGAACTGGCCGCTGGGCTGAACCCGGCGATGCGCGGCGCGGCAACGCGTGCGCGCCGCCGTCGAAGCCGCAATGGCGACGGGGCCAACCGCCCCGGCCACCCGTTGTGAAGCGATTCATTCGAGCAGTCATTTGCAGTCCCACGCCGCGCTCCGCGCGAGACGACGGCGAGATCCGCTCACCGGCCGCGCGATGCGAGACATTCCATCAAGACGAGGAAGACATGTCACAACCGTTTACCCATGACGATCTCTACGCCCTGCTGCAACTTGCCGGCAACGATGCAACCGCCGTGCAATCGAACGGCGACCAGGCCGTGCTCGACCGGATGCGTCAGTTCATGACCGCGCAGCTCGTGGAGAAGCTGCCGCAATACGATGTGTTCGTCGACATCGCGACCATCCCGTACAGCTTCGATGTCGGCAGCTGGCAGAACAAGGTGAAGGCCGATGCGGCCGGGCAGGTGATCGCCTGCACGGTGACGTGGGCCGGCGCACCCGGCGTGCTGCCCGGCGCGGCGGCGAAGTTCGGCGTCGGTGCGGTGGTCAATTACTTCTCGAAGGCGACGCCGCAACCGCAACCCACGCAGCCGGACACCACGACGACCGGCGGCGGCGAACGTGACGGCATCTTCAACCTGCCGCCGAACATTGCATTCGGCGTGACGGCGCTCGTCAATTCGTCCGCGCAGCAGACGATCGAAGTCTTCGTCGACGACAACCCGAAACCGGCCGCAACGTTCCAGGGCGCCGGCACGCAGGACGCGAACCTGAACACGCAGGTCGTGAACTCGGGCAAGGGGAAGGTGCGCGTGGTCGTGACGGCGAACGGCAAGCCGTCGAAGATCGGTTCGCGCCAGGTCGACATCTTCAAGAAGACCTATTTCGGGCTGGTCGGCTCTGAAGACGGTACGGACGGCGACTACAACGACGGCATCGCGATCCTGAACTGGCCGCTGGGTTGACGGGCTGACCGTCAAACGGAAGGCAAGCGCCGGGCGCTGACTGGCCCGGCGCTTGCCTTTATTGCTCCCGATGCCCGCCGGGAGCATCGCACACGGGCATGACAAACACCGGATGGATAGCCTGAAACATGACGTGGTCGCGCCTGCACACGGTACGCCGGGCGAGCACGCGCGACGTCGCGACATCAGCCGTCACGCCGGGCGCCACGCTGCGACATCGCGAGCGGCGACGTCAAGCTGGCCGCGGCCAACTGCGTGCGCGCGGCGTAGGCCACGCGGTTGAACGCGACACGCTGCTCACCCTTCAGTTTCGCTGCCTTCGCCGCCTGCACGAGGCCGATCGGATCGACAAGACGGCCGTGTCGGCGGACCTCGAAGTGCAGATGCGGGCCGGTCGCGGTCCCGGTACTGCCGACCGCGCCCACCCGTTGACCTCGGGCGACCCGCGCACCGGTTCGCAGCGTGGGCTCGAACGCCGACAAGTGCGCGTAGTACGACGCATAGCCACCGTCATGACGGATCACCACATACTTGCCGTAACCGCCCGGCTCGGTGCCGATGAACGTCACGACGCCGCGCTCGGAGGCATGGACGGCGCGCCCTGTCGGCGCGGCGAGATCGACGCCCGAATGCACGTGGCGCGCGCCGGTCACCGGATGCACGCGCGCGCCGAAGCGCGAACTGGTGCGAGTCGACCGGACCGGCATCGCGAACCGGGTGCCGTCGAACGGCATGCCGTCGAGATCGTAATAGGCGCCCGGCACCGCCGCTCCGGGGGCGAACCACACGGCCGCGACGCGCCGGCCGCGAAAGCGGATGTCGAGCGCCGTCACGCGCACGCCGTCCGGCAGTGCCGCATCGTCATCGGATTCGAATGCGACACGGAAGGTGTCGCCGGTCGCGCCGTGCAGCTTCGGGTCGATACGACCGGCCAACATGCGCGTCAGCTGCGCCACGACACCGTCGGGCAATTCGGCGCGCGCCAGCGACGCATGCAGGCTGCCGGTGATCGCACCGGCCCGCGCGCCGCTCTCCCGCTCCGCGAGCACGAACGGTTGCGCGGACGCCAGCTCGACCCGACGCGATGCGAATGCCGAAGGCGTGCCGATCGCGGGAAGATGCGATGCAAAACCATACTCGAAACGCCCTGCGTAACCCCGCTCGATCGCACCCCGTGCCGCATCGCAAAGGACAACGTACGGCGCACAGGCGCCGGCACGCACGACGAACATGCCGGGATAGGCCTCCGCACGCACACGCACCGCCTGCGCATCCGCCACGATGCGCGGAACCACCGTCGACGCAAGCAAGCCGCCCCAGACGGTGCGGGCGGAATTGAAGAAAGGCACGTCGACAAGGTCGGCCGCTTGCGCCGCCACGGGCGCGGACGGCACGGCACCGGAGGATGCCAGCGCCATCGCGCCCTGTGTGCCGGCAAGCCACGCCGCCGCGATGACACCGCGCAGCAGCGCGCGGCGAACGGGAAAGCGGATGGCGCCGCGTTGCGCGGATCGACCTTGTTCGCGTGCGAGACGTAAACACAGGTCGAACCGCATCGCGTCGTCACTCGCTATCCATGAAAATTTGAAATGAACCGGGTATCGCGGAGGAAAGAGCGTCGCGATCCGGTAGCCTGGAGGCGAGTGTACTGGCGCGACCAACATCGCCGAATAGGACCAATCCGATTTGTTCAGATGTTGTCTTAGTACATGAACGAAAGACAAAAGTCGCCGTAAAAATGCGCGGGATGCGCCCCTTCGGTCGCGTGACACCCCGCATGGCTGTACAGTCGAGGGTTGCCCGCGCACGCGCGCATGCCCGCCGGGCCACGGCGGGTGCGCCGCCCGTCGCGCCTTCTGTCCTCAACCCGGAATCCCGTCATGTTTCTCGATCATCTTCATCCGGAACGCTGGACGTTCCTGTGGAACGCGTTGTCCACGCTGTCGCTCAGGCTCTGCGCCGCCCTCGCGCTGCTCGTTGCGGGCTGGTGGCTGTCGAAACGCATCGGCAACTGGCTGAGCCGGCTGCTCGCGAACAAGGAGCGCGTCGACGACACGCTGCGGCCAATCCTCTGCGACGTCGCCGTGTGGGGCATCCGCATCGTCGCGATCGTCGGCGCGCTGTCGCAGCTGGGCATCGAAACCGCGAGCATCGTCGCGGTGCTCGGCGCGGCCGGCCTCGCGATCGGGCTCGCACTGCAGGGCACGATGCAGAACATCGCGGCCGGCATCATGCTGTTGCTGCTGCGGCCGTTCAAGGTGGGCGACTACATCGACGGCGGCTCGAGCGTCGCGGGGACGGTGGACGAAGTCGGCCTCTTCATGACGCGGCTGACGAAGCCGGACGGCATCTGCGAATACGTGCCGAACAGCGCGCTGTGGGGCAGCGCGATCCGCAATTACACGCGCAATCCGACGCGCCGTCTCGATCTCGAGGTGGAAGTGTCGGTGCACGACGACATCGATCGCGCGCTCGACGCGCTGCGCGCGCTGGCCGAAGCCGATCCCGACGTGCTGACGGAACCGGCACCGGACGTGATGGTGATGCGCTTCGACGACAGCACGGCGATCGCGAACATGCGCGTGTGGACGCACACCGACAAGTTCTGGGCGATGCGCTGGCGCCTCGCGCGCCAGGTGCGCAAGACGCTCGCCGATGCGGACTGCGCGTTGCCGATCCGCACGCGCGAACTGCACATCGTGCATGACGCCGAACAGCAGCGCCGGGCCGACCCGCGCCGCGTACAGGCGTCGTAAGACCTCGGGGCGCACGACCGCGCATGGCGCGCTGCGCCGTGCGCCCCGCTCGCATCACATCCTGACGATATCGAGCAGCGCCTTCCTGCCGCTCTTGTAAGTGAATACCGAGATCGCACCGTGCTTCAGGTCGCCCTGCGGCGTGAAGCTCGTTTCGCCGATCACGCCGCGATAGTCGGTCGCCGGCATCGCGGCGAGCACCTTCGCCGGGTCCGTCGAGTTCGCGCGCTTCATCGCGTCGACGATGATGTACACCGCGTCGTACGAGAACGGTGCATACACCTGCATCGGCTGGCGATAGCGCGCCTCGTAACGCTTCACGAACGCCGCGCCGCCCGGCATCTTCTCGAGCGCGATGCCGGCTTCCGAGCACACGACGTTGTCCGATGCCGAGCCCGCGAGCTTCGGCAGGTCGGTCGAGCACACGCCGTCGCCGGCGAGGATCTTCGCGCGCATGCCGAGCTGGCGCGCCTGCTTCGCGAGCGGACCGCCCGTCGCGTCCATCCCGCCGTACATGATCGCGTCGGGGTTCTCGCCCTTGATCTTCGTTAGGATCGCGCGGAAGTCGATCGCCTTGTCGTTGGTCGCATCGCGCGAGACGATCTTCATCCCGGCCGCTTTCGCCGCCTTTTCGAACTCGGTCGCGAGGCCCTGCCCGTACGCGGTCGAATCGTCGACCACGGCGACCGTCCTGATGCCCAGGTGCTTCGCCGCGTACATCGCGAGCGCGGGCCCTTGCTGCGCATCGGTCGCGACGACGCGATAGGTCGTCTTGAAGCCCTGCTGCGTGTAGGTCGGGTTGGTCGCGGCCTGCGAGATCTGCACGACGCCGCCGTCGCGATAGACGCGCGATGCGGGAATCGACGTACCCGAGTTGTGATGGCCGACGACGCCGACCACCTTGTCGTCGACGAGCCGCTGCGCGACCTGCGTCGCGGTGCGCGGGTCGCCCGCGTCGTCCTGCGCGTCGAGCTGCAGCGTGACCTTCCTGCCGCCGATCGCGAGCCCCTTCGCGTTGATTTCCTCGACCGCGAGCCGCGCGCCGTTCTCGCTGTCCTTGCCGAGATGCGCGATCGCGCCGGTCAGCGGCGCGACGTGCCCGATGCGCACGATCTCGTCCGCGTGCGCGGACAGCGCGAATAGTGCACACGCCAGCGCGACCGCGCATGCCGCCTTGTTCCGATGCCGATTCCGATTCATGTTCGTCTCCTTCCTTGTCGCTGTTGGTTCGTGATTCGTACCATCGTCGATTGCAGGCAAAGCGATGCGCTCACGCGCGCCCTTCGAAGCCGAGCAGCACGTTCACCGCGTTGATACCGATTTCCTCGACCATGTAGCCGCCTTCCATCACGAACAGCGTCGGCAGGTTCAGGCGCGCGAGCGCGGCGCCGATCCGCAGGTAGTCGGGCGAGCGCAGCTTGAAATGGCTGATCGGATCGTGCTCGAACGTGTCGACGCCGAGCGACACGACGAGCAGGTCGGGCGCGTGCTTCGCGATCGCGGCAGTGGCCTGGCCGAGCGCCGCCGAGTAGGTGTCCCACTGCGTGCCCTTCGGCAGCGGCAGGTTCAGGTTGAAGCCTTCGCCCGCGCCCGCGCCGCGCTCGTCGGCATGGCCCGAGAAGTACGGATACGACACCGCCGGCTCGCCGTGCAGCGACGCGAACAACACGTCCGAACGCTCGTAGAAGATGTCTTGCGTGCCGTTGCCATGATGGAAGTCGACGTCCAGCACCGCGACGCGCGCCGCACCGCTCGCGATGCCGTGCTGCGCGGCGATCGCCGCGTTGTTCAGGTAGCAGTAGCCGCCCATGTACTCGCGGCCCGCATGGTGGCCGGGCGGACGGCACAGCGCGAACGCCGCGCGCGCGCTGCCGTTCGCCAGCAGGTCGGCGCCGGTGAGCGCCGAGTTCGCGCTCGCGCTCACCGCGTCCCACGTGCCGGCGTTGATCGGCGCACCGGCATCCATCGCGAAGAAGCCGAGCTTGCCGTCGATGAAGTCGGGCAGCGTCGCCGCCGACGGCATCGCGCGCACGGGCCACACGAGCGGCAGCGCCTGGCAGGTGCGGCCGGTCGCGGCCCATTCGCCCCATGCGCCGGCGAGAAAGTCGACATAGCGCGCGCTGTGCGCGCCGGCATAGCTCGAGCGGTCGAACGCGCGCGGCGCGATCACGTCGCCGAGGCCGGCCGCGCGGACCTGCGCGAGCACCGTTTCGGCACGAAGGGGGTTCTCGAACGAATCGGTGATCGCGCCGTCCTTCAGTTCGACGCCGCGGTGCAGATGGTGATCGCTGCTGTAGACCGTGAGCATGGTTGACCGTTGCAGTGAAGGCTGTGAGGGGTGGCAACAGTCTATTGAGGCCAGCCGGCAATAACTTTGCTTTTCAACTCTTCGTTTCGTACAATTTTGAGAAAACCGTCTACGGAGACCCGGAAATGAGCAAAAATCGCGCTTCGGTAGAGCTGGACGGCGTCGATCGCGCGATGCTCCGCCTGCTGCAGGAAGACGGCGCGCTGTCCAACGCGACGCTCGGCGAACGGTTGTCGCTGAGCGTCACGCCGTGCTGGCGGCGGCGCAAGCGGCTAGAAGACGAAGGCGTGATCACCGGCTACCAGGCGAACCTCGACCGCCGCGCGCTCGGCATGAACGTGTTCGCGTTCGTGCAGGTCACGTTCAACATGCATTCGGACCAGGATTCGGATCACTTCGAGGACGTGATGCGGCGTCACGACGAAGTGACGTCGTGCCACAAGATCACCGGCGCGGCCGACTACATCCTGCAGGTCGTCGCCGCCGATCTCGACACGTATGCGGAATTCGTCGAACGCGTGCTGAGAAAGCAGGCTGGCGTGTCGTCGATCCAGTCGAGCCTCGCGCTGCGCGAGGTCAAGTTCTCGTCGCGCGTGCCGGTGCCGGACGCGTGATCGATCAAGCGCCCGCGCACGGGCATCCGCTGTCGACCTTCATCTCATGGAGCGCTACCGCATGAAACATTGCATTCCTTCCGCGCCGCTTGCCGCCGCGATCGCTCTCGCGTTTGCATTGGGCGCGTGCGCGACGCAACCGCCTGCCCCGCTTCCACCCAATGTCGCCGGGCAGGACCCGCAGGGCACGCAGACCGCCCAGGCTACCGAAGCCGCCCCGCCGATGGTCGGCGGCGATCGCGACGCGCACGGCTGCATCGGCTCGGCCGGTTATGCCTGGTGCGACACGACCCGACAATGCGAGCGCCCGTGGGAACTTGCGAAGGCGCATGGCTTCGCGAACTCGGCGCAGGGATACGAGCAGTTCTGCCGGAACGGCGCAGCGAAGTGAAGTAATGCGATGTGACCGGGTCGCGATGCAACGTCGCGCCCCGATGAAGTGCAAGCGCGATGCGCGCGTTTCGCCCCGCTGATCCCGCCGTTTTTCCCGTTCCGCGCACCGTCATTCCGGAAACCCGGACACACAAAAAACCCCACGAAATCAGGGATATTCCGCGCGAGCGACACGGCAATCGAGTTCGGTTATATTACGCGCCCCTTGCCATCCCGCCCCGCGGAACGCATTGCGCGCGGCCGCTTTCGACGCGGTCTGAAACGCCTTCCGGCGAGGCCCGCAGCAAGGGCCTGCGCGCCTGTCGCACGACCGCGAAGCAGCCGATTGCACGCGTACATGAAGCCGATCCGAAGGTGTCCTTCGCAACGGCCTCGCGTGCGCAAATGCAACGGTGAACGCGGTCGGTCCGGAATTCCGGATTCGCGATCCGGATCTCCGGATGCGCGATCCGGTTGCGAATCCGCATCGGCCGGGCGGCATGGCAAACCGATGCATCCAAGTTGAAAAAGGGATCTGCTGTGATCAAAACGTTACGGGTAATACTGTCGGCGCTCGCGCTGTGCGTCGCGACGTCGTCCGCGCATGCCGCCGATACGAAGAAGGTCGACGTCCTGCTGGTGGGCGGCGGCATCATGAGCTCGACGCTCGGCGTGTGGCTCCACGAGCTGCAGCCCGACTGGTCGATGACGATGGTCGAGCGCCTCGACGGCGTCGCACTGGAAAGCTCGAACGGCTGGAACAACGCGGGCACCGGCCACTCGGCGCTCGCCGAGCTGAACTACACGCCGGAGAAGGCGGACGGCAAGATCGACATCTCGAAGGCGATCGAGATCAACGAGTCGTTCCAGATCTCGCGCCAGTTCTGGGCCTGGCAGGTCCGGCAGGGCGTGCTGAAGAACCCGCACTCGTTCATCAACTCGACGCCGCACATGAGCTTCGTGTGGGGCGACGACAACGTCCGCTTCCTGAAGAAGCGCTACGACGCGCTGCAGGCGAGCCCGCTGTTCCGCGGCATGCAGTATTCGGAAGACTACGACCAGATCAAGCAGTGGGTGCCGCTGATGATGGAAGGCCGCGACCGCAACCAGAAGGTCGCGGCAACGTGGACGCCGATCGGCACCGACGTGAACTTCGGCGAGATCACGCGCCAGTTCGTCGGCTACCTGAAGACCCAGCCGAACTTCACGCTGTCGCTGTCGAGCGAAGTGCGCGAGATCTCGCGCAACGCGGATGGCACGTGGCACGTGTCGTGGGTGAAGCTGCATTCGGATGAACCGCCGCAGGCCGTCGACGCGAAGTTCGTGTTCATCGGCGCGGGCGGCGGTGCGCTGCACCTGCTGCAGGCGTCGGGCATCCCCGAGGCGAAGGACTACGGCGCGTTTCCCGTGGGCGGCTCGTTCCTCGTGACCGACAACCCCGAGGTCGTGAAGCGCCACCTCGCGAAGGCGTACGGCAAGGCGTCGGTCGGCTCGCCGCCGATGTCGGTGCCGCACCTCGACACGCGCATCATCGACGGCAAGAAGATCATCCTGTTCGGACCGTTCGCGACGTTCTCGACCAAGTTCCTGAAGAACGGCTCGTACTTCGACCTCGCGAAGAGCACCAACCTGCACAACGTCGCGCCGATGATGCGCGTGGGCGTCGACGAATTCCCGCTCGTCGAGTATCTCGCCGGCCAGCTGATGCTGTCCGACGACGACCGCTTCAACGCGCTGAAGGAGTACTTCCCGGACGCGAAGAAGGAAGACTGGCGCCTGTGGCAGGCCGGCCAGCGCGTGCAGATCATCAAGCGCGACCCGAAGAAGGGCGGCGTGCTGAAGCTCGGCACCGAGATCGTCAGCTCGCAGGACGGCAGCATCGCGGGCCTGCTCGGCGCATCGCCGGGCGCGTCGACGGCCGCGCCGATCATGCTGAGCCTGATGCAGAAGGTGTTCAAGGACAAGGTCGCGACGCCCGAATGGCAGCAGAAGCTCCGCCAGATCGTGCCGAGCTACGGCACGAAGCTGAACGACAGCCCGGCGAAGGTCGTCGAGGAATGGACCTATACGAGCGGCGTGCTGCAGCTGTCGCCGCCGCCGAAGATCGACCTGACGGCGCCGTCGCAGGCGACGGGCACGGCTCCGGCGCGCCCCGCGAAGGCGGCGGCCGACATGGCGCTGTAACGCGTCCGGTCCCGTTTCGCCGCATCGCACGGCCGCCTTCGGGGCGGCCGTTTTTCATCGCGAATGCGGACGGCGCTGCGTGCTGCGTCCTGCGTAGGCTTCACCGGCTGCCATACCGCCCGCCGCACCACGGCCGATCGCCCGCTGCGGGGGCCGTCCGCCACCGGCCCTCCGCCACCGGCCCTCCGCCACCGGCCGACCCGCTGCCGATGACCCCGCTGCGGGCCGCGCGGGGCCGGTCGCCCCAGCCACCGTCCCGCATCCGCTAGAATTGCGGGCACGCGCGACACCGTCGCCACCGATCCACCATCCGCATCGACGCGGTCCACGCGACCGCCGGTGCGGCCCGCGCCCGAGCCGCGCGAGCGCCGCACTTCGTTGCCGCGCCCGCCCGGGCGCGCCACCAACCGAATTCAGCTGGAGAAAGACCGTGTTTACTTGCCGAAACCAGAGCTGCGGCACGCAGTGGGAAACGTCCGACGTCGTCATCAAGGACGAAGGCCAGGGGCTGCTGTTCCGCTGCCCGCTGTGCGGCGCGCGCAACTATCTCGAACGCTTCGAGGACGATGAAGGCAACGTCGCCTACGAACAGATGGAAGGCAAGCCTTACCTCGGAGACCTCGAATGACCCAGCCGACCGCCACGCCCTTCAGCGCGCTGCCGCTGACGCCCGCCACGCTCGCGAACCTCGCGCAGCTCGGCTATGTCGACATGACGCCGATCCAGGCCGCGAGCCTGCCGGTCGCGCTGGCCGGCCAGGACCTGATCGCGCAGGCGAAGACGGGCAGCGGCAAGACCGCCGCGTTTTCGCTCGCGCTGCTGGCGCGCCTCGACGCGCGCCGCTTCGACGTGCAGGCGATGATCCTGTGCCCGACCCGCGAACTCGCCGACCAGGTCGCGCAGGAAGTGCGCCGCCTCGCGCGCGCCGAGGAAAACGTGAAGGTGCTGACGCTGTGCGGCGGCACGCCGATGCGCCCGCAGGCGCAGAGCCTCGAGCACGGTGCGCACATCGTCGTCGGCACGCCGGGCCGCATCATGGATCACCTCGACCGCGGCAACCTGAAGCTCGACGCGCTGAACACGCTCGTGCTCGACGAAGCCGACCGGATGCTCGACATGGGCTTCTTCGACGACATCGCGAAAGTCGCGCGCATGTGCCCGACGACGCGCCAGACGCTGCTGTTCTCGGCGACCTACCCGGACGGCATCGCGAAGCTGAGCCAGCAGTTCCTGCGCAATCCGAAGGAAGTGAAGCTCGAGGAGCGCCACGACGACAGCAAGATCCGCCAGCGCTTCTACGAAGTGACGGAAACCGAGCGGCTGCACGCGGTCGGCCAGTTGCTGAACCACTACCGGCCGGTGAGCACGATCGCGTTCTGCAACACCAAGCAGCAATGCCGCGACCTGCTCGACGTGCTGCACGCGCAGGGCTTCCACGCGCTCGCGCTGCACGGCGAGCTCGAACAGCGCGAACGCGACCAGGTGCTGATCCAGTTCGCGAACCGCAGCTGCTCGGTGCTGGTCGCGACCGACGTGGCCGCGCGCGGGCTCGACATCGCGCAGCTCGAGGCCGTGATCAACGTCGACGTGACGCCCGACCCCGAAGTGCACGTGCACCGCATCGGCCGCACCGGCCGCGCGGACCAGGAAGGCTGGGCGCTGAGCCTCGCCAGCATGGACGAGATGGGCCGCGTCGGCGCGATCGAGCAGGCGCAGAAGCGCGACGTCGAATGGCATCCGCTCGCGGAACTGAAGCCGGCCGGCAACGACACGCTGCTGCCGCCGATGGAAACGCTGCAGATCCTCGGCGGACGCAAGGACAAGATCCGCCCGGGCGACGTGCTCGGCGCGCTGACCGGCGATGCGGGTTTCGACGGCAAGCAGATCGGCAAGATCAACGTGACCGAGTTCTCGACCTATGTCGCGGTCGAGCGCGGCGTCGCGCGCGACGCGCTGCGCAAGCTCAATGCGGGGAAGATCAAGGGCAAGCGAGTCAAGGTCCGGTTGATGGACGAAGAGTGACGCGGTGATGCCGGCGCGCGCCGCGACGCTCATGCCGCGCGCCCGCTCAGCATCGCCAGATACTGCCGTACCGCGCCCCATTCCGCGCCGCTGCGGCTGAGCGCGACGAGTTCGGACCCCGGCACGCTGCCGGCGAGTTTCCGGTACACGACGTTCGGCGCCGCGATCCGGCTGAGCGGCGCCGGCACCAGCGCCACGCCGAGACCGGCGCCCGTCAGCGCCAGCACCGACAGCGTGCTGCTCACCTTGTGCGCGATGTGCGGCGTCTTGCCGAGCACCCGCCGCAGGATCGCCAGCTGCCCTTCGTCGTCGCCGTCGGCGGCATAGAAAATGAACGGTTCGTCCGCGAGCGCCGCGACGCTCACCGAGCGCCGCTTCGCGAGCGCATGCCGGTCGCTCATCATCACGTCCCACGCCCAGCTGCCGATCGTGCGCACGGCCAGCTTCGGATCGAACGCCGTGCCGAAGGCCGGGCAATAGCCGATGTCGAGCCGGCCCGCCAGGATCGCGTCCTGCTGCGCGGCCGGCGCCATTTCGTGCAGGTCGAGCGCCACTTCCGGCCACGCCGCGTGAAACGCGCTCAGGTCGTCGGACAGCCGCCCCGTCGCGACCGCATTGCCGACGAAGCCGATCCGCACCACGCCCGTCTCGCCGCGCGCCGCGCGCTGCACGACCGTCTTCGCGCGCGCGGCCTGCTCGAGCGTGTGCCGCGCTTCGGCCACGAGCAAGCGGCCCGCGTCGGTCAGCAGCACCTTGCGGGTGCTGCGCTCGAACAGCGTCGCGCCCAGTTCCTCCTCGAGCGCGCGGATCTGCGCGCTCAACGCGGGCTGCACGATATGGAGCCGCTCCGCCGCGCGGCCGAAATGCCCTTCTTCGGCAACCGCGAGAAAGTAGCGCAAATGGCGAAGGTCCATACGGTCGATTGATCACCCGAAACGATTAATCTCGAAATTTAATCTATTGGAATGAAAAATCAAGCGCGCGCATCCTGATGGTCATCCGCTGCGTCACAGCCCACCTGCAAGGAGCCCCGTCGTGTCCGACCGCAACCGCATCGATGTTCACCAGCATGTCGTCCCGCCGTTCTGGGCCGCAGCCCTCCCGTCGCACGGCGGCGATCCGTCCGGCTGGGGCAGCCCGACCTGGAGCCCGGAAGCCGCGCTTGCGTTCATGGACTCGCTGGAGATCCAGACCGGCGTGCTGTCGCTGACGGCGCCCGGCGTGCAGGGCTGGAACGGCCAGGCCAAGCGCGACATGGCGCGCCAGGTCAACGAATACGTGGCCGGCCTCGTCGCGCAACGGCCGACCCGCTTCGGCAACTTCGCGACACTGCCGCTGCCCGACGTCGACGGCACGCTCGCCGAGATTGATCACGCGTTCGACACGCTGAAGGCCGACGGCGTCGTGCTGCTCAGCAACTACGGCGGCACCTATCTCGGCGATGCGGCATTCGACGCCGTGTGGGCCGCGCTGGATCGCCGCCACGCGGTGGTGTTCATTCATCCGGCCAAGCCCGCGATCGACGTGCTGCCCGGCATGCCCGGCCCGCTGCTCGACTACCCGTTCGATACGACGCGCACCGCGCTGCAGCTCGTGCTCAACGGCGTGATCGCGCGCTACCCGAACGTGCGCATCATCCTGTCGCACGCCGGCGGCTTCCTGCCGTACACCGCGTACCGCTTTGCCGAACTCGCGCCGGGCGTGCGCAACGACGTGCCGGATCGCGACGGGCTGCTCGACCTGCTGCGCACGTTCTACTTCGACACCGCGCTGTCGTCGCCGTCCGCGCTGCCGAGCCTCACCGCGTTCGCGCAACCGGATCGCGTGCTGTACGGCAGCGACTTCCCGTATGCGCCGCCGGCCGTCGGCACGTCGTTCACCGCCGCGCAGGACGCGTATGCCGCGCTGGGCGCCGACCGGCACGCTGCGCTCAATCGCGCGAACGCGCTGCCGCTGTTCCCGCGCCTCGCCGCACTCGCGCGATAACGCGCGACGCAGTGCCGCGTGACGCCCCATCGCGGCGGCGTCACGCGCGCAACCGCCCGCGGCCGTCCGCGCCGCGCGGCACCGTCAGAACGGAATGACGGCCTTCGCCCAAACGGCCTCGCCGGCCGGCCGGTTGCGCACGAAGAATTCCTTCACGACGCGCGCTTCCAGGCTGACCTTGCCGAACTGGTAACGGACACCGGGGCCGATCGCGAACGTCTGTCCGCGAAAGCCGTCGCCCGCGACCGGCTGGCCGTTCTGCATGTCGTCGGTGGTCTGCTTGACGAAGTAGCCCGACAGCCCGACGCGCGCCTTCGGCGTGACCGCGTAGCTCGCCGAGTAATCGATGTGGAACAGGTTGCCCGAGTGGTAATGGGTGTCGTTGTTCGGCGAGTTGAAGCTGTACGTGATCTTCGCGGACACCTCGATCTTGTCGTTCGGCAGCCACGTCACGCCGAACACCGGCCGCGCGGTGTAGTAGTTCTTGCCGGTATTCAGCGCCGCATGCATGTCGTACTGGCCGGTCGGGAACACGAATTCGATCGCCGCGACGGTGCGCAACGCGCCCGATCCCCACGCGATCAGCGCGGGGCTGACGATCAGGTCGCCGAGATTGGTGCGGTCGAACGACGCGCCGCCCGCATCCAGCGCCAGATGCTCCATCGGCAGCACCGCATACGCACCGTAGCGCCCGCCGAGCACCGACAGGTTCGACATCCACACGACGCGCGGAATCAGCACGTCGGCATCGAGCTTGAATCCTGGCACCGAACCGTTGCCGTGCGAATCGTTGAAGCGCGATGCATGGTAGTGCGTGTAGTACAGCAGCGCGTACAGCCCGGCCGGCGGCAGCGCGCCGGCGAAGAACGCTTCCGCGCCCTCGCCGATCGTGTCGCCGCCGCCCTCCGTTGCAAACGCGCCGGTGCTCAGCGCCATGCCCGCGCACGCGGCGAGCGAAACCAGTCCGAATGCAGCCTTTCGTTTCATCGATGTCTCCAATATTCGTTCTACTGAATTGATTTTTTATGGTCGTCCCGCGCGCCGCCCCCGCCGGCTATTCGTTGAAGTGCTCGATCACGAGCCGGTTGAAGCGCGCCGCGTGCTCGATCTGCGTCCAGTGTCCGCAGCGGCCGAACACGTGCAGCTGCGCATTCGGCAGCAGTTCCAGCAGCCGCGTCGAGCTGTCGAGCGGAATGACGCGGTCCTCGCGGCCGTGCACGATCAGCGTCTCGTGCGGCAGCGCGCGCAGTTTCGCCTCGTCGCTCGCGAGCGCATCGACCCAGCGCTGACGCGGCGCGGGAAACATGTTCGCGAACGCCTCCTGGTAGCCGGGCCGCACACTCGCGGCGTAGCGCAGCTTCGCGAGCTCGTCGTTCACCAGCGTGCGATCGAACGCGAAGATGTCCAGCAGGCCGCGCATGTTCCCGATCGACGGCGTATAGCCCCACACGGCGTCGAGCCCTTCGGTGAGCGTGAAGCGCGTGCCGGCCGCGCCCATCAGCACGAGCCGGCCGACCCGTTCGGGCGCGCGGATCGCCAGCGCGAGCGCGAGCGCGCCGCCGAACGAGTTGCCGATCACGTGCGCGCGCTCGACGTCGAGCGCATCGAGCAGGCCGAGTGCGTGGTCGACCCAGTGGTCCATCGAATACACGTAATCGCGCGGCCGCTCGGTTTCGCCGAAGCCGGCCATGTCCGGCGCGATCACGCGAAACTGCGCGGCAAGCGCGGGCATCGTGAGCCGCCAGTTCGCATAGGCCGTGACGCCCGGCCCCGAGCCGTGGATCAGCAGCACCGGCGGCCCGTCGCCGAGGTCGTGATAGTTGGTGTCGAGACCGGCCGCGACGATCCGGCGGCCCAGTTCGGGATTGCTTGACATGATGCTTCTCCAGTCGGTTTCGGTGGCGCGCGGCGCGTCAGCGCCCGCGTTTCTTCGCGCTCTGCCCGCCGATCCCGAAATGCGCCTTCGGCATCTCGGTGATGATCACGCGCACCGATTCGAGCGGTGCGTCGAGCGAGCGATGGATGGCTTCGGTGACTTCCGCGATCAGACGTTCCTTCTTGTCGTCGTCGCGGCCTTCCAGGATGTACAGATGAGCTACCGGCACGATGGCCTCCCGTTGCGTTCGGAACGTTCAGATGAAGCGCAGGCCGACCGAGCCGATGTCCTGCACGCGCAGCGTCACGTTGTCGCCGGCCGCGACGGCCACCGCCTCCGTGATGCCGCCCGACAGGATCAGGCTGCCCGCCGGGATCGACTCGCCGCGCGCGCCGAGATGGTTCGCGAGCATCGCGATCGCCGCGGCCGGATGCCCGAGCACGGCCGCGCCGGCGCCGAATGCGACCGGCAGCCCGTTCTTCTCGAGCACGATGCCGAGCGTGCGCAGGTCGACGCCGTCCACCGGCAGCGGGCGGCCGCCCGCGACGAAGCGCGCGGCCGACGTGTTGTCGGCCACCACGCTCTTCAGGTCGAACTTGAAATCGCGGTAGCGGCTATCGATCACCTCGATCCCGGCGACGACGAAATCGGTCGCGGCGAGCACCGCGCCGACGTGGCAGCCGGGCCCCTTCAGTTCCGCCTTCGTCACGAACGCGATTTCCGGCTCGACCTTCGGATGGATCAGTGCGGACGTGTCGCACTCGCCGCCGTCGGGCAGGTCGTAGACGTCGGTGAGGAAACCGAACACGGGCGTGTCGACGCCCATCTGCCGCATCTTCGCGTGCGACGTCAGGCCGGCCTTGTAGCCGACGATCCGCGCGCCGCGCGCGAGCTGCCGGCGGCGGATCGCATCCTGCACCGCGTAGGCGTCGTCCCAGTCCATCTCCGGATGACGGTCGGTGATCTTCGGTGTGTCGCATGCTTCACGCATGCAGTCGTCGAGATGCGCGGCGAGCGCCTCGATCGTGTCGGTCGACAGGTTCATGCGGCCTCCCGCTTCGCTTGCGCCGCGCGCGCCTTCGCGAGCGTCAGCGCGGTGTCCTCGATCATGTCCTCCTGGCCGCCGACCATCCCGCGCCGGCCAAGCTCGACGAGGATGTCGCGCGCCGGAATCCCGTATTTGTCGCCCGCCCGCTTCGCGAACAGCAGGAACGACCCATAGACGCCCGCATAGCCGAGCGTCAGCGCGTCGCGGTCGATCCGGATCGGGAAATCCATCATCGGCACGACGAGATCCTCGGCGACGTCCTGGATCTTCCACACGTCGACACCGGTTTCGATGCCCATCCGCTCGCACACGGCGACGAACACTTCGAGCGGCGTGTTGCCGGCGCCGGCGCCGAGCCCCGCCGCCGCGCCGTCGATCCGGTTCGCGCCGGCCTCGATCGCGGCGATCGAGTTCGCGACGCCCATCGCGAGGTTGTGGTGACCGTGAAAGCCCAGCTCCGTGTCGGGCTGCAGCGCGTCGCGCACCGCGCCGAGGCGCGCCTTCACGTCGTCGGGCAGCATGTAGCCCGCCGAGTCGGTGATGTAGATGCAGTTCGCGCCGTACGACTCCATCAGCTTCGCCTGCTTCACCAGCCCTTCCGGGCTGTTCATGTGGCTCATCATCAGGAAGCCGACGGTATCCATGTCGAGCTTGCGCGCCATCGCGATGTGCTGCTCGGAGACGTCCGCCTCGGTGCAGTGCGTCGCGACGCGGATCGTATGCACGCCGAGCGCGTGCGCTTCCTTCAGGTGATCGACGGTGCCGATGCCCGGCAGCAGCAGCGCCGACACCTTCGCGCGCTTCAGCAGCGGGATGACCGCGCCGAGGTATTCCGCGTCGGTATGCGCGGGAAAGCCGTAGTTCACCGACGAGCCGCCGAGGCCGTCGCCGTGCGTGACTTCGATCAGCGGCACGCCGGCCGCGTCGAGCCCGCTCGCGATCGAGCGCATCTGGTCGAGCGTCATCTGGTGACGCTTCGGGTGCATGCCGTCACGCAGCGTCATGTCGTGGACGGTGATTCGCTTGCCTTTGAGATTCATTTCCGTTCCTTTTCGTCCGGTCGTGGAAGTCGCGTCTGCGGGCATCAGGCCGCCTGCGCGGCCGATGCCAGCGCGAGGCGGCCGGCCAGCAGTTCCTCGGCGAACATCTCGGCGGTGCGCGCGGCGGCGGCCGTCATGATGTCGAGGTTGCCCGCGTATTTCGGCAGGTAGTCGCCGAGGCCTTCGACCTCGAGATAGACCGACACGCGATTGCCGTCGAACACCGGCCCGTTGACGAGCCGGTAGCCGGGCACGTAGCGCTGCACGTCGGCGATCATCGCGTGCACCGATTCGACGATGCGCGCTTCTTCGGGCGCGCTCTCCGTCAGGCAGTGCACGGTGTCGCGCATGATCAGCGGCGGGTCGGCCGGGTTGATCACGATGATCGCCTTGCCCGCCTTCGCGCCGCCGACCTGCGCGACCGCCGCGGCCGTCGTGCGCGTGAATTCGTCGATGTTCTTGCGCGTGCCGGGGCCGACCGAGCGCGACGACACGGTCGCGACGATCTCGCCGTACGCGACCGGCTGCACGCGCGAGATCGCGCGCACCATCGGGATCGTCGCCTGGCCGCCGCAGGTGACCATGTTGACGTTCATCTCGCCGGAGCCGATGTGGTCCTTCAGGTTGACCGGCGGCACGCAGTACGGACCGATCGCGGCCGGCGTCAGGTCGATCATCAGCACGCCGAGCGCATTGAGCTTGCGGCTGTTTTCCGCGTGGACGTACGCGCTCGTCGCATCGAACGCGATCTGCACGCCGTCCGCCTGCACGTGCGGCAGCAGGCCGTCGACGCCGTCCGCGGTGGTCTTGAGGCCGAGTTCGCGCGCGCGTTTCAGGCCGTCGGAATCGGGATCGATGCCGACCATCCACACGGGTTCGAGCACGGGGCTGCGCATCAGCTTGGCGAGCAGGTCGGTGCCGATGTTGCCGGGACCGATCAGCGCGCAACGGATCTTTCGGGTCATGGGGAATGCCTCGTTAGCGTGGAAAGGAGAACGGGCGGCGCTCACGCGAACCGCACCGAACACGCGCCGATCCCACCGATCGACACGCGGAAGTTGTCGCCGCGCGCGGCCGGCGCCATCGCGGCGAGCGCGCCGGACAGGATCACTTCGCCGGCCTTCAGCGGAATGCCGAGGCGGCCGAGCGTGTTGGCGAGCCACGCGACCGCGTTCACCGGCGAGCCGAGCGCGGCCGCGCCGGCTCCGGTGCCGATCACGTCGCCGTTCTTCTCGAGCACCATCCCGCAGGTCGACAGGTCGACGCTGCGCGTGCTCACGGCCTTGTCGCCAAGCACGAACACGCCGCACGACGCGTTGTCGGCGACCGTGTCGCCGATGCGGATCTTCCAGTCGCGAATGCGCGAATCGACGATCTCGAAGCACGGCATCACGCATTCGGTCGCCGCCAGCACCATCGCGTTCGTCACGCCGGGGCCGAGCAGGTCGCGCTTCAGCACGAACGCGATCTCGCCTTCGGCCTTCGGCTGGATCAGCGTGTCGAGCGCGATGCACTCGCCGTCGCCGACCACCATGCCCGACAGCAGGTAGCCGAAGTCCGGCTGGTACACGCCGAGCATATCCATCACCGCCCTCGACGTGACGCCGATCTTCTTGCCGATCACGGTCTCGCCCGCATCGAGGCGGCGCTGCAAGAAGCGCTGCTGGATGCGGTACGCGTCGTCGACCGACAGGTCCTCGTGCTGTGACGTCAGCGGCGCGATCGGTTCGCGCGACGTCATCGCGTCGTACAGCCGGTCGCCCAGCGTGGTAATCAACGTGGAGTCCATAAGAGTGTTCCGGTCAGTAACGGTTGGGTCAGAGCTTCACGCAGACGTTGCGCAGCTCCGTGTAGAACTCGAGCGAATGCACGCCGCCCTCGCGGCCGATGCCCGATTGCTTCGCGCCGCCGAACGCGGTGCGCAGGTCGCGCAGGAACCACGAATTGACCCACGCGATGCCGACGTCGATCGACGCCGCGACGCGATGCGCGCGCGACAGGCTGGTCGTCCAGATCGCGGTCGACAGCCCGTACGCATTCGCGTTCGCGCGGCCGATCACTTCGGCTTCCGAATCGAACGGCATCACGAGCGTGCACGGCCCGAAGATCTCGTCGCGCGCGATCGGCGAATCGTCGCCGAGGCCGGTCCAGATCGTCGGCTGCACCCACGCGCCGCCGCGCAGGTCGTCGGGCATGTCGGGCACGCCGCCGCCCGTCACGATCGTCGCGCCGAGTTCGGCCGCCTTGCGGTAATACGACAGCACCTTGTTGCGATGCTCCTGGCTGATCAGCGGGCCGAGGCCGGTCGACGCCGCTTCCGGGCGGCCGGGTTGCAACTGCTCGGCGCCGGCCTTCAGCGCCGCGACGAAGCGCTCGAACAGCGGACGCTCGACATACACGCGCTCGGTGCCGAGGCAGACCTGCCCCGCGTTCGCGAAGCACGAGCGCAACGTGCCTTCGACGGCCGCGTCGAAGTCGCAGTCGGCGAACACGATCGCCGCGTTCTTGCCGCCCATCTCGAGACTGACGGGCCGCGCGCCGTCGGCCGCCGCCTTCATGATGGCCGCGCCGGTGCGCGTCTCGCCGGTGAACGTGATCGCGTTCACGCCCGGATGGGTCGTCAGGAATTCGCCGGCCGAAGCCGGCCCGAAGCCGTGCACGACGTTGTAGACGCCGCGCGGCACGCCCGCCGCGTTCATCACTTCGCCGAGCAGCGCGGCCGTCTGCGGCGTCTCCTCCGACGGCTTCACGACCACCGTGTTGCCGCACGCGAGCGCGGGCCCGACCTTCCACGTCATCAGCAGCAGCGGCAGGTTCCACGGGCAGATCACGCCGACCACGCCGACCGGCCGGCGGATCGCGTAGTTGAGCGCGCCCGCGCCGTCAGGCGTCGCCATCTCGAAGGTTTCGCCGGGCACGTTCTTCACGACGTCGGCGAATACCTTGAAGTTCGCGGCGCCGCGCGGAATGTCGATATGGCTCGCGAGGCTCACCGGCTTGCCGGTGTCGGCCACTTCCGCTTCGAGGAAATCGTCGAAGCGGCGCGTGATGCCGTCGGCCACCGCATACAGCAGCTCGACGCGCTGCGCGACCGTCAGGCTGCCCCACGGGCCGGCCAGCGCCGCGCGGGCGGCCTGCACCGCCGCGTCGACGTCGGCACGGCTCGCTTCGGCCACGCGCGCGATCACCGCGTTGTCGAGCGGCGAGCGCTTGTCGAACCAGCGCTCGCCCGCGCGATAGTCGCCGTCGATGAAGTTGCGGACGCGCCGCGGTTCCGGCTGCCCGCCGGCGGGGCCGCATTTCGCGGCGTTGGGTTCGGTGTCGTACATGATGGAGTTACCGATAGTCGTGAATCCGTGATCCGTGGGTTCGTGAAGCGTGTTCGCGTGCGATGTCGTGCCGTGTCTTGCCGTGTCGCATGCCGCGCGTCACGACCCGCCAAGGCCGGCCGCATCGAGCCCCGCCTGCGCGCATTGCGCGTCCTGTGCCTCGCTGCCGCCCGACACGCCGATGCCGCCGATCAATGCACCGTCGTCGACGATCGGCAGCCCGCCGCCGAATGCGACGAAGCGCGGTCGCAGCACGAGGCCCTGCCGCACGGCGTCCGAGTGCGACGCCAGGGCGGCGTGCCACGCGCCGGTCGGCAGACCGAAGCTCGCGGCCGTGTACGCCTTGTCGATCGCGATGTCGATCGAATGCAGCGGCGCGCCGGGCATGCGCACGAACGCCGCGAGCAGCCCGGCCGCATCGACGACCGCGACGTTCACGCGCACGCCGAGCCGCCCGGCGGCCTCGGCCGCCGCCTGCGCGGCACGCGCGGCGTCAGGCCAGTCGATCGTGCGCAGCTCGACGCTGCGGGTCGTATCGTTTCGGTTCATTGCGCTGCGCTCCTTCGCGGGTCAGGTATAGACGGTCGTGAACGCTTCGTTCAGCTCGCCGGAGTGGAAGAAGATCCCGCGCCCGAGTTCCTCCTCGGTCCACGTGGTGACAGGGCGATCGGGTTGCGCGAGATAGCCGAGCCCCGCGAACGTCTCGTTGCGGTTGCCGCTCGGATCGAAGAAGTAGATCGTGGTGCCGCGCGTGATCCCGTGCCGCGTCGGCGCGACGTCGATCTTCACCTTGTTCTTCGCCATCACGTCGGCCGACTTCAGCACGTCGGCCCAGTCGTCGAGGAAGAACGCGATGTGATGCAGCCCGTTGCGCGGGCCGCCGACGAACGCGATGTCGTGCGGCGTCGTGCTGCGGAACATCCACGTCGCGGCCTGGATCGTGTTGCCCGGGCCGACCATCACCTGTTCCGCCAAGTGGAAGTCGAGACACTCGGCCATGAAGCGCGTGTTCTCCTCGACGCGGTTCACGCCGGCCTCCGGATTCAGCTCGCACATCAGCAGGCAGTGGTCGAGCCAGTGCACGGCCGAGCCCGGCACGTCGTCGGGCCACGGATCGGGGTTCAGCGAGCCGACCGCGGTGCCCACCAGCTCCTTCTTCGCGAACAGGCGCAGCTCGTGCCCGCTCGGCAGCAGGAACCGCAATTGACGCCCGACCGCCGGCAGCGCGCCTTCGGGCAGCATCTCGGTCGCGATTCCGTATGCTTCGATACGCTGCTGCAGCGCGTCCAGATCCGCGTCGTGCTCGACCTTGTACGCGGCATGCTTGAGCCCCGCCTGATCGGACGGCGACAGGATCAGCGAATACTTGTCCCATTCGTCCCAGCATTTCAGGTAGACGTTGCCTGCCGCGTCGCGCATCGTCTCCTGCATGCCGAGCACGCGCACGTAATGACGCAGCGCCGCTTCCATGTCCATCACTTTCAGACTGACATGACCAATACGCATCACACCCATGATGTGTCTCCTCCTGGTTTCCTGATTACTTGTCGATCGCCGGCGCGCCTGCACAGGACGCGCCGCAGAAGAACGGCTTTTTCAACCGGCCGGCCACTTCGAGTTCGACGTCGCCGTCCGGCACGACGCGGCACGCAAGCGCATAGCCGTCGCTTTCCTCCTCCGCGCTCACGTGCGCTCGGCTGATCGGCCCGAGCTTGCGCACCGCGCCGCGCAGCACACGCACCTTGCATACGCCACACCCACCGTTCAGGCAGCCGACCGGAATGCCGCGCCGGCCGAGCTTCGCCATGCCGGCCAGCAGCGACTCGCCGGACACGCACGCATAGCGCTCGTCGGTCTGCGCGATCCGGACCGTCCCGCATACGCGGCCCGCGTCCATGTCACACCCGCCGGAACAGCGGGCTGCGCGTCTGTTGCGCGTCCGCCGCCGAGATGAACTTCTCGTGATAGATGTCGCGCTCGAACAGGCGCCCCTGCATCAGCGTCGTGATGCACGCGTCGATCATCGCGGGCGGTCCGCACAGGTATGCCTGGTGCCCCGAGAAGTCGCCGTCGAAATGCGCCTTCGCGACGTCGTGCACGAACCCTTGCGCGACGTCGCCGCCCGCATCCGGCGCGCCTTCGGACAGCGCCGGCACGTACGTGAAGTTCGGATGGCGTTCGGCGAGCGCGCGGAATTCGTCGTGGTAGTACAGCTCCTTCGCGTTGCGCTGGCCGTAGACCAGCGTGATCGGCGCGGTGACGCCGCTCGCGAGCAGATCGGCGATCATCGAGCGCGGGCTCGACAGCCCCGATCCGCCGGCCATGAAGATCATCGGCCGCGCGGCCGAGCGGCGCACGAAGAAGCGGCCGTACGGGCCCGACAGCCGCACGCGGTCGCCCGTCGCGAGCTGCTCGTGCAGATAACCGGTGCCGAGCCCGCCCGGCACCTGCCGCACGTTCAGCTCGATCTCGCCGGTGGCCGCGACGTCGGCCGGCGCGTTCGCGATCGAGAACGCACGGCTCTGCCCGAGGCCGGGAATCTCGAGCTGCACGTACTGGCCCGCCTGGAAATGGATCGGCTGCGACAGCTTCAGGCGGATCGACTTGATGGTCGGCGTGAGCTGCTCGATGCGCGTGACGTCGGCCGCGAAGTCCTTGACCGGGATGATCTCCGCGTCGGGCTCCTCGTCGACGTCGGCCTCGATCACGGTGTCGGCCTGCAGCGTCGCGCAGCACGCGAGCGCCTTGCCTTCCTCGCGCTCGAAATCCATCAGCGCGAACGGGTTCGCGTCGCCGAGATCGGTTTCGCCGTCGAGCACGGCGACCTTGCAGGTGCCGCAGAGGCCGTGACAGCACGCGTGCGGAATGTAGATGCCCTGGCGCAGCGCGGCGTCGAGCATCGTCTGTCCTTCCTCGACCTCGATCGTCACGCCCAGCGGCTCGATGGTAAGTTGATGGCTCATGATGGTTCGCTCGTCCGCGTGGCGGTCAGAAGCTCGCGCCGCCGAGGCCGTCGAGGCCCGGCGTGCGGAAGCTGATCAGGTCCTTGTGCCCGAGGCCGTTGTCGGCCAGGCTCTTCGCTGCGTCGGGCGTCCACGGCTCGCCGGAGCGAAACCACGCGACGCGATCCCAGTCGATCTTCGCGAAGTCGGGGTGATAGCCATAGACGGGCGGCAGCACCTTGTCGGCTAGCGCGCCGAACGGCAGGTCGGGCGGCAGCGGCAGGCAGAACGGCGCCGGGAACATCAGGTGGTCTTCCCAGCACACGTAGAGCAGCGGCGCCGGAAACTTCCCGATGGCGTCCTTCATCGGGAAGTCGTAGGGTTTGAGCGCGATGACGGCCATGTTTGTCTCCTGTCGGCCCGCGTTCGCGCCGTGGCGCGCGCGGGTCCTGTTCAAGGTTGCGTATCGATTGCGGGTCAGTTGCTGGTGGCCTGGCCGCGCCAGGCCGCGAAGTTCTTCTGGTCTTCCGAGCCGTCGAAATCGAGGTTGTCGCGGCCCATCTGCACTTCGTAGTAGTCGAGCACCGCGGCAAGCGGATCGAAGCCTTCCGCGCTCGGGTCCGCATCGGGCGGGAAGCAGTTGCCCTGATGGATCTGGTGCACCGGCAGCCACGCCTGCACGTATTTCTGCGGCTCGTGGTCGAAGATTTCCTTGCAGTGATCGCTGCAGAAATGGAACTTGTTGCCGAGATAGTTCGACTCGCGCGCGCCGATCTTCTTCGGGTTGCCGGGCTCGGTGAACAGCATCGGGATCTGGCAGGTCTGGCACAGCATCGGCAGCGTCTTCATGTAGAAGCGGTTACCGGCTTTCGCCTGCTCGCCCCAGTAGTCGAAACGCGGGCGGTAGTAACGGTCGAACGAATCGGGATACTTCGCGGACAGCCACGCCATCTCGTCTTCGGTCGGCACCCAGGTGTGGAACGCGGAGGCCGCGTTGAAGCCGTAGAACGTCGACCACGCCTGGTGGCTGATGTGGTCCTTGCCTTCGCACGCGTCCTGCCAGCCCTTCGGCTCGCGAATCCCGTAGCGCGCGAGATCCTTGAACAGCGCGCCGCCGTTCTGCTCCGCGTACATCTCCCACGATTCGCGCCAGCTCATCACGCGCTTCGGCTGCATGTAGTCCATCATCATCGCGACCAGCGTGAGCAGCCGGTAGCCGCGCCAGAACCACTTGTCGATCCAGCGCTGCACGATCGGCACGTTGTCCGGGTCCTGTTCGAGCAGGAACTTGATGCACTCGATGCCGAGCGTCATGTGACGCGATTCGTCCGACTGCGCGGAGAAGCCGAACGTGACGGTCGACATGTCGCCGTTGTACGCGGCGCCCGACATGAACGGCACGAACAGCAGGTTCGTCAGCACGTATTCGAACGAGAAGCTGACCGCGGTCAGGAACTCGAACGGGCCCGACGAGTACGCATCCTCGAAAAACGACTTCGGCACCGACAGATACCAGACGCGATCGAACCAGTGGTTCGAGTGATGGAATCCGTTGAAGAACTTGTTGTACGTCGACATCGCGTGCGTTTCGGTCTGGTAGTGCCGCAGCTCGTCGATCGACTGCATCTGGCATGCGATGCGCGCGCCCTCGCCGGTGAAGTGCCGGCCGACGTGCGCGAAGCCGCGGTGCGCGAGATATTCGAGCGGCGTCACACCCTGGATGAACAGCTTCAGCGCGTTGATGTAGCGGGCATCGGTCACGCCGAGGAACGCGTTGTTCTGCGTGAACGCGTCGATCACCGCGTACAGCTTCTTCTCCTTCTCGCCCTGGTATTTCCAGTACGCATCCATCGTCAGGCGGAACGGGTCGACCCACTTGTCCCAGTCATGGATCTTGATGCCTTCATAGCGGTCGTACGGGAAGACCTTCTCCATCGGCTGGTAGGTCGTCTCCCAGCCGAGACCGCGCGTCATTGCCGCGTAGCGGTCCTTCAGGCCGAGCTTTTTCTTGAGCGTTGGCGTGTCCATGCGTGTCTCCGTGTTGTCGGTGCGCGTAGCGCGGTGTTCAGTGCGACCAGCTCAGCGTGAACTGGTCGTCGTCCTCGTCGATGTGGCCGGACAGCGTGATCAGGTTCACCTGCAGCTGCTGCAGGTCGAAGCGCGTGCCGGTCAGCTCCTCGATCGTGTCGCGGCGGATCGTCAGCCGGTCCGGCGCGTCGATCTTGACCATGCCGGGCGACTCGACCACCACCGCGCGCGGGTTGTCGGCGACGATCGCGTCGACGATCGGTCTGGAGTCCTCATTGGCCTGAAAGGCGATGAATACGTTGGACATGCTGGTTATCCTTGGGATGTGAGGTGAATGCCCGTCGTCAGAGCGCGATGCCGAGCTTCGCGACGCGCGCCTGAAACTGCTCGCGCACTTCGTCGAGCGCGGCCTGGCCGGCGTCCTGCAGCGCGCGTGCGGCGACCGGCGCGAGCGCCGCGTCGGCCCGGGCCGACCAGTCGCGGGTCCAGCGGGCGAGCAGCGCACGGTTGTCGTCGGATTCGGCGGCCATCGTCTTCACGACCGCGTCGATCCAGCGATTCGATTCGGCGTGCCATTCGGGCATGAACGCAGTCAGCATCGCGACCGCCGAGCCGCCCGCGAGCGCGATCCGTTCGTCGACGAAACGGTCGTAGACGAGCGGATACAGCAGGCCGTCGAGCGCGAGGTTCTGCGCGACGAACAGCTCGACCGGGTCGGCCACGACCAGCGTGTCCTCGACGTAGCGGCGCAGCGGCTGCCAGGCGGCGTCGTTCGTCCAGGCCGCCTTGGCCGCATCGAGCACGTCGGGCTCGGCCATCGCGAGCGCGAGGCGCGTCAGGTACTGCGCGACGCCGAGGTTGTCCATCGCATGGAACATCGCGGGCGCCGTGAACGCGGTGCCGTAGCCGAGCGCGCAGATCTGCGCGTTGTTCATGTTCGCGCCCCACGCGACGTGGCGCAGCGGCACCAGCACGTCGAGCGCGTGCGCGGCCACGTCGTCGCGCATCAGGCCGATCATCCGGCGCGACTCGACGAACTCGAAGTTCGACTCCATCGCGTCCTGCTGGCGCGCCCGCGTGGTCGCCCACGACGCGTAGTAGAACTGGCGCGGATCCTTCAGCGCGTACCAGCTCGCCATCCGGATCGCCGAACGCGACGGATCGAAGATCTCGTGGTCCGGATCCCAGGTCGGCCGGTAATGGAAGTTCGCCTGGGGCTGCGCGCCCATCATGCCTTCCTGGTAACGCGTCGCCGTCTTGTCGCCGCCGATGTGCTGCGCGACGTGCGCGAAGGTGTGCCGGAGCGGCTTGATGTCGACTGTCTTCAGCTCGATGGTCACTTCTTGCTCCTCAATGTCATGGGTTCGCTTCGACGTCGAGCCGCGTGACCTGCTGTTCGCGGCAGAACGCATCGAAGGCGGCAGGAGGCAACGTCAGCTCGACGCACAGCTCCGGCGCACCGCCGATCGACAGCTCGAATTCGACGAAGCCGCGCACGTTCGTGCCCGTCACGCGGACGCACTTGCGGCCGGGATCGAGCGGGGAAAGATCGGTCGGATGCTGATTCATGATCGGTGTCGCCTCCATGCCGGACTTCAATGCAGCATCCGTGCCACGTTCGGATCGACCTTCAAAAAATCTCGATAATTCAGGGAAAGCCCTGACGCAAAGTTCGAATTCGCGATCCACAATGGCGGTTAACCAGAACGGCAAACGCACGCCGGCGACCCTGCCGGAACCTATATCCGGCGGCCTTTTTCATCATTTGAGCAACTCGGTCGAGCGCATTTGATGAAATGATCAAATCGATCCGCTCACCGCGGCGCTGCTGGCGAGAACTTTGAAAATCACGAGAAATCTCGACGGAGGAGACATGACGCGGCCCAGCCTGCCCCCTTTGCCGCCGGACACCGACCTGCGCAAGCTGATCCATTTTTCGGCGAGCGACGGTCGCATCTGGCTGGCCGGACAGCGGATGGTGCTGCTGCATGCCGGCGCGCTGGCGACGCTGCGCCAGGAACTGATGGAAAGCGTCGGCCCCGCGCAGACGCGGCGTTTCTTCACGCGGGTCGGCTTCGCGGCCGGCGAACGCGACGCCGCGCTCGCGCGCGAGATCCGCAGCGGCGCGTCGCTGTTCGACATGTTCCACGTCGGCCCGCAACTGCACATGCTCGAAGGTGCCGTGCAGGTCACCCCGTTGCGGTTCGAGGCCGACCCCGCGACGGGTGCGTTCTACTGCGAATACCGCTGGGAACATTCATGGGAAGCCGACGTGCACCGCCGCACGTTCGGGCCGCAGCCCGAACCGGTGTGCTGGATGCTGATCGGTTATGCGACCGGTTATACCAGCGCGTTCATCGGCCGCACGATCCTGTTCAAGGAAACGAGCTGCGTCGGCATGAACGACCCGCACTGCACGATCGTCGGCAAGCCGGCCGACGAATGGCCCGACGCGGAGGAAATCACGTCGTGGTTCAAGGCCGACTCGCTGATCAATACGATCCGCGACCTGCAGACCGAGGTCGAATCGCTGCGCCTCGAGATGACGCCCGACGACGGCCGCACCCGGCTCGTCGGGCGCTCCGATGCGTTCCGCGCGGCCTATGCGCTGCTGGAGACGGCCGCGCCGACCAAGGTCGCCGTGCTGCTCACCGGCGAGACGGGCGTCGGCAAGGAACGCTTCGCGCGTGCGCTACACGGCCTCAGCCCGCGCGCGGCGAAGCCGTTCGTCGCGATCAACTGCGCGGCGATTCCGCATGCGCTGATCGAGTCGGAACTGTTCGGTGCGGAGAAAGGCGCATTTACGGGCTCGCAAACCGCGCGCGCCGGGCGCTTCGAGCGCGCGGACGGCGGCACGTTGTTTCTCGACGAGATCGGCGAGCTGCCGCTCGACGTGCAGGCGAAGCTGCTGCGCGTGCTCCAGGAGGGCGAGGTCGAGCGGCTCGGCGCGACCGACGGCCGGAAGGTGGACGTGCGCGTCGTCGCGGCGACCAACCGCGATCTCGAACAGGCCGTGCGCGACGGCACTTTTCGCGCGGATCTCTACTACCGGATCAACGTTTATCCGGTGCTGATTCCGCCACTGCGCGACCGGCAGGACGACATCGCACCGCTCGCCGACGCGATGCTCGACCGCTTCGCGGCGCTGCACGGCAAGCCGACGCCCACGCTGACCGATTACGCGTACGACGCGCTGCGCGGCTATCGCTGGCCCGGCAACGTGCGCGAGCTCGAGAACCTGATCGAGCGCGCGGTGATCCTGTCGCGGCCGAACCGTCCGGTCGACGCGAAGGACCTGTTCCCCGGCGTCGGCTCACCCGGCGGCGCGACGGTCGACCGGGCCGGGCAGATCCGGCCGGCGGCCGCTATGTCGATCGACTGCGGGTCGATCCTCGACCAGTTGCAAGGCGGCGGCGGGCTCGACGGCCTCGAGCGGGCACTGCTGCATGAAGCCGTCGACCGCGCGAACGGCAACCTGTCGGCCGCCGCACGCCTGCTCGGCCTGACCCGCGCGCAGCTCAGCTATCGGCTCAACCGCAGACAGGACCAGGAGGACGCGTGACATGAACAGCATCCTGCCCGCCGATCCGTTCGACGATCCGCCGCCGGCGCTCGAACCGGCCGCCGCCGACGCCGCCGACGCCGCCGAACCGCATGCCCGCACGCTCAGCGAGCACGCGTATCACCAGCTCCGGCAACACATCATCGAAGGGCATTACCCGCCCGGCGCGAAGCTGCGCGTCGAGCACCTGAAAGACGTGTACGGCGTCGGCGCGGGCACGCTGCGCGAGGCGCTCACGCGGCTCGTCAGCGATGCGCTGGTCGTCGCGGAAGGGCAGCGCGGGTTTCGCGTGACGCCGATGTCGGTCGACGATCTGGAAGCGATCACGCGCCTGCGCATTCATATCGAGGTCGATGCGCTGCGCGACTCCGTGCGGCATGGCGACGATGCCTGGGCGCAGCGTGTTCGGCAGAGCTTCGAGCAGTTGTCGGCGTGGGAGCAGCCGGTGTCGATCGAGCACCGCGCCGCATGGGAAGCGTGTAACCGGCGCTTTCACGAAGCGCTGATCTCGGCGGCCGCGACGCCGTGGACCTATCTGATCCTGCGCATGCTGTCGCAGCAAAGCGAGCGCTACCGGCGCGTGTGCATCGGACTCGGCGATTCGAAGCGCGACGTGCATGCGGAACACACGTGCCTGTTCGAGGCCGCGATGCGCCGCGCCGATGCGCGCGCCGCGCTCGCGCTCGAAGACCATATCGGCACGACACTCGCGGTGGTGCGCAACGCGCCGCCCGGCACGTTGCCGTTCTAGCGCACCGCCGCGCGGACGACGCGATCACGCCAGCTCGGGATACCCGTGCGCGGCCGCGTCCCGCGCGAACCCGGCAATCGTGTCGTACGCGCCCGGCGGCAGGCGCTCGAATCCCTTCAGCCGCAGTGCGCTCGCCCGCGCCGGATCGAGCGCGACCGCGTGATCGAGCGCATCCTGCAACGCCTCCACGAGCCGCCCTTCCAGCGCTTTCGACGCGATCAACGGCAACCCCGGCGCCGACGCCGTCATGCCGATGATCCGGATCTCTTTCAACAATTCGGGCAGCGCGTCACGCACGTACGCGAAGGTCACGCAATCGATCGCCGCGCAATCGGCAACGCCTGCGGCCAGCGCGCGCAGCACGTTCAGGTGCGAGCCGAACGGCACGACCGAACCGAAGAAACGTCCGTCATGCGCATGCGGCGCGACCGCGTGCCGGAATGCGTTCATCCCGCTATGCGAATCCGCACCGTTGAAGGCGGCTCGCAATCCGCGACACGCTGCCAGCGTCGTCGCGCCGCCCGCATGCACGCGCGCCGACGCGACCAGCACGCTGCTGTAGCGCGCGCCGTCACAGCCGGGGGCATCGAAGGCCGGTGTCGCGATCAGGTGCGCGGTATCGCGCAATCCGAGCATCCGGTACGGATATCCGCACGTCTGCGACAACAGCAGGTCGTTGCGGCGCCACAGCGCGTGCAGATCTCCGAACGGCTCGTCAAGCAACGCGACGCCGGCCGGCCCGCCGGCGCGCGCGAACGCATCGAGCGCGTCACGCAGCAGCGCGCGCCACAGCGCGGCGTGGCGCGGCGTCACGTTGTACATCGGCAGTCCGGCGATCCATTGGCTCATGCGCGCATTCTACGCATTGGCGGCGCCCTGGAGAAAGCCCGTCCGCCCGGGCGTCGCCGGGGTCCGGCACGCGGCACGCGGCCGGGGCCGGGGCCGGGGCCGGGGCCGGGGCCGGGGCCGGGGCCGGGGCGGCCAATGCTTATCGGCCGCGCAGCGATAAGCAAATCCGAATTGCTTGGTTGGCCTGACTACGCGGCCCGGTTAGCGTTCCAGTGTCGCGACGCCGCCGCATGCCGCTGTAGCGGCTGACCGCGAGCCACGACGCCGGTCGGCCGACCGCATCGCAGCCCGCACCGGCGCGATCGTCCGCTACCGGTTATCCGAATATCGCCCGCTTTACCGGCTTCACCCGCTTCATCCGCCCCAGCACCATGGCCGAATACTTCGACGTCGACCACGCGCGCGCGATCGCCGCACTCGACGCCCGCTTCACTGCCCGTACCGAGTGGCCGACCTGGCTGCTGGTCGTCGCGATCTACGGCGGCTGGCTCGCCGTGCTGCTGCTCGTGCGTGCCGAGCGCCTGTCGCTCGCGGCCGCGACGCCGCCGCTGATCCTGCTCGGCGCGTGGCACATGTCGCTGCAGCACGAACTGCTGCACGGCCATCCGACGCGCTCCGCGTTCGTGAACCGGCTACTCGGCTATCCGCCGCTGACGATCTGGTACCCGTACACGCTCTATCGCGACACGCATCTCGACCATCACCGCGACGAGGACCTGACCGTGCCGGGCGTCGACCCGGAAACGAACTACGTGTCGCGCGAGCAGTGGGCGCGGCTGCCGCGCTGGCGTCGCGCGCTGACGGTTGCGCGCACCACCTTCGTCGGACGTCTCGTGTTCGGGCCGCCGACGAGCATCGCCGCGATGTTCGCCGACGCGTTCGCCGCGTTCAGACGCGGCGACTTCCGCTATCTGCCGATGTGGGCGACGCACGCCGCCTGCGTGGTCGCGCTGCTCGCCTGGCTGCAGTGGTCGATCGGCGTGCCGTGGTGGTACTACCTGCTGGCGGTCACGTGGCCCGCGCTGTCGCTCGCGATGATCCGTTCGCTGTTCGAGCACCGCGCCGCACGGCATCCGAAGGCGCGCATCGCGATCAACGAGGCCGGTTTCGCGATGCGGCTGCTATACCTGAACAACAACTACCACCTCGTGCATCACGACTTGCCGAAGCTGCCGTGGTTCGACCTGCCGCGCGCGTACCGGATGCGGCGCGACGCCTATGCGGAGAAATGCGGTGGCTTCGTGATCCGCGGCGGGTATCGCGAACTGCTGGCGCGCCATGCGTGGACGCCCACCGACACGCCCGTGCACCCGTTCGACCAGGGCACGGCGTCGCTGTCGACGGGCGGCGGTGCGAAGGTCGCCGCCGTCGACGGATATCTTCAGATCAGTACGTAACGCGCGAGCGGGGCCGCGCTTCGCCGTGAAGCCGCCCGATCCGACGACGCGACGACACGCGCGCAAGGCCGCCCCGGCGCGCATTCATTACAAAAAGCCGACAACGCCGAGCTTCATCGGCGAATTGCCAATTCCACCGGCAATGTCCAGAATGACGGCTCGTCCGGGGTTCCAACAATCATTCGCCCCGGCTCAGCCTCCCGGCCGCGCGCCGCACTCCCCTACGACGATGCAACCGAACACCTCGCCGGGCGCGATCCGCTCGATCGGAAACGACTGGTCCGTCTCCGCGGTCACCGCGGGCTTTCTCGCGGTGCTGATTTCCTACGCGGGCCCGCTCGCGATCTTCTTCCAGGCGTCGCAGGCCGCGCATGCGTCCAACGAGATGGTGGCTTCGTGGGTCTGGGCGATCTCGATCGGCGCGGGCGTGTCGGGGCTGTTCGCGAGCTGGAAACTGAAGGTGCCGGTCGTGACCGCGTGGTCGGCGCCCGGCACCGCGCTGCTCGTCGGCCTCTTTCCGCAACTGACGCTGAACCAGGCCGTCGGCGCGTACATCACGGCCGCGCTGATCATCCTCGTGATCGGCATCACCGGCTATTTCGACCGGCTCGTGCGCCATATTCCGCGCGGCATCGCGTGCGGGATGATGGCCGGCATCCTGCTGCCGTTCGGCATGCACGCATTCTCAGCCGCGACCGCGCAGCCGGTGCTCGGCTTCGGGATGATCGCCGCGTACGTGATCTTCAAGCGCCTGCTGCCGCGCTACAGCATCGTGCTCGTGCTGCTGACCGGCGCCGCGCTCGCGACGCTGCTCGGGATGGCGCATCTCGGCAACGTGTCGCCGAGCATCGCGCGGCCGGTCTTCATCGCCCCCGAATGGACGCTCGGCACGACGCTCAGCCTCGCGCTGCCGCTCGTCGTCGTCAGTCTCACCGGCCAGTTCCTGCCGGGGATGACGATCCTGCGCGTGTCGGGCTACCACACGAGCGCGCGGCCGATCATCACGGCAACCAGCGTGATGTCGCTCGCGGTCGCGTGCTTCGGCGGGATCACGATCGTGGTCGCGGCGATCACCGCGGCGCTATGCACCGGCAAGGACGCGCACGAGGATCCGGACCGGCGTTATATCGCGGGCATCGCGAACGGCGTGATCTACCTGATCGGCGGGCTCTTTGCCGGCACCATCGTCACACTGTTCTTCGCGCTGCCGAAGGCGTTCGTCGCGATCCTCGCGGGGCTCGCGCTGATCGGTGCGATCGGCGCGAACGTACACGGGATCTTCGAGGATGAGGCGCATCGCGAAGCATCGGTGATCACGTTCCTCGCGACCGCTTCGGGGATGACGTGGCTCGGGCTCGGATCGGCGTTCTGGGGGATCGTGATCGGGTCGGTCGCGTATGCGGTGTCCGGCAGGGCGCGGCGGCAGGCGTAACGCGCATCCTTTCTGCCGCCACCCCGCTCACCGCGCGTGCGCGCGCACCAGCGTCGCGAGCGCGTCCGCCAGTGTCGTCGTGCCATACACCCGCTCCGACACGCCGACCTCGACATCGATCTGCCCCGCGTTGTGCACGTCGTACAGATCGACGATCAGTTGCGCATGCCGTTCGCTGAGCCCCGCACGCAACAGCGTCGCGGTCCATGCGTCGCGCGGCAGTTCGCGCGCGACGATCTCGCGGTCGGCCGCCACGCCGAGCGTATCCGCGATGTCCCGCACGCTCACACGCTGCGGCCCCTCGATGCTGACGATACGCGGCCCGTTGCCGGTTTCGGCGGAATCGAGCAGCAACCGCGCCGCCGCGACACCCACATCGGGCGCCCAGACCGTCGTAAACTCCTTGTCGACCGGATGGTGAAAGCTCGGCAGCACACCGGTTGCGAGCGCGACGGGCAACACGCGCGTCCAGTTCTGCACGTGCTCGGCCGAGCGCAGCAGCGTGAGCCGCGTCGGGACCGTCTTCACCGCTTCTTCCAGACGATGAAAGAGCCGCGTGATGCCCGTGTTGCCCTCACGCTCCGCACCGTAGTCCGACAACGCGAGCAGCGCCGGCGGCGGATTCGCGGCGAGTGCGCCGGTCACGATGTCGATCGTCCGCTCCATCGTCGCGGCCGGATCGTTGTCGGCGACGGGCACCGGACACAGCATCTGCACGGCTTGCGCGCCGTCGATCGCCATGGCGATCGCACGTGCGTCCGTCAGGTCGGCGATCGCCACTTCGCAGCCGAGTTGCGCGAAGCGTTCGCGATGGCGTGCGTCGCGCAGCACCGCGCGCACGGGATGGCCTGCGTGGCGCAGGGTCGTCACGGTCGACAAGCCGACGTTGCCTGATGCTCCGAAAATCACGAACACGATCCGCTCCTGGGGGATGAAGGTGATGTGATTGTCGGTGCGCATCGCCAACGTGACGCGCACGGACGGATGACGCGAGCAGGAAAGGATGACGGATCAGGCGCGTGCCGGGTTTGTCCGTTGCATGGCAGGAACCGGACGTTGTACGGCTCGGTGTCGAACGCCAGCGGTCGCGGCTCGCATGGTGCCGCCAGCCACGCTCATGCAGTCGAAACGAAGCAGCGTCCGCGCGTGACGAACCGGGCACGCGCCGATCGTCGTCGCGCACGCGCGGACATTGAGCCACCGCGCTCGATCAACGGTCGTCACCGTCATAAGCGAGCCTCAGCCCACCCCGCCCCCCTGACCGCGCGATCTCCGTCGGCGTCGCGCCCAGCACGCGATTCATCCAGTTCGCCATGTGGCTCTGATGCGCAAACCCGGCTTCGAGCGCGATCTGGCTGATGCTGAGCCGGCCTTCGAGCAGCAACGCCTTCGCACGCTCGACCCGGCGCCGCACCACGTACTGATGCACCGGCATCCCGAGCGTCTCGCGAAACAGCACCTTGAAATGCGGCACGCTGATCGACACGAGCGCCGCGAGTTCGGCGAGCGTCATGCGTCGCTCGAGGTTCGCCTCGACATAGTCGATCACGCGGGCCGCCGCCTTCGGCGCAAGCGTACGCCGGCGCTCGCGGAACACCGGCTGGCTGTCGACCAGCCGCGCGACGAGCGCCGTGCACAGGCTCTCCGCATAGAGCGGGTCCGACGCGTCTTCCGCCTCGAGTTCGGCGGCCATCGCCCACGCGATGTGCTGCAGGCGCGGATCGCGCACCTGCAGCCGCCGGCGGATCTGCGCCTGCGATGGCTTCAGCTCGAGTTACTCGAACGTGCGCCGCACGAACGTGTCGCTGAGCGCGATGTGCAGGATCCGGCAGTCGGCGCTGTCGGTCCACCGGCCCGGCAGGCCGGCGGGAATCACGTCGACGTCGCCGTGCGCCTGGATGCGCGACACGCGTTCGCCGTCGCACACGCAATCCGCGCGCACGGGCGAACCGATATGCACGCCGATACGGTGATGCTCGGCGGCCGGAATCCGGTACGTGCCCGCGCGAATCTCCAGCAACGACGCGCCGAAGCCGCGCCAGCCAAGCCCGCGGCTGGAGCGCAGGCTGACCGGCACGCCGTTGTCGGTCGGCGCGGCAAGAATCGGATCGCTCATGGTTCCCCTCCACCAGATCGGGTGTCGAACGCGCATTGTGACGCTTTTCCGCGGTGCTTGCCGGGCCTGAACGCCCGTTCCCGCAGCGCGCGGAACAAGATCATCCGTTTCTGCTCAAACCGATCCGCGCCTGCGCGCCGGCACGCGCCGACACGCCTACGATCGCCTCATCCGACACCTGCGGAGCCCGTCATGCCCGATTGCCGCCCGTTTCGCGCGACGTTCGCCGCGCCGCCGCCGCCCGGGGCCACCCGCGTTGCTTCCCGCCGCGCTTCCCGCGCTGTTTCCCGTCCTCGTTCCGGCAGTATCCGCGCGACACTCGCCGAACGCTGCCTGCGCATGATCGGCTGGTACCGGCTCGAGCGGCTGCTCGCGTCGATTCCCGACAGCAACGACGACTTCGGGATCGTTTAACCGCCGCGACACAGGGCACACGCGCCGCCCGCGTCGGCCTACTTGCGCCGCCGCTCGTGCGGCGCGACGGTCGCGCCGTCGATCACCGGCGCGCCCTGCTTGATCAGGAAATCGCGAAACAGCCCCGTCACCTGCGAGATCCGCCGGTCGGCGAGCGTGACCACATACCATTCGCGCTCGATCGGGTTGCCCGGAAACGGCAACTGCCCGAGCAGCCCGGTGCGCAACTCGAGTGCACACGCGTGCAACGACAGGAACGCGACGCCGAGCCCCGCTTCGGCCATCTGCTTGATCGCCTCGTTGCTCGACAGCTCGGAGCCCACGTGGAAGCGGTAGCCGGCCGTCTTGAACAGGCTCTCGACCGTGGAACGCGTGCCCGCGCCGCGTTCGCGCACGAGCAGGTGCGCGGATTCGAGATCCTTCAGCGCGACACGCTTGCGCTGCATCAGCGGATGGCCGGGCGCCGCGACGAACACCATCGGATGCTTCGCGAACTCGACCGCGTGCGTGCGCAGCTCCTTCGGCGCGCTGCCCATCACGGCGAGATCGATTTCATGCGTCGCGAGCATGCGGATGATGTCGTCGCGATTGCCGACCTTGAAATAGGTCTTCACGTGCGGCCGCGTCGCGGTGAATTTCACGAGCAGCGGCGGGATCAGGTACTCGGCCGTCGTGATCGCGCCGATCCGCAGCGTGCCGCCGAGATCGCCCGTCAGCGCGGCCACTTCGTCGCCGGCCTCGCTCCACAGATGCAGGATCTCGCGCGCATAGCGCGACACGATTTCACCGGCGGCGGTCAGCTGCACGCCGCGCCCCACCCGCTGCAGCAGCGCGGCGCCCACCGCCTCCTCGAGCAGGCGCACCTGCAGCGACACGGCCGGCTGCGTCAGGTTCAACTCCTCGGCCGCGCGCGACACGCTGCCGAGGCGCGCGATCATGTCCAGCGCCTTCAGCTGCCGGAACGTCGCGGTCTTTCCTATAAGTGAATACATATGAGTCGCTTATAAACATTAAATTGTTCGCGTAGGTTCAAAACTATATCGTCGGTTCTTGAGCAATGTCATCCGAATCGTCATCAGCGGGAGCCACAACATGGACACCATCACGCCTACCCCTGCAACGGATCGCGCACCGCGCGTGCCGCGCATCGTGATCGTCGGCGGCGGCGCCGGCGGCCTGCAGCTCGCCACGCGCCTCGGCGACACGGTCGGCCGCCGCGGGCAAGCCGACGTCGTGCTCGTCGACCGCTATCCGACGCACTTCTGGAAGCCGCTGCTGCACGAAGCCGCGTCCGGCCATCGCGATCCGGCCTCGCACACGATCGAATACGCGGCGCAGGCGAAGCGCCACGGCTTCCGCTTCGTGCAGGGCGCGCTGCAGCGGGTCGACCGCGCGGCACGCACGGCGACGATCGCCGCGGTGCAGGACGCGGACGGCACGGAGATCCTGCCGCAGCGCGAGCTCGGCTACGACGACCTGGTGCTGGCCGTCGGCAGCGTGACGAATTTCTTCAACGTGCCGGGCGCCGCGCGCCACGCGTTGCCGCTCGAAAACCTCGACCAGGCCGAGGACTTCCGCCGCAAGTTCCTCGCCGCGTGCACGAAGGCGAACCACCTGGCCGAGCAGCAGCCGGCGCGGCGCGCCGCGCCGATCTGCATCAACGTGATCGGCGCGGGCGCGACGGGCGTCGAACTGGCCGCCGCGCTGCGCCATGCGATCCAGCAGCTGACGACGTATCGCTTCAAGGCGCTGGTGTCCGCACGCGACGTGCACATCCGGCTGATCGAAGGCGGCCCGCGCATCCTGCCTGCGCTCGACGCAAGGCTGTCGGCCAAGATGCACGCGCAACTGCGCACGCTGAACGTCGACGTGCTGACGGACACGCGCGTCGCGGAAGTCGGCGCGGACGCGGTCACGACCGCGGCCGGCGAGCGGCTCGCGAGCGACATCACGATCTGGGCGGCCGGCGTCGCGGGCCCCGCGATGCTGCGGGAACTCGGCGACATCGCGCTCAACCGGTCGAACCAGGTGATCGTGACCGGCACGCTGCAGACGCCCGACGATCCGCACGTGTACGCGTTCGGCGACTGCGCCGCGTGCCCGTCGGCCGACGCGGGCGGCTTCCTGCCGCCGCGCGCGCAGGTCGCGCACCAGCAGGCCGTGTACCTGGGCGAAGCGCTCGCGCGGCGCCTCGCCGGCAAGCCGGTGGCGGGCTTCACGTTCCGCGACGCGGGCACCGTCGTGTCGCTCGGCCAGGCCGGTGCCGTCTATCAGGCCGACCTCGGCATGCGTTCGCGCTCGCTGATCGTCGACGGGCTCGCCGCGATCGGGCTGTACAAGTTCCTGTACCGCAAGCACCTGTTCAGCGTGCACGGACTGAAGCGCGCGCTGTTCCAGTCGCTGAGCCACTGGCTGCAAAGCCGCAACCAGCCGTCGATCAAGCTGCACTGAGCGTCGACGGCCACGCGGCATCGCAAGACGGCGTATCGGGCGCACCTCGCCCGATACGCCGTTTTTTCATGTGCACACATCCGGTGCATTCATATCGCGCATGCGTCGGGTGCGTCACATCGAACGCCATCGATACGATGCCATTCGTCCCGAACGCATGGATCGCGTGCATCCCGCGCCGGTACTGGCTCGCCGCCCGATTCATCAGTCAAACCCTATGAGTCGGCTATAAATATTAATTGGTTGCAATTTCCGGATCGACGCTAAGGTGTCGGGCATTCCCGTCCGCGAACGGACCGTCACGTCTCAGGAGAGGAATCACCGTGGTCATCGAAGCCATCGTCACCCGTCTCGACGCCGCATTCGCGCAGATCGAAGCGACACCGGATTCGCACGAATCGCGCAACCAGCGCGATGCGATCATCCAGTGGCTCGACAGCGCGTCGGAGCAAGGATATCGACTCGGTCTCGTCACGACGCTGCCGGCCGCCCGCCTCAGCGACATGTTCGAAGGCCAGTTCGGCCGCGCGAACCTCGACCGCTTCTCGGTCGTCGTGACCGACGCCAATCAGCAGGACTCCGTAGCAAATCAGCATCCGTTCGACGTCGCGCTGCAAGCGCTGGGCGTGCCGCCCGAGCGCGCGGTGGCCGTCGCGAGCAGCGAACCGGAACGCCGCGAAGCCGAGACGTTCGGCCTGTCGCGTTGCGTGCGCATCACCGACACGATGCGCTCGATCGCATCGGCAGGCGTGCACTGAGCCGAGCACCGCATACGGGCCGGCTCGCGCCGGCCGGTCGCGAGCCGGCGCGATGCCGGCGATTGCCCGACCGAATTCCGACATTCCGCCGTCAAGGCGGCCTGCAACACTTCCAGGCTCGACCGATCCTGCCCGGCGACCGGATGTCGGCGATGGCCGCGAACATGCGATGGGACGTGTATCGCAATGGCTCGCGGCTCATCGTGAAGATGATGCTTTTACAACGAGCGCGAGATGGAATTCCAGGCGGCGTGCGACGGCGCGAAGATCGCCGCGGGCAGTCACTTCTACGACTACGCGGTACGCGGAATTGAAGCGCCGTTACGGGTGTCCGTGACGCGCCGTCAGTCCACCGGGTAATCGAGATCGTGCCAGCGCTTCGCCGATTTCCCGCCGGAGCCGAGGTGACCGCCGGGGAAGCGCATCACCGCAATTGCGTGCAGCGCTTTCGCGTCGAGCGCGGCGTCGCCGCAACTGCGCCTGACCTTGAGATCGCGGACGCGCCCCTGCTCGTCGAGCCAGACCCGCACGATCACGCGCCTTCTCGACGCGAGAGTCTGCACACCGCGTGACAACAGGCGATCCATCAGCGACATGAAGTTCTCCCCGATCGTCGAATGCTACGGTTATCGCCGTTGTGCGCGCCGCGTCAATGCCGGGCGGCTGTGCTCATGTGTGCCGGCGCCGCCTTCGGCTTCGCGGCGACGTGCGCCTTCGGCTCGGCGCCGGCCGCATGTCGAACCTTGCCGGTCTTCGCGGGGGCCGCGTGTGCGTTCGGCGCAGGTTTCGCGCCGGCATGCGCCGCGACCGGCGCCTTCGACTGCGACTGTGATTGCGAACGAACGGTTTGCCGCCCCGGCTTCACGGCCGCCGCACTGCTCGCCGCCACGGGCGGATGCTTGACCTGCTGCGCGTACGCGTTGACGTCATGATCGCTCATCCACGATTCCGTGTAGGCCGCCGACGCGGGATGAGCCAGGTTGAGATACGCGACCGATGCGACGAGAAAGGCACGAACATGCGTGCGACGATTGAATGCGGTAATGACGAATGCTCCTTTGCGAACTGACTCGACGCCCTGTATCGGCGCCGTCGTGGCGGCACGATAAAGGAGCGCATTCCGCACCGCAAGCGTCTGCCGGAGATCCAAACGATTCTTGACGTTTGAACGATCGATCCGGTGCGGGCGAGGTCGAACCGGCGCGGCAGCCGCGCGGTCGCTTCGGCATGCACATGTCGTCGCGCACGGGGCCGGAACGCTGAAAGCCAATCGCCCCCGACGACGCCGAACTAGGATTCGCCGACGGTGTCGAACGTGCATCGCCGGAGAGTCACATGAAACGCGCCACCCCGTTCGCCCTCCTGATCCTGCTCGCCGCCACCAGCTTGCCGGCACTCGCCGGCAGTGCCGCGTCGCCGGTCCCGCAGCAAGCGAAAAACTGCGTACCGTCCTCCTCCACGTCCGCCGGCACGGCGCCCGGCTCCCGCGCTGCATCAAAAGCGCCGCCGATTCGCGTGTGCGTCGGCGATCCCGACACGCAGCTGAACCTGCCGTGGTTCCTGACCGACGTCCTCACCGCCGTGGACACGCATCAATCTCCCCGCGACCTGCTCCACAAGATGCGCGACGATTTCTGAAGCGCTGCTGTCGCCGATGCACGCGCTGGAACAACCCGCAGCAAGCGGGTTGGGCCTCGTTCAAGGCGCGCCGATGCCTGGATCGCCGGAAGTGACGCGCGATGCAAATATTTCCCCGCAAGCATCAATCAAGAAATTACGCGATTTTTGAATATCAATATTTCGTAATCGAGGGCTGCACGCCTTATACTTGCCGCGCACCATCCTCGTGCCAAGAGACGGTGTCTTCTGTCCCGGCCGCTCACCGATGCGGCCGGTTTTTTTTCGTGTGCGATACCGATATACATGCGTGGTCGGGGTATGTTACGGAGAAGCGCCTCGAATCCAGCGCCCCGCCGCGATGCCGCTTCGTGCGTTTCGCGAGCGTAGAATCGCTTTGCGTCCCGATATCGGCGCGAGCCGCGGTGCCTCGGCCAGGCACGGCGAACGCATCGCGTCTATCCATCGACCGGTTCGATCTGCATTCTCATGCGCACAACAACAAGTACGACCCGAGGACCTGCCGCGCCCGCACTGCCCCCGAAGCCCGCATTCCAGCGCAGCGGCGCGTGGCCGCACGTCGTTTTCCCGCTTGCCCTGATCGTCTGCATCCTCGTGTTCGTGGTCGCGCTCGTCGTTGCCGGGCGCCTGGCGCGCGACGCGATCGCGCAGCACGAACGCGTCGTCGCGAACGACATCGTGATATCGGTCGACCGCATTCTCGACGGAATTCGCTCGCGTCACCCGGCCGAGCTGGACGCGCTGGTCGGGCGACCCTGCATGACGATCTTCAGGACGCTCGCCGAAGTAGGCACTCACCTGCGCTATCTTCGGGCCGTCGGGCTGGCGAACGACGGTCGCGTCACATGCTCGTCGGCACTGGGCGCGATCGACGTCCCGCTCGCCGCATACATTCACGCGCCCGAGCCGGGGATGACGGCCATCACGCTGCTTCGGCAAACGCCGTTTCAGCATCGCGTTCCGGTGCTGGCGGCGTTTCGTGCGACCGCGCCCGAATCCGGCGTCCTCTATGTGGTCGAAGGCGACTATCTGGCGGACATGCTCGCGCACGGCACCCGCTTCGGGGCGGAAACGGCCACGCTGTCGATCGAAGGCGCCGGAAGCATCGATCAGCATGGCGCGTTCGTGCCGCCGTTCGGCGCGGCGCCGCCCACCGGCAGCACGATCGCGTCGGGCGCCTGGCCGTTCACGGTCTCCGTCACCTCGTCGGAACCCTACGTTTCGCAGGTGCAGCGGCGCTACGGACTGATCTGCGTGACGATCGCGCTGCTGGTCAACGGCCTCGTCGCGGCCGCGTACCTGCTCGCGATGGCGCCGCGCCGGCTGTTGCTGAAGGCCGTTCGCAATGCGCTGAAGCGCAACGAGTTTCATGTCGTCTATCAGACTATCGTCGATGTCGAAACGCGCAGGACCGTCGGCGTCGAGGCGCTGCTGCGCTGGCAGCATCCGAAATGGGGGCCCATCAGTCCGGCGGTGTTCGTCCCGCAGGTGGAATCGAGCACGATCCTGCCGAAGGTGACCGAATTCGTGCTGCGCACGGCCATCTCGGAACTGTCCGCGCTCGCGCCGTCGATGCCGCTGCATGTCGCGATCAACGTCGCGCCGAAGGATCTCGAACGCGCGCGCTTCGTGTCCGTCGTCGAAGACGCGATCCGCCGGCTTCCGCCGGGCTGCACGCTGGTGCTCGAAGTCACCGAGCGCATCCTGCTCGAGAAGAATCCGCGCACCACCGAGATGTTCGCCACGCTGCGCGCGAAAGGCGCGAAGTTCGCGATCGACGACTTCGGCACGCACCACAGCAACCTCGACATGCTGTCGCGCTTTCCGTTCGACTACGTGAAGATCGATCGACAGTTCATCTCCCGGCTGACGACGGGCAACGCGAAACTGATCGAAGGGATCGCCGCCGTCGCGCACCACTACGGCCTGAAGATCATTGCCGAGGGCGTGGAGACGGAGGAGCAGCATCGCGCGCTGCATGCGGTCGGGATTCAGTATGCGCAGGGCTATCTGTACCAGCGACCGCAGCGACCGGAAGACCTGAAGCGGGAATTCGCGCCGATGCCGGCCTAGGGCCCGCGCTGCGGCAACACTGCCGCAGTTGCCGGACGACGCGCTCGCGCACTCGACAGACGAATGCGTACCGCCCGAACGTCATCCGGCCTGCGCGCGACGCCGATTGCTTCACGCGGTCGATGCAACGCGCACCACGTGGCGGATCCGGCGCCGCGTCCTGCCACCCGATGCCAGCGGCGCCGCTTCGGCGGGAACCGCGCGAGAAGCGCTAAAATCCGCCGCCTGGGCATCCACGACGAGCAAGTGTCTTGACTGCGTTCGAGCAGGGTTTCATCCTCACCCGCCACTGGCGGGACACCGCGTCCGGCATCGAGATCGAGTTCTGGCTGGCAACCGAACACGGTCCGCGCCGCGTGCGGCTGCGCCCGCAGGAAGCCGTCGCGTTCGTGCCGGCCGAGCAGCGTGCGCTCGCCGAACGCACGCTGGCCGGCGAGCGCGATGCCGAACTGCGCCCGCTCGCGCTGCGCGACTTCCGCCAGCGCGCGGTGGCCGGCCTCTACTGCCGCCGCTACCGCCATTTGTCCGGACTCCAGAAACGCCTCGCCGCGGCCGGCGTCGACGTCTACGAAGCCGACGTGCAGCCGCCCGACCGCTATACGATGGAGCGCTTCATCACGGCGCCCGTGCAGTTTCGCGGCACGGCCGGCCGCGACGGCACGCTGACCGACGGCGAACTGAAGCCCGCGACCGGCTATCGTCCCGCGCTGCGCTGCGTATCGCTCGACATCGAGACGAGCGTCCACGGCGAGCTGTATTCGATCGCGCTCGAAGGCTGCGGGCAGCGGCAGGTCTACATGCTCGGCCCGCCGAACGGCGACGCGCGCGCCGCGGACTTCAAGCTCGACTACTGCGACAGCCGGCCCGACATGCTTGCGCGGCTCAACGACTGGTTCGACGAACACGATCCCGATGCGGTGATCGGCTGGAACCTCGTGCAGTTCGACCTGCGCATCCTGCATGCGCACGCGGAGCAATACGGCGTGCCGCTGAAGCTCGGGCGCGGCGGCAGCGTGCTCGAGTGGCGCGCGCACGGGCAGCAGCCCGACCATTTCTTCGCGGGCGCGGCCGGCCGCCTGATCCTCGACGGCATCGACATGCTGAAATCGGCGACGTGGACGTTCCCGTCGTTCAGCCTCGAATACGTGTCGCAGTCGCTGCTCGGCGAAGGCAAGTCGATCGACAATCCGTATCAGCGGATGGACGAGATCCAGCGCCGCTTCGACCACGACAAGCCCGCGCTCGCGCACTACAACCTGAAGGACTGCGAACTCGTCACGCGCATCTTCGACAAGGCCGACCTGCTGTCCTTCGCGCTCGAACGCGCGACCGTCACGGGCCTCGCGGCCGATCGCACCGGCGGCTCGGTCGCCGCGTTCACGCACCTGTACCTGCCGCGCATGCACCGGCTCGGCTACGTCGCGCCGAACCTCGGCGACGTGACCGGCCAGAACAGCCCCGGCGGCTTCGTGATGGATTCGCGACCCGGCCTGTACGACTCGGTGCTCGTGTTCGACTACAAGAGCCTTTATCCGTCGATCATCCGCACGTTCCTGATCGATCCGGCCGGGCTGATCGAAGGGCTCGCGCATCCGGGCGACGACACGTCGGTGCCCGGCTTTCTCGGCGCGCGCTTCTCGCGCACCGCGCATTGCCTGCCCGACATCGTGCGGCGCGTGTCGGAAGGCCGCGACGAAGCGAAACGCCAGCGCAACGCGCCGTTGTCGCAGGCGCTGAAGATCATCATGAATTCGTTCTACGGCGTGCTCGGCTCGACGGGCTGCCGGTTCTTCGATCCGCGCCTCGCGTCGTCGATCACGATGCGCGGCCACGAGATCATGCACCGCACGCGCGAGCTGATCGAGGCGCAGGGTTACGAAGTCATCTACGGCGATACCGATTCGACCTTCGTGTGGCTCGGACGCGAACACGACGACGACGCGGCCGGCGCGAAGGGCCGCGCGCTCGTCGAGCACGTGAACCGCTGGTGGCAGGCGCACCTGCGCGATCGCTTCGGGCTGGAAAGCGCGCTCGAACTGCAGTACGAGCGGCATTACCGGCGCTTCCTGATGCCGACCGTGCGCGGCGCGGAAGAAGGCAGCAAGAAGCGCTATGCGGGCCTCGCGCGCGCGGCGGACGGCGGCGAGGACCTCGTGTTCAAGGGGCTCGAAACGGTGCGCACCGACTGGACGCCGCTCGCGCAGGCATTCCAGCGCGAACTCTACCGGCGGGTGTTCAAGCGCGAGCCGTACCAGGATTTCATTCGCGACTACGTGCGGCGCACGCTCGCCGGCGAATACGATGCGCAACTGATCTATCGCAAGCGCGTGCGCCGGCCGTTGAGCGAATATCAGCGCAACGTGCCGCCGCACGTGCGTGCCGCGCGGATCGCCGACGAATTCAACCAGGCGCGCGGCCGGCCGCTGCAGTACCAGCGCGGCGGCTGGATCAGCTACGTGATGACGACGGCCGGCCCGGAACCGCTCGAAACGATGCGCTCGCCGATCGACTACGCGTTCTACGTGAGCCGCCAGCTGCAGCCGGTCGCCGATGCGATCCTGCCGTTCCTGCGCGACGATTTCGAACGCGTGATTTCCGGGCAGGGGCAATTGTTCTGAGCGCGATGCGCGGCGAGCGCGGCTGCCCGCGCCGACCGTCTCGCCACCGGACCCGGCGATGACGGCTAAAATACCGGCCTGCCGCGCCTCCCGCCGCGGCCGGAGGACCTTCATCATGACCGCACGTCGCGGTGCCGCGGTCGCCATCGCGCCCGGTCACGAGACAGCCAGCCTGTCCCAAGCCCAGCAAACCTTCAATACGCTCGTCAAGCACATCGAAAAGCGGCGCGAGCGTCTGGGCGCATGGGAAGCCGTCACGCCGGCCTTCCAGAAGAAATTCGTCGACGGGCTGCTGCCGCTCGAACAGGAAGCGACCGCGCTGCGGATCAGGCTGATCCATCTGCTCGACGATGCGTTCCTGCAGAAGGGCCTGAGCAAGGCCGAGCAGCGCATGCTGTCCGACCTGATCGCCGACATGGCGCGCGACTTGCTGAACGTCAGCGACGACGCGGCGCTGAGGGTCATTTACAACCGCCATCGCGCATCCGACGACGCCGGCAGCGCCGTGGCCGATCCCGAGCCGATGAAGCGGGAGCCGCAGCCGATGCCCGCCACGGAGCCGGCCGACGATCTCGACACGCTGTCACCCGACGAGCTCGCCGAGCGGATGCAGGCCGAACTCGACGCCCAGTTCGAGCGAGACATGGCCGCTCACGCGGCCCGCGAGGCCCAGCGCGCGAAGCGCAAGAAGGCGCCGAAGCAGTCGGCCGCGCAGGCGAAGCGCGAGGCCGAGCAGGCCGAATCGAGCAAGTCGATCCGTGAGATCTATCGCAAGCTGGCCAGCGCGCTGCATCCCGATCGCGAAACCGATCCGCAGGAACAGCAGCGCAAGACCGTGCTGATGCAGCGGGTCAACCACGCGTATGCGAAGGGCAATCTGCTGCAACTGCTGGAACTGCAGCTGGAGATCGAACAGATCGACCGACGCGCGATCGACGGCCTGAGCGAAGCACGGCTCACGCGCTACAACGGCATCCTCGAGGAACAGCTGCGCGAGCTCGATCAGGAGATCCGGCACGTCGAGAACGATTTCCGGCGTACTTACGGCATCGCGTCGTCCGTCAAGATCGCGCCCGATACCGTGATCCGCATGCTCGCGCGCGACATCGCCGGCATGCAGCGCGGCAACCAGGACCTGACCGTCGCGCTGCGCGAGTTCGAGGATCCGGACTACGTCAGGGACTGGTTGAAGGACATGAAACGCCGGCCGGTATCGTCGCGCTTCGACGACGATTCGTTTTGAGCGAAGCCGGCGTGGGCCGGCGCGCGGCGCCCACGCTTCGTCGCATCACGGCGACTCGCCGATCCCGCCCATCAGCGTCATCAGCTGCTCTCGCAGCCACTGGCTGCCCTGATCCTGATCGGCGCTGCGATGCCAGTAGCAGAAATATTCGAGCCCCGGCATCTCGAACGGCAGTTCGAGAATCCGCGCGGGGTAGCGCTGCAGCAGCCGCAGCGGCGCCGTCAGCGCGAGGTCGCCGCGCATCGCGATCAGCGGCGCGACCATGTAGTGCTGCACGCGCATCTGGATGTTGCGGCGCAGCCCGAGCCGCGTCAGTTCGGCATCGACGTGCCCGCTGCCCTTGCGGCGGCTCGACACGTGGATGTGCCCCATCGACAGGTAGTCGTCCAGGGTCAGCGTGTCGCCCTTGAACGGGTGGTCGTCGCGGATCATGCACGCGTAGCGGTCGCGCACGAGCAGCGCCTGGTGCAGGTGCGGGTCGCCGATCAGCGGCGCGTCGATCGCGATGTCGACGGAGCCGTTCGCGAGCGCGGTCGCCACTTCGCGGCGGTCCATCGTGTAGCTGCGCACGTGCATGCCGGGCGCATGCGTCTGCAGCAGTTCGCCGAGGGCCGGCAGCAGCAGCGCTTCGGTCAGGTCGCTCATGCTCAACCGGAACACGCGCGCGGACGAAGCGGGGTCGAACACGTCGCCTTCGTGCGCGCTCGAATCGAGCAGCTGCAGCGCTTCGCGCACGCGGCCGACGATGTTCTCGGCCATCGGCGTCGGCATCATCCCGGCCGGCGTGCTGACGAACAGCGGATCGTTCAGCGTCTTGCGCAGCCGCGCCAGCGCGTTGCTGACGGCCGGCTGCGTGAGGTTCAGCACCTCGGCCGCGCGCGTCAGGTTGCGCTTGTTGTAGATCGCCTCGAATACGACGAACAGGTTCAGATCAATCTTCGAAAGGCGCATCGCCGGATCTCCTTGCCGGCATCTTAATACGGCGTGCGTCTCCCGTTCGCCCACGTCGCCGGCTCGCGCGGTGCGCCGCTCAGCCGCGCGGCGGCCGCGTCAGGTACGGTTCGGTCGAGCCGCGCACGGCGTCCTTGATCTCCATGCGCGCGATCGCCTGCAGGTGCACCTCGTCCGGACCGTCGGCGAAGCGCAGCGCGCGGCCCCAGGTCCACAGGTCGGCGAGCGGCGTGTCGGGGCTCAGGCCCGCCGCGCCGAACACCTGCATCGCGCGGTCGCACACGTTCGTATAGACGGTCGGCACGAGCGCCTTGATCATCGAGATTTCCTTGCGCGCCGCCTTCGCGCCGACCTTGTCGATCATCCACGCGGCCTTCAGCACCAGGAGGCGCGCCTGGTCGATCTCGATGCGCGAACGCGCGATCCATTCGCCGATCGTGCCGTGCCGGTTCAGCGGCTTGCCGAACGCCTCGCGCGACTGCGCGCGGTCGATCATCAGTTCCAGCGCGAGCTCGGCCGCGCCGATCGAACGCATGCAGTGGTGGATGCGGCCCGGCCCGAGACGCGCCTGCGCGAGCGCGAAGCCGCTGCCTTCCTCGCCGAGCAGGTTGCGCGCCGGCACGCGCACGTCGTCGAACGTGATCTCGCAGTGCCCTTCGGGCGCGTAGTGATTGACCACCGTGATGTTGCGCACGATAGTCACGCCCGGCGTGTCGCGCGGCACGAGGATCATGCTCTGCTGCTGGTGCGATTCCGCTTCGGGATCGGTCTTGCCCATCACGATGAAGATCTTGCAGTTCGGGTGCGCGGCGTTCGTGATGAACCACTTGCGGCCGTTGATCACGTACTCGTCGCCCACGCGCTCGATGCGTGTCGTGATGTTGGTCGCGTCCGACGATGCGACGTCGGGCTCCGTCATCGCGAACGCCGAACGGATCTCGCCGCGCAAGAGCGGCAGCAGCCACTGTTCGCGCTGCTCGGGCGTCGCGAACATGTGCAGCAATTCCATGTTGCCGGTGTCCGGCGCGTTGCAGTTGAACACCTCCGACGCCCAGCTCACGCGCCCCATGATCTCGGCGAGCGGCGCGTATTCGAGGTTCGTCAGGGCCGTGCCCGGCTCGTCGGCCTTCAGGTGCGGCAGGAACAGGTTCCACAGGCCTTCGGCCTTCGCGCGCTCCTTCAGCGCCTCCATGAACGACACGGGATACTGCCCCGCATGCACTTCTTCGTTCCACTGACGAATGCGCGGCACGATGTGCGCGTCCATGAACGCGCGCACGCGTTCGCGCAATTCTTCCACTTTCGGGGTGTAGCCAAAGTCCATGATCGACTCCTCGAGATTCCGGTTTCCGTTCGTTCGGTTCAGAAGGCCGAGACACCGCCGTCGACGGCGACGGCCTGCCCGGTCAGATAGGTGTTTTCCTTCGCGCACAGCGTGAGCATCGTCGCGACGATTTCCTCGGGCCGGCCGAGCCGCTTCATCGGCGAGCCCTGCGCGAGAAAGTCCTGGCGCGCGCCGAGGTCGCTGTCGGTGACCATCGGCGTCGCGCTGTAGAACGGGCACACCGCGTTCACGCGAATGCCGTGGCGCGCGTATTCGAGCGCGGCCGTCTTCGTGAGCCCGACCACCGCGTGTTTCGACGCCGCATAGGCGGCCAGCTTCGGCGCGCCGCCGAGCCCGGCCATCGACGCGACGTTCAGGATCACGCCTTCGCGCTGCGCGAGCATCTGGCGAATCTGGTGCTTCATCGCGAAGAACACGCCCTTCGCGTTCACCGCGAAGCTCAGGTCGAGATCGGCTTCGTCGGTATCGATCAGCGCCTTCATCGGCGGGGCGATGCCGGCATTGTTGATGCCGACGTCGAGCCGTTCGAAGCCCGCGACCGCCGCCTGGACCAGCAACGCGACGTCGGCTTCGACGCGCACGTCGCAGCGCTGCGCGATCACGTCGGCGCCGGCTGCGCGCAGCCCCGCGGCCACGCGCTCGAGCGCCGCTTCGTTCAGGTCGCCGAGCGCGAGCCGCCCGCCCATCGCGGCCAGTTCGCTCGCGAGCAGCGCACCGAAGCCGCTCGCGGCGCCGGTGATCATCACGGCCTGCCCGGCATAGCTGTCGATTTTCATCGCGCGCTCAGATCGTCAGGCCGCCGTCGACGACGATGCATTCGCCGTTCGTGTAGCTCGCCGCATCGGACACGAGATACAGCACGGTGCCGGCCATCTCGCGCGGCTCCGCGTGGCGGCGCAGCGGGATCTTCGTCATCCAGGTTTCGTAGATGTCCTTGTCGGCGAACAGCGCGCCCGCGAACTTCGTCTTGGTGAGGCCCGGCAGCAGCGCGTTCACGCGGATGCCGAACGGCCCGCACTCCTTCGCGAACGCCTTCGTCATGTTGACGACCGCGGCCTTCGTGATCGAGTAGATGCCTTGCCGGTCGCCCGGCTGCAGCGCATTCACCGACGCGGTGTTGACGATCGCGCCGCCGCCCTGCGCCTTCATCAGCTTGCCGGCCTCGACCGACATGAAGAAGTAGCCGCGGATGTTCACGTCGACGGTCTTTTCGTACGCGGCGAGATCGGTGTCGAGGATGTGCCCGAAATACGGATTCGCGGCCGCGTTGTTCACGAGGATGTCGAGCCGGCCGTGCTTGCCGCGGATCGTCTCGAACGTCGCGGCGATGTCCTCCAGCCGCCCGACGTGGCACGCCAGCGCTTCCGCGCGGCCGCCCGCCGCGACGATTTCGTCCGCCACCGCCTGGCAGTCGTCGAGCTTGCGGCTCGACACGATCACGTGCGCGCCCTGCTGCGCGAGCAGCTTCGCGATTTCCTCGCCGATGCCGCGGCTCGCGCCCGTCACCAGCGCGATCTTGCCCGTCAGGTCGAACAGATTCGTTGCCATGTTGCTGTGCTCCTCCATTGATGTGTTGTCGTGCCGCCGCGCGGCGCTTCCGTCGCGGTCAGCGCTGCGCGTCGATCACGTCGACGGCCATCTCGGCCAGCCGGCCGGCCATCGCGCCGACGCGCAGCGCCTGCTCGCTCGACGCGTTGCCCTGCAGCGCACGCGCCTTCACGCCCTGCGCGATCGCCGCGAGCCGGAAGAAACTGAACGCGAGATAGAAATGCCAGTCGCGGATCGGCTCGATGCCGCGCAGCTCGCAATAGCGCGCGACGATCGCCGCTTCGTCAGGAATGCCGAGTTCCGCACGATCCTGGCCCGCGAGCCCGCGCACCTGGCCGCCCGACGGCAGGCGCAGGCACATGCAGAAATACGCGAGATCGGCGAGCGGGTTGCCGAGCGTCGACAGTTCCCAGTCGAGCACGGCCTGCACGCGATAGCCGTCGCGCGCGAACATCAGGTTGTCGATCCGGAAATCGCCGTGCACCAGCGCGGGCCGGCCGGTGTCCGCCGGGCACGCCTTCGGCAGCCAGTCGATCAGCGTCTCCATCGCGTCGAGGCGCTCGGTTTCCGCCGCGCGATACTGCTTCGTCCAGACGCCGATCTGGCGCTCGAAGTAGTTGCCCGGGCGGCCGTAGTCGGCAAGGCCCACCGCGTCGACGTCCACGTCGTGCAGCGCGGCCATCGTGCGCAGCAGCGCGTCGTAGCAGGTCGCGCGCTCGGCCTTCGGCAGCTCCGGCAGCGCCGGATCCCAGAAGATCCGGCCGTCCTCGAAGCTCATCACGTAGAACAGGCTGCCGATCACGTCGCGGTCTTCGCAGAGGTGATATGGATGCGCGACCGGCACCGCGGTGCCCGACAGCGCACTCAGCACGCGGAATTCGCGATCGACGGCATGCGCGGATTTCAGCAGCTCGCCGGGCGGCTGGCGGCGCAGCACGTAACGGCCGCTCTTCGCGTGCAGCAGGAAGGTCGGGTTCGACTGGCCGCCGGCAAACTTCTCCATGTCGAGCGGGCCTTCGAAACCCGGCACGTGCGCTTCCAGATAGCGCGTGAGGCGGGCTACGTCGAGGGGCTGGGAAGGCTTCGTCATCGTCGCGATCGTTCGTGGGGTCAGCCGTAGGTGCGCCACGTGTGCCGTTCGGGATCCTCGAGATGCGGGATGCCGTTGAACGACGCGAGGTGGAACGCTTCGGCGTTGAAGAAAAACTGCGAAAGACTGCTGTTGCGGATCTGCAGGTTCAGCGCGATCGCGCTCGACGGCGGTGCGGCGAGCACCTGCTGCACGGTCACCGCGATCGGGCCGCCGGAGCTCACCGCGAGCACGCGCTGGCTGCCGCCGCCGCGGATCGCGGCGCGCGCGTCGGCGACGCGCTGCTGGAAATGCGCCCAGGTTTCGGGGGCGGTGTCGCCGAGCCTGTCGTCGGCCCACAGGTGCAGCACCTGCCGCAGCGCGCGAAAGTGCTCCTTCATCGAGCCGGCCGCAAGCCGCGCGATCTCCGGATAGTCGTTCGCCGCCGCCGCGAACAGCCCGTGGAAGTCGTATTCGTTCAGGCCGGGATGGCGGTCGACCGCCACGCCGTCGCGGCCCATTCCGCGCAGGATCGCGGCGACCGTCTGCGCATGCCGGTTCATCGTGCCGCAGATCACGCGATCGAACGTCAGGCCCTGCCCCGCGAAGTATTCGCCGAGCCAGACGCCCTGCTGCTCGCCGGCCGCGGATAGCCGGTCGTAGTCGTCCGTGCCGAACGACGCCTGCCCGTGCCGTACCAGAAAGAGTTCAGCCATTGCCTGCCCGCCTGAGGGGAAACCGAAGGGTCAGCATAGCGACCGGGTCTGCATTTTTGAAATTTATTTTCTGAATCGGACGCTATTCACCCCATGAATTCCCGGTATCCAAACAGTGCGCTTTCGCCGGGTTGCGCCGACGGCCGTGCACTGCGGCACGGGAATTGCGCCACCAGGCACCGTCATGTCGAACAAATTCAGGAGGGGTGCGATGCTCGGTACAATCCTTATCATCGTTCTGATTCTGCTGCTGATCGGGGCATTTCCAGCGTGGCCGCACAGCCGAAGCTGGGGCTACTGGCCATCGGGCTCCCTCGGGCTGATCGTCGTCGTCGTCGTGATACTCGTGCTGCTGGGCCACATCTGAGTGTGACGACGCGTGCCGGTTCAACAGGCACGCGTCGTTCGGTCCGCGCGCCGTGGCTTCTTTACAAACGCCCGCGATGAACGCCAAGCCGGCAATGGCGAGCCGATAGATCGCTCGGCCGCCTGCTTGGTACGCGCCTTCACGAGCGCGTGCGGCGGCCGGACGGCACCAGCCATTCGCGCTTCGCGCCGTAATACCCGGCGATTCCGAGGAACAGCGTCATCACACCAATCACGATGAGCGCGCTGAACGGCGCGTCGAGCATCACGCACACGAACTCGAGCACGAACGCGGCAACCAGCGGCATCAGCAGCAGCCGGAACGAATAGCCGTCGCGGCCGTGCCCCTGGATCCACCATTTCACCGGCTGGAGTTGCCAGAAGCGGTTGTCCCGGTGGCGTGAAAGCCGTTGTTCCATGTCCGTCCATTCCCGACTGTGCGATTGCGCGGCGTCACTGCATCATGACGGCACCGGCGTCGAAACACGTTCGACCCATGCCGTGCGTCGTGTCCGTGCGCGGCCATCCCGCATCATGCCGCAACCGTTCGTGGAAAACCCGCATGGCGCCCCGAGCCGGCACCCGAACGCGGCGAAACCGAACACCGCAGGTTATCAATTGATCGAAAAGATTCAGTAGACGATGCCTCCTCCGGCGCGCGATGCTGGCCCGGCCAGTGAACGCGGCGTCATTGCAACGACGCGCACGAGAATGGAGTGAGACACATGCCGACCGATCACCGTCAACGACGCCATACGCTGTGGCTGCTGTGCGCGCTTTCGTTCATCCTCTACGTCGACCGCGTGAACCTCGCGACCGCGGCCGGCGCGATCAAGGCCGAACTCGGGCTGTCGAACACCGAACTCGGCATCGCGTTCTCCGCGTTCGCGTATTCGTACGCGATCTGCCAGATCTTCGGCGGCTGGATCGCCGACCGCTTCGGCGCCCGCATCACGCTGATCGGCTGCGGGCTGATCTGGGTTGCGTCGACCTTCATGACCGGGCTCGTGCACAGCCTCGCGCTGCTGTTCGCCGCGCGCCTGCTGCTCGGGATCGGCGAAGGCGCGACGCTGCCCGCGCAGGCCCGCGCGATCACGCACTGGTTCACGCGCGAACGGCGCGGCGTCGTGCAGGGCTTCACGCATTCGTTCTCGCGGCTCGGCAACGCGGTCACGCCGCCGATCGTCGCCGCGCTGATGACGTGGCTGTCGTGGCGCGCGGCGTTCTTCGTGATCGGCGCCGTCACGCTGGTGTGGCTCGTCTGGTGGATCGCCGGCTTTCGCGAGTACCCGCTCGGCGACGGCGGCGACAACCGTACGCGCACCGCTGCCGCCGCCCGGCCGGCACCGGCGCCGGGCCCGACGCCGTGGGGCCCGCTGTTCCGCCGGATGGCGCCGACGATCTTCGTGTACTTCTGCTACGGCTGGACCGCCTGGCTGTTCTTCACGTGGCTGCCGACGTTCTTCCTGAACGGCAAGGGCCTCGACCTGAAGTCCACCGCGCTGTTCGCATCCGGCGTGTTCTTCGCGGGCGTCGTCGGCGACACGCTCGGCGGCTGGCTGTGCGACCGCATCTACCGCAAGACCGGCAACCTCGCGCTGTCGCGCCAGAGCGTGATCGTCGCGAGTTTCACCGGCGCGCTCGCCTGCATGCTGCCGCTCGCGTTCGTGCATTCGACGGCCGGCATCGCGCTGTGCCTGTCCGGGTCGTTCCTGTGCCTCGAACTGACGATCGGGCCGATCTGGGCCGTGCCGAGCGATATCGCGCCGACGCACGCGGGCATCGCGAGCGGGATGATGAATGCGGGTTCCGCGATTGCGGGGATCCTGTCGCCGATCCTGTTCGGCTATCTCGTCGACCACACCGGAAGCTGGACGGTGCCGTTCGTCGGGTCGGTCGCGATGCTGCTGATCGGCATCGTCGCCGCGCTGCGGATCCGGCCGGATCGCGCGCTGTCGGCATCGACGCCGTCGCTCGCCGAAGCGCCGGCCGCGCCGTCGGCACGCTGACGCGGGGTGGCGGCGGTTCGCCGCGCGGTATCGGGCTTGGTCCTGCTCGGCGTGGATTGTCCCGACCTGCCCTGATCGCCGTCATCACGCACCGCGAGCGAAGCTCGCCGGTGCGTGACGCCGCAACGTAGCCGCCCCGCCTTCCATCAATCGCCCGCGCCCTGCCCGCCTTCCCGATGGAACAGCGCCAGAAACTGCTGCGCCGGAATGCTCAGCGGCCGATCCCGCCGCACGAGGCTGCCATACGACGGCAGCTTCTGGTCGAGTTCGTAATCGATGATCGCAACCAGCCCGTGCGCCGCGTTGCGCTGCGCGACGGTCAACGGAATCACGCCGAGCATCCGCGAACGGTCGACGAGGTTCATCGTCGTCAGGATCGACCCCGTTTCGACGAGCCCGCGCGGCATCGGCTGGTGACGCGCGCGGAACTCGCGCTCGACCACCTCGCGCGCCGGGCTGCCGGCCGGCTGCAGGATCCACGTGTAATCGAGCAGCGCGTCGAATTCGACCGGCCCCGCGCCCGCGAGCGGATGGTCGCGGCCCGCGATGATCGCGAGCGCCTCGTCGTCCACCACGCGGAAGTCGCAATCGGTGCCGACGTTGCGGCCGATCACCACCTCGAGCACGCCCTCGCGCAACTGCGGCATCAGCCGGTCGCTGGTATCGACCGCGATGTCGATCGCCAGCAGCGGATAGCGCGCCTTCAGCTGCACCAGCGCCTCGGTGAGCCGCCCCGGCGACGCCGCCATGATGCTGCCGATCGCGAGCCGCCCCGCGCTGCCGAGCTGCAGCTCGCCGAGCTCGCGATTGAGCGCCTCCATGCTGCCGCGAATCCCGCGGAAATAGCCGAGCACGCGCTCGCCGGCCGGGTTCAGCACGAGCCCGCGCCCGACACGATCGAAGAGGCGCTGGCCGAGCGCGCTTTCCAGTTCGGCCAGCATCTTCGTCGCGGCCGGCTGAGTGAGGCCGAGCTGCCCGGCCGCCGCGCGCAGCGTCGAGCATTCATCCACCGCGAGCAGCAGCGCGATCTGCCGCATCCGCAGCCGGTTCAGCAATTGGGGAGTCGAGTCTCGTCGATCGATCGAGCCCATTTCGATTACTCCAGGTTATCGATTCATCAAGAGTTTTCAATTTACCGACTCATTCCGTCTACCTAGCATGAACCCCATACACCAACGGCCACACGCCGCCACCGGAGACACCGCATGAACATGCAACCGCCCGCCGCCCGCCACGGAGACGCCGCATGACGACCGCCGCCGCCGTGCCCGCCGCTGCACTGCCCGCCGCTTCACTGCCCGTCGTCGCGCTGACCCTCGGCGACCCCGCCGGCATCGGCGCCGAACTGATCGCGAAACTGCTCGCGCGGCCCGACGCGACGTCCCGCGCGAACCTCGTGCTGATCGGCGACCGCTGGCTGTGGGAAGCCGGCCAGCGCGTCGCCGGCGTGACGGTCGACGTCGAACCCGTCGCGTCGCTCGCCGCCGTGCGCGGCCGGCCGTCCACCGCGCGCGCCGCGTTCGTCGCGCTCGACACGATCGATCGCGCGCAGGTCACCGTCGGCCAGCCCGGCGCGGCCGGCGGCCGCTCGACGTTGACCGTGCTCGACCGGTGCCTCGACGCCGCGCTCGCCGGCGACATCGACGCGATCTGCTTCGCGCCGCTGAACAAGTACGCGATGAAGCTCGGCGGGCTCCGGCACGACGACGAGCTGCACCACTTCGCCGCCGCGCTCGGCGTGACCGGCTACTTCTGCGAATTCAACACGCTCGGCGAGCTGTGGACCGCGCGCATCTCGTCGCATATTCCGCTGAAGGATGCGGCGGCCCAGCTGAGCGTCGCGCGAATCGAACAGGCATCCGAACTGATCTACCGGTCGCTGCTCGCGAACGGCGTCGCGGCGCCGAAGATCGCGATCGCCGCGTTCAACCCGCACGGCGGCGACGGCGGCAGCTGCGGCCGCGAGGAAGTCGACATCATCGAGCCGGCCGTGCGCAAGCTGCAGTCGCGCGACTGGCCGACCGACGCGCCGTTCCACGGCCCGTTCCCCGCCGACACGATCTTCCTGAAGGCGCAGGCCGGCGACTACCAGGCGATCGTCACGATGTACCACGACCAGGGGCAGATCGCGATCAAGCTGCTCGGCTTCTCGCGCGGCGTGACCGTGCAGGGCGGGCTGCCCGTGCCGATCACGACGCCCGCGCACGGCACCGCGTACGACATCGCGGGCCGCGGCACGGCCGACGTCGGCGCGACCTGGCAGGCGCTGCAGATCGCCTGCCGCATGGGCGCCGCGCGCCGCACCTCCACCGTTTCGGCGTGACGCTCGCGCGCCAGCCGCACACGACACACACACGACAACATCGATTCCAGGAGACACCAACATGAAGATCCGCTCCGTGCGCGCCCGCGTATTCCAGTGGAAAGGCAAGACCGTTCCGCCGCAGGGCAACTTCTGCTCGAACGCGATGGACCTGCTGTACGCGCCGCAGGAAACCATGAGCACGTTCCGCTTCCATGCGTGGACGGTCGTGGAAGTCGAGACCGACGACGGCATCGTCGGCCTCGGCAACGTCGCGCTCGCGCCGCACGTCGCGAAGGCGATCATCGACCAGTACCTCGCGCCGCTCGTGATCGGCCAGGACCCGTGGGACTACGAGTACCTGAACCAGCGGATGTACCGCGCGACCCACGCATGGGGCCGCAAGGGCATCGGCATGGCGGCAATCTCGGCGGTCGACATCGCGATCTGGGACATCCTCGGCAAGAGCGTCGGCAAGCCGGTGTTCAAGCTGCTCGGCGGCCGCACCAAGGAGAAGATCCCCTGCTACTACTCGAAGCTCTACCGCACCGACCTGAAGGCGATGCAGGAGGAAGCGCAGCAATACCTGAAGGAAGGCTTCCGCGCGTTCAAGATGCGCTTCGGCTACGGGCCCGCGCACGGCCAGCAGGGCGTGGTGGAGAACCTGAAGTCGGTCGCGGCGATCCGCGAGGTGATCGGCTACGACAACGACCTGATGCTCGAGTGCTACATGGGCTGGAACCTCGAGTATGCGAAGCGCATCCTGCCGAAGCTCGAGAAGTACCAGCCGCGCTGGCTCGAGGAGCCGGTGATCGCCGACGACATCGACGGCTACGCGGAGCTGAACCGGCTGACGAGCATTCCAATCTCGGGCGGCGAGCACGAGTTTTCGCTGTACGGCTTCAAGCAGCTGCTCGACCGCAAGGCCGTGTCGGTCGTGCAGTACGACACGAACCGCGTCGGCGGGATCACGATGGCGCACAAGATCAACGCGCTGTGCGAGGCGTATAGCGTGCCGGTGATTCCGCATGCGGGCCAGATGCACAACTATCACCTGACGATGAGCACGCTCGCATCGCCGATGAGCGAGTACTTCCCGATGTTCGACGTGGAAGTCGGCAACGAGCTGTTCTATTACATCTTCGACGGCGAGCCGGTGGCCGAGAACGGCTTCCTGCAGCTGCGCGACGACGTCCCGGGCCTCGGTCTCACGCTGAAGACCGAGTTCCTCGACCAGTTCGACATCGTCGAGTGAGGCCGCCCATGCACGCACGCTACAAGGGCGTCTTTCCGGTCGCGCCGACGATCTTCGACGCGCACGGCGCGCTCGACCTCGACGGCCAGCGCCGCTGCCTCGACTTCATGATCGATGCCGGCTCGCAAGGCATCTGCATTCACGCGAACTACTCGGAGCAGTTCGCGCTCGGCGACGACGAACGCGACCTCATCACGCGCACGACGCTCGAGCACGTCGCCGGCCGCGTGCCGGTGATCGTCACGACGTCGCACTTCAGCGCGCGGATCTGCGCGGAACGCAACCGCCGCGCACAGGCACTCGGTGCCGCGATGGTGATGGTGATGCCGCCGTATCACGGCGCGACGTTCCGCGTGCCCGACGCATCGATCCGCGCGTTCTTCCGCGAAATCGCCGACGGCCTCGACATTCCGCTGATGATCCAGGACGCGCCCGCGAGCGGCGTCGCGCTGCCGGCGTCGCTGCTCGCGACGCTCGCGCGCGAGATCGACGCCGTGTCGTACTTCAAGATCGAGACGCCCGGCGCGGCGTCGAAGCTGCGCGAGCTGATCGCGCTCGGCGGCGATGCGATCGAAGGGCCGTGGGACGGCGAGGAAGGCATCACGCTGCTCGCCGACCTCGATGCCGGCGCGACCGGCGCGATGACGGGCGGCGGTTATCCGGACGGCATCCGCCGCATCACCGACGCGTATTTCGCCGGACGCCGCGACGAAGCGTGCGAGCAATACGCGCGCTGGCTGCCGCTGATCAACTACGAGAACCGCCAGTCGGGCTTCCTGACCGCGAAGGCGCTGCTGAAGGAAGGCGGCGTGATCGCGTGCGACCGGCCGCGCGCGCCCTGGCCCGAACTGCATCCGCAGGTGCGTGCTGGCCTGCTCGACGCGGCACGGCGGCTCGATCCGCTCGTGCTGCGCTGGGGCCGCTAGCCATCGTTTCGTACCCGCAACGCGCGTTGCGTTGCGCATCGGCGTGACGGCGGCCCGACAGAAGGCCGCCGCCGCTCATCACATGGATCGGAGACACCATGACTCTGCTGAACCCCGCCACCCCGGCCTATGAAGCCGGCGATGCCATTCCGCGCCGCCGCTGGCTGCGCGTGATTCCGCCGCTGCTGCTCGCCTGCATCGTTTCGTACATGGACCGCGTGAACATCGCGTTCGCGATGCCGGGCGGGATGAACGCCGAACTCGGCATGAACGCGACGATGGCCGGCCTCGCCGGCGGCATCTTCTTCTTCGGCTACCTGTTCCTGCAGATTCCGGGCGGCCGGCGCGCCGCGCTCGGCAGCGGCAAGAAGTTCATCGCGTGGTCGCTCGTGAGCTGGGCCGTGCTGTCGGTGCTGACCGGGCTCGTCACCCATACGTGGCAACTTTTGACGCTGCGCTTCCTGCTCGGCGTGGCGGAAGGCGGGATGCTGCCGGTCGTGCTGACGATGGTCAGCCACTGGTTTCCCGACCGCGAACGCGGCCGCGCGAACGCGATGGTCATCATGTTCGTGCCGCTCGCCGGCATGATCACCGCGCCGCTGTCCGGCTTCATCCTCGCTGCATACGACTGGCGTCACCTGTTCTACAGCGCCGGCGCGCTGTCGCTGCTGTGCCTGTTCGCGTGGCTGATGTTCGCCGACGACAGCCCGGAAACCGCGCGCTGGGTGTCGCCGCGCGAGAAGGCGTACATCCTCGACGCGCTGCGCGACGAACAGGCGCGCAAGCAGGCCGCCGGCACGCCGGCCGCCGCGTCGTTCGGCGCGATACTGCGCAACCCGACGATCTGGCTGCTGATCGCGATCAACTTCTGCTATCAGGTCGGCATCTACGGCTATACGATGTGGTTGCCGACGCTGCTGAAAAACCTCACGCACGGCGGAATGGGCAAGGTCGGCCTGCTCGCGATGCTGCCGTATGTCGCGATGGTGATCGGGATGTTCGCCACGTCGTATTTGTCGGACCGGACCGGCAAGCGGCGCCTGTTCGTGCTGCTGCCGCTCGTCGGCTTTGCCGCGTGCCTCGCGCTGTCGGTGCTCACGCATGCGTCGATGATCGTGTCGTTCGCGTTCCTGATCGGCTGCGGCTTCTTCCTGCAGGCGGCGGCCGGCGTGTTCTGGGCGATTCCGCCGAAGCTGTGCAGCGTCGAGACGGCCGGCAGCGCGCGCGGCCTGATCAACGCGCTCGGCAACCTCGGCGGCTTCTGCGGCCCGTATGCGGTCGGCGTGCTGACCCAGCACGTGAGCGCGGCCGCCGGCGTGTACAGCCTCGCCGTCACGCTCGCGGTGGCCGGCCTGCTCGCGCTGACGCTGCCCAGGCGCTGCGAAGACTGACCGGACACGCGAACGAATCAACGGAGACACACCATGAACGACATCCTGTTGCTGGTGCAGAAATGCGCCCACACCTTCAGCTTCTACGACCTCGAGACGAAAGCCGCGCTCAAGCACATCGTGCTGCCGAACTTCCCGCACGAGTTCACCGTCGACGTGAACGACCGCTTCGCGTACGTCGGCATCTTCGGGATCGAGACCGCGTGGTCGCGCGGCCATGAAGGCGATCACCGGATCGCCGAGATCGACCTCGTCGAGCGCACGCACACGCGCATGCTCGACCTGTGGCCGTACTACCGGCCGCACGGGATGGCGGCCGATCGCGACGGCCGGCTGTACGCGATGAGCGAGGCGCACGACATGCTGCTCGTGTTCGACGCGCCGACCCGGCAGGCCGTGCCGAACATGGCCGTACCGTCCGGCGGCGTGAAGACGCACCTCGTGACGCTCACGCGCGATGCGAGCCGCGCGTACGGCGTGCACCTGCTGTCGAACACGGTCACGCAATTCCATCCGCGCGACGCGACCGTCGCGCCGCGTGCGGTGATGCCCGGCCCGCGTCCCGAAGGCAATGCGCTGTCGAGCGACGAGCGCACGCTGTTCGTCGCGAATCGCGGCGACGACACGCTCGTCGAGATCGACACCGACACGATGACCTGCGGCCGCCGCGTGAAGACCCGCAGCGATCCCAACCGCATCTACCGCACCACCGCGCCGGACGGCCGCGACCTGCTGCTGCTGACCAATTCCGGCGAGCGGTCGATCTCGGTGTTCGATGCACGGCAACTTGAGGAAATCGAACGCGTCGCGCTGCCCGCGAACCCGACCGCGCTGTCGTTCCATCCGTCGCGGCGCGTCGCGTACGTGTCGTTCCAGGACGACTACGTGCGCGAACTCGATCTCGATGCGTGGCGGTTCGTCGGTGCATTGCCGACGCTGCGCGAACCGGATGCGTCGTATGTGCTCGCCGGCACGCGCTGAGCGGCGCGACGACGCACCGCCGCCCGACGCGATGCCGGCGGCGCTCGTCGACGCGCATCACCACCTTTGGCAGCTCGGCGCGGGCGCGCACTACCCGTGGCTGCAGGACCGGTACGATCCGGCGCACTTCATGTTCGGCGACTACGCGGCGCTGTGCCGCGATTTCGGCGTGGACGACTACCGGCACGCCGCGCAACGCGCGCCGCTCGTCGCGAGCGTGCACGTCGAGGCCGAACGGGCGCGCGACGAGGCGCTCGCGGAGACACGCTGGCTGCACGAGGTCGCGGCCGCGCACGGGCTGCCGTCGGCCGTCGTCGCGTGGGTCGACCTGCTGGCCGACGACGCGCACGAGCGGCTCGCCGAACAGGCCGCGTGGCCGCGTGTGCGCGGCGTGCGGTTCAAGCCGCGCACCGCTGCGTCGCCGGACGCGGCCGTCGACGGGCCCGCCACGCTGCGCGACCCGCGCTGGCCGGCCGCGCTGGAACGCCTGGCCGCGCATGGCCTGAGCTGGGACCTGCGCGTGCCGTTCTGGCATCTCGGCGACGCGGCCGCGCTGCTGGCCGATGCGCCCGGCGTCGACGTCGTGCTCGAACATGCCGGGCTGCCGTGGGACCGCTCGCGCGCGGGGCTCGCGCGCTGGCGCAGCGGCATGGAAGCGCTCGCAGCCTCGCCGCGCGTGACCGTCAAGATCTCCGAACTCGGCTTGCGCGATGCGGCGTGGAACGACGCGGACAACGCGCGGATCATCCGCGACACGATCGCGATATTCGGCTGGCAGCGCTGCCTGTTCGCGAGCAATTTTCCGGTGGCGGGGTTGCGGGTGTCGTATCCGGCGCTGCTGCGCACGTTCGCTCGCGCGATGGCAGACCTCGACGATGCGGCGCGCCGTGCGATCTGGCATGACAACGCGATGCGTGTGTACCGGATCGCGTGAGCGGGCTTGACGCATCGGCCGGACGGCCGGAATCGTACGTATCCGGTTGACCGCAGGATGATTCGAAAAGTATACGAAAGCATTGCGCTTCGCGCGTCGATGGCCTTTCGAGTCAACCCATCCGGCATGATCAACCGCAACGGAAACACGGCCGGCTTCGCCGCGGCCGGTACACTTGGCGACATGAGCCACTTTCGCATTACCTATGACGGGCCGGCACTCGAATCGTCCGAAATGGACGTGCGGGAACTCGCGCCCGCCCTTCTCGCCGTCGGCGACTTGCTCGAGGCCTCGGCCAAGGCGCTCTGCGGAGACCAGGTTCGGCCACAGGTGAACGTCCGGGGCAGCTTCAAGACCGGCAGCTTCGGCATCGACTTCACGCTCGCGACCTCGCTCCTCGGCAGAATGCGCGACATGCTGAGCGGCAGCGAAGGCGCGGCACTCGCCAATGCCGTCACGATTCTGACCGCGCTCGGCATTGCCGGTCCGAAAGTCGGAAAGGGCCTGTTCGCGGTACTCAAGTGGTTGCGCGGCCGCCCGATCCAGCGCGTCCGGATGAACGAACGCACCGCCGTGCTGCACGTCGATGGCGAAACGCTCGAGATCGAACTGTCCGTCCTCACCCTGCTGCGGGACGTGAGTGTCCGCGAGGCGACCACCCGTGCGCTCATGCCGCTTTCGCGCGACGGCGTGACGATTTTCTCGGCCGGCACCGACACGGACGTGTTCGAGACCGTCACCCGGGACGAGGTCGACTGGTTCCGCGTACCCGAGCAAGCCGACGTACCGATCCTCGACGAGCATCGCAAGATGGCGTTTTCGATCGTGTCGCTCGCGTTCAAGGACGACAACAAATGGCGTCTCTACGACGGTGCCGCCACGATCCACGCCGCGATCACCGATGCGAATTTCCTGAATTGCGTGGACAACAACCAGATCAGCTTCAGCAAGGGCGACGTACTCGTCTGCAGCGTGCGCGTACAGCAGTGGCAGACCGCCGACGGAGCCAAGACCGAATACGAGGTCACGAACGTCCTCGAGCATCGTCCGGCCGCGCGGCAAATCCAGTTGCCCGGCCTTTGACCGGCATGCCGCGCTCGTGAATCATGCGCTGCATGCCATCGAACCCGCTCTCGAACGCGCTCCGACCATGCCCCCTGCGATCCGCCTGCGCCCGGCGTCTGCCGCCGACCTGCCGTTCCTGCTGAGGCTGCGCCAGCTCACGATGACCGAGCATCTGCAACGCGTCGGCGCACCCACCGACGACGCAGCGCACCACCAGCGCATCGCGACGCATTTCGACGATGCGTTGATCGTCTGCGAAGGCACGGATGCCGATGCCGACTCGATCGGCTTGCTGAAGGTGACGCGCGCCGCCGGGGAATGGCAAGTCCACCAGATCCAGATCCTCCCGTCGCGACAGGGTCGAGGCATCGGCGAAGCCGTGCTGCGCGAACTGCTGAGCGAAGCCGCGCGCGAGCCCGTGCCCGTATCGCTCAGCGTTCTGCACGGCAACCCGGCGCTGCGCCTCTACGAGCGGCTCGGGTTCCGGCTCCTGTCCGAAACGGACAGCAGCGCGAACCTGATATGGCACGCATGACGCCGCGCGGCCCGGCCGGCCGCACACGAGGCGCACCGAATGCCGCCGACGCAGCCCCCCGCCGCACGCCTCGCAAAAAAACACGGGCCCTCCCGCCGGGAGGGCCCGCTTGCAGACCGTCCAGCCGGACGATCAGTCGTCGTCGCGGCTCGCCACCTTCTGCGTCACGCCCCTGAGCTTCGGATACGGCTGCGATCCCATCATGCCCTTCCACAACACGCGGTTGAACTGATCCGCCGGCACCTCGTCGGCATCGTCGAAGTCGAACTTCGCCGTCACCTTCGCCCAGTACGCCGCGTCATGCTTCGGCGTGACGTCCGGCCCGGCCGCGTAATGCGGGAGATTCTCGCCCGCCCCGTCGGCCAGGCGCAGCCCGGTGCCCTTCAGCGCCGTCGACGCGACGGCCGTGTAGGTCCACGACGCCGGGCCGTGCACGTCGAACACGTCGGTCATCGGCCGCTGGTACGCGGTATTCAGGTTCATGTGCTGCGTGCCGAGCACGTCCTCGATGGTGCGCAGCGCATTGACCTGGCTGTAGCGCGTCCGGATCACCGCGCCCTGCTTCACGTACGGCCCGACGATGTACGCGGGCCCGCGATGCGAATCCACGTGGTCGGGGCCGTCCTGCACGTCGTCCTCGGTCACGACGATCAGCGTGTCGTTCGCATACGGGCTCTTCGCGACGGCTTCGACCAGCCGGCCGACCGCCAGGTCGTTGTCCGCCTGCTGCGTCTCCGGCGTGTTCACGCCGGCGAGCGCCGTGCCGAACGCCCCCATGTGATCGTGCGACAGGCGCACCAGCGACAGCGTCGGCAGGTTGCCGCCCACGACGTACTGGTCGAACTCGCGTTTCCACTCGTTGAGGCGCCACTGGTCCGGATAGTTCTGGTCGAACCCGCGGAAATACACGTCCGTCATCGACGCGAGCCGCGGGTCGAGCGCCGCAGCCTGGACGACGCCGGCCGCGTGCGGATCGACGATCGGGTTCGCGGCCGTACCGATGCTGCCGACGTTGTTCACGAGGAAGCCGTAGTTGCGTACCGTGCCGCCGCCGGCCAGCACCGCGTCGAAGATGTAGCCGCGCTGGCGGCCGAACGGCGCGTCGGACGACGCATGGTTGCCGGTGCCCGGAAGCAGGTTCGCCGCGCCGCCCGGCAGGGTGGCGGCCGCGTTGCTGTAGTTCGTGGTGCCGGCCGGGCCTGCCGCCGCATCGCGCTGCTGCACCGTCTCCCAGTTCACCGGCACGTTGCGGTTCGTGCCCTCGCTCTCGTACGACAGGCCGCGATTGACCGCCGCGTAGTTGATCTGCTGGGTGATCGTCTCGGTGTTGGTGACGCGCCCCTGCAGCGCCCACGACCAGCCGTCCATGCTGCCGTCGCCCGGGTTCATGAAGTTGTCGAGCGTCACGAACTGGCTCGCCAGGCGATGGAAGTTCGGCGTGATGTTCCGGCCGAACTGGGCGAGCTTCGGATCGCCGTTGGCGCCGTTGCCGATGTCGCCGAGCACCTGGTCGAACGTGCGGTTTTCCTTCACGACGTAGATCACGTGCTTGATGTGGCGGCGCAGGAAGCCCATCACTTCGTTGTCCCTGTCGTTGTCTTCCGGGCGATAGAAGTTGTTGCGCGCGGCCTGCTGCGTCAGCGTCGGCAACTCGTGGGCCGCCGGCACCGGCGCGCTCACGAGCGACGCGCGCTCGAGCTGGAACTGGTATTCGTTCGACGCGCGCGACGCGGCGGCCTGCGCGGGCGTCGCGCCGAACAGGTGGTCCGGGTTCGGGCCGGTGGTGCTCTTGCCGTTCACCACGTACATCCACGTGCCGTCGGCGCTGAACGTCACGTCGTGCGGCTCGAACGCGGTCGGAATCAGGCCGGTGACGCGATACGCGCGCTCCCCGACGAGCGGGATCACGGCAATTTCGTTCGCGCCGGCATTGGTCGCATACAGCGTGCGGCCATCGCGCGACAGCGTGACCGCGTACGTCGCCGCGCCCGTGTGCGCCTGGCCGTGCGCCAGCACGCCGGCCGGCGCGCGCGCGTCGATCCGGGTCACGACCGCGTTGGTGTTCGTGTCGATCACCGCGACCTGGTCGGCGTTGTCCTGCGCGACGAACAGCCTCGATTGCGACGCGTCGAGCGTCATGCCGAGCGCATTGCCGTCCAGCTTGATGCGCTTGAGCAGGCGGCCGCGGGACGGCGACGACACGTCGATCGCGACGATCTCGCGATCGCGATCCGACGACACGTACGCGATGCCGTTGCCCTTCATCGCGACGGCGAACGGGAACGTGCCGCCGGCGTCGCCGCTGCGGCCTTCGTTGCCGGAGAAGAACGGCCGCAGGTCGTGCTCGTAACGCACGTTGCGGGTCGCGGTATCGATCACGCTGATCGAGTCGTTGTAGTTGTTCGCGACGACGAGCGTCTTGCCGTCGGCCGACAGCGCGAGCCCGGCCGCGTTCGGCTGCACGCGGATGCCGACGCCCTTGCCGGCGTGGCCGAGCGCGATCGTCGTCGACAGCGCCCACGCGCCGCCCTGCTGCGCGTAGACGTAGACCGCATCGTCGCTGCCGCCGGTCGCATAGAGCGTGCTCCCGTCATGCGAAAACGCCAGGCCGACGAACGCGTTGGTCTGCTGAAGCACCTGCCTGAGCACCGGGCGCGTCTTGTTCGCGCCCGCGACGTCGTACAGGAAGATGAATTGCGTCGAGGCCGCGGTGTCGACCGAACCGTCCGGCTTGTACAGCGAGTTCTGGCCGGCGGTGATGATCGCCAGCGTCTTGCCGTCCGGGCTCAGTTGCGAGCGCACGGCTTCTCCCGCGACGAAATGCGGATAGGCCGGCAGTCCGGGATTCAGGAATTGCTGGACTGCACCGCGCACGGCGAGCGGCGTGACGAACTGACCGCTCGGCACGCGGGCGGCATCGGCAGCGTCGAAACCGTCCGCATGCGCGTGCGACGCAAGCAACACGGCCGACATGACGGCTCCGAGTCGGAGCGCGCGCTTGACCTGGCTATTTTTCATAGGAATCCTCTGTACTGATGGGGCGATTACCGTCTGACGTGTCCGGCATGATCCTGGCGTTGTCTGCCCATGTCGCACGGCGGCGAGGGCCCTTGCCAGTCGATCGAGTGCATTGCGTCGACGATCGCCGACGTGCCGGCATTACATCGCCGCCCAATGTCAAGCGGATGACCGGCTCCGTTGCGGGCCGGCTTCTTACACATCGTTACAGCGAAGGCATTTCGATGACAGCCATCGCGGTGTCATCGTGGCCGTGAGGGCTCGCTCTCAAGGCGTCCACCGGTAAACGGTGATGCTGTTTCCCTTCACGTTGTTCTTCGTCACCACGTACTCGCCGTTCGCACGACGGTATGCACGCACGCTGTACATCGCATCGATCGCGCTGCTGGTATCCACGGTCGCCGGGCTCGCGTTGACGAGCGTCGTGTCGAGATTGCCGGTGTCGAGATTGAATGCGTCGATGTTCGGCCACAGCGGCCCGCTGCTGCTGAACCAGTAGCCGACGAACAGGTGGTTGCCGGCCGCATCGATCGACTTCGCGCCGCTGTGCGGCAGCGTGATCACCGGGTTCGGCTTCGTCGTGTTGCCCGCGCGCCAGCCGTGATACACCTCGATGCGCGTGCCGATCGACGTCCAGTCGGTACTGCCGACGACGCCCTGCGCGAGCACCATCGTGTCGCTGTCGGCGAGATAGGCGATGCGCGTGAGCGGCTGGATGCTGGCCGGCACCGGCGTCGGCACGCCCGGCCCCCACGACGGCTTGCCGCTCGCATCGAAACCGGTCAGCGGATAGTGATAAATGGCGCCGGTCTTGTCGAGGCCGGCCCATACGCCGCCGTTGCTGTCGAGGCTGAAGCCGGCCGACACGCGCCGGGTCGTGTTGAACGCGGGCCCGGGGATCGATCCGTCCGGAATCGCGACGTAGCCGTTGGCCGCGTTGAAGTGGAAGAAATAATAGACCGGCGGATTCTGCCCCGCCGCGACGAGGATCCGGTTCGCGCCGACCGACGTCAGCAGCCCGAAGTGCTCGTCGCGCTGCGCGTCGCCCATATTGATGCGCGGGTCCGACGGATACGTGAACGGATCGACGGTGTTCGCGACGAAGGCGCCGCCCGCGGTGCCGCTGTAGACGTGCGTGCCGCTGTAGAACAGCGCGCCGTCGGTGACCGGGTCCGGCGCGGCGATGCCTTCGAAGTTCAGCGACTGCAGCGTCCACCGCAGGCTGCCGGTGCTGCCGTACGCGTGAATGTCGGTCGCGCCGTTGCGGCCGAGATCCCAGCTGCCGCCCCACGGGTTGTTGAGCACGTACAGGTTGCCGGCCGTGTCCTTGCCGATGCCGGCCACGCGGGTGAAGCGCTGCGCGCCGACTTGCCCCTTGGTGCCCGTCGTCGTGTCGAGATAGCCGCCGCGCACGCCGAACGTGCCGGCCAGCGCGGGCCGGCCCGCGACGGTATAGCGCTTGATGTTCATGTCGGGGCCTTCGTCGCCGACCATCAGTTGCCCCGTCGCCGCATCGAAACAGAGCGCAGACGGCTGCGACCCGGCGGCCAGCCGGATCGTGTTCAGCAGCGCACCGGCCGGGCTGAATTCGACGACCGCGCCCGCGCTCTTCTGCGCGACCCAGACGTTGCCCGCACCGTCGACGGCGAGCGCGCCCGGCGCCGATACGCCGATGTCGCGCTGCCACACGCCGTCGGTCGTAAACACCCGCACGCGATTGCCGTAGAAGTCGCTCGCATAGAGCAGCGAGCCGGCCGTGGCGAGCCCGGTGACGACGTCGATGCGCGGCTGGTCGGTCGCCGCCGTGACCTGAATCAGCTTGTCGCGGAACCGCGTCGCGCGGTTGTAGCGCCCGACCGCGCCGCTGCCGTACCCGTTGCCGGGCTGCAGCGCGACGAACAGCGACGTCGCGTTGCCCGTGATCGCGCTGCCCTGGAATTCCGAGTGCGTGCCGATCGAGCCGACGCTCTTGCCGTTCTGGTAGATCGCGACGCCGCCCTCGTCCTCGTCCCACATCGACGCGGTGTAGATCACGCCTTCGGGCGCGACCCACATCGAACGCGCGACGTTGCCGACGTGCGCGGCGAGCGTGCCGTAGGTGTTCGCCAGCCAGTCGGTGGTGTTGGCCGCGTATCCGGCCGGCGCAATCGTGGCGATCGCGGCGGCGAGCAGCACGGCCTGAATCGGTTTTCCGGCGACCATGGCTGATGCTCTCCTGAATGGTGGAATCATTCACATGAGGGGGCGGCCGGATGGTTTGAAATCGGCAGTGCGTAAATACTGCCGCTTAAATCATCCGGTGCAGTCGGTATTACATCGCGCGCGCATTCGATAATCGGCTGCAGCGAGAATAGCGTTATATAAATCGAAAAAAATTGCGGACCGCTGGCGCAGACGGCGCGCGCGATTGCGCGAGAGTGAATGACCACTTACGCGCGTACCTTGATATCGAGGAAATCCGGCGTTCGCCGACGGGAATATCACCGCGGGTCGGAATGCGGCGTATCGGGAATGGGAAGGTTTTTCGGCGGATCGGGAAAATCGCCGGAGGCAGGTAAAGGAACAACTGCCGGCGGGTATTGCCGGCAGATGTTGCACCGGCCTGTATCCAGGTCGAATCCAGGCCGGTGCAGATCGTTTCATTTGAAACGGGGAAATCACGCGGACGTTGCCGTCTCCTGCACTTCCGCCTGAGTGATCTCGCCGCCGCCGTCCGGATCCGTGTCGTCGCGCGAATCGCCGAGCTGGCCTTCCCACTTCGCGACCACCGCAGCCGCGATCGAGTTGCCGACCGCGTTGGTCGCCGAGCGCCCCATGTCGAGGAACATGTCGACGCCCATGATCAGCAGCAGTCCGGCTTCCGGCAGATGGAACTGGCCGAGCGTCGCCGCGATCACGACCAGCGATGCGCGCGGCACGCCCGCCATCCCCTTCGACGTCACCATCAGCATCAACAGCATCGTGATCTGCGTGCCGAGCGGCAGGTCGATCCCGTACACCTGCGAGATGAACAGCACCGCGAACGTGCAGTACATCATCGAGCCGTCGAGGTTGAACGAGTACCCGATCGGCAGCACGAAGCTCGAGATCCTGCGATTCACGCCGAACCGGTCGAGCGCGTCGAGCAGCTTCGGATACGCGGCCTCGGAGCTCGCCGTCGCGAACGACAGCAGGAACGGCTCGCGGATCAGGCGGATCAGCGTGAACGCGCGCTTGCCGAGGAACGCCACGCCGGCGAGCGTCAGCACGCCCCACAGCAGCGCCAGCGCCAGGTAGAAGCTCGCCATGAACTTCGCGAACGTGAGCAGGATGCCGAGCCCCTCCGTCGTGATCGTCGACGCCAGCGCCGCGAACACCGCGACCGGCGCGAACCACATCACCGCGCCCGTCACCTTGAGCATGACCTGCGCGAGATCGTCGATCACGCCGGTCAGGCGCTTGCCGGCGTCGCCGAGCGCGGACAGCGCGGTGCCGAAGAAGATCGAGAACACGACGATCTGCAGGATCTCGTTGTTCGCCATCGCCTCGGCGATCGATTTCGGCACCAGGTGGACGACGAAATCCTTCAGCGTGAATGCGCCCGTCTTCAGGTTCAGCGCCGCATCGGCGGCCGGCAGCGGCAGGCTCAGGTGGCTGCCCGGCTTCAGGATCGTCGCGGTGATCAGGCCGAGCAGCAGCGACGTGAACGACGCGATGAAGAACCAGCCGAACGCCTTCACGCCGACGCGGCCGACCGACCCGCTGTCGCCCATCTGCGCGATGCCGACGGTCAGCGTCGCGAACACCAGCGGCGCGATGATCATCTTGATCAGGCGCAGGAACACGTCGGACAGCAGCGACACGTAGCCGGCGACTTCCCTGGCCATTTTCGGGTCGGGAAACGCGCTATGACAGGCGTAGCCCACGGCAATGCCAAGCACCATCGCGATGACGATGTACTTGGTGATGTTGTGCTTCTTCTTCATTAGCAATCCAAATTACAGAACGGGTGTTTCCAACGGCAGGTCGATCGCCGGCATTGAAACGGGATGGAATTCCGCGAGCGCGGTGCGCGCCGTTTTCGAATGCCGGAGCCCGTCCGTGGGCATGGCCACGGCGAACAGGGGAGGCATTCTATCGCAAACGCCGGACAATCTTTCAAATCTGAAAGCTAATGGCGGAAGGCGACGCGGGCAACTAGGCGGAGTGGGCCTTCGCCGGTCTGGGGCTTCGGGCTTCGGGCTTCGGGCTTCGGGCTTCGGGCTTCGGGCTTCGGGCTTCGGGCTTCAGGCTTCAGGCTTCAGGCTTCAGGCACCTGCGCGCCCGTTCGGCCTTGAGCGGGGCGTCGGCGAGCCCCCGGCGTGACGCATCACGCCGGCGACGTGCCGGGTCGCGGCATGAACCGGCACAGGCACAGCGGCACCACGACCAGCGCCGCACCGACGAGAAACGTGGCCGACGCGCCGAACCGCGCCCACAGCGCGCCGGCGATGCTGCTCGCGAGCAGCATGCAGATGCCGCTCACCAGGTTGAACACGCCGAACGCGGTCCCGCGCAACGTGGCCGGCGAGGTTTCCGACACCATCGCGGCGAGGATGCCCTGCGTGAAGCCCATGTGCAGCCCCCACACGGCCACGCCGGCGAACATCGAGAGCGTCGACGTGCCGATGCCGAGCAGCAGGTCGGCCGCGATCAGCAGCACCATGCCGGCCGCGAGCAGTACGCGGCGATCGAGCCGGTCCGACAAAATGCCGACCGGCCAGGCGGACGCCGAATAAGCGACGCTCATCGCGACCATCACGCCCGGAATCCACGCCGCATCGAGCCCAGTCTGCTGCGCACGCAGCACCAGGAATGCCTCGCTGAAGCGCGCGAGCGTAAACGTCGCGCCGGCCGCGACGACGAACCAGTAACCGCGGGGAAACTCGCGCAGCGCGTTCCAGCGCAACGGCGAGCGAAAGCGCCGGTCCGGTTTCGACTGCTCCGGCTCACGTACGCCGAAGACGATCAATGCGATCGCGACGAACGCCGGCACCACGGCGAACCACAGCACGGTCCGGATGCGGTCCTCGAACCAGAGCATCAGCACGATCGCGAGCATCGGCCCGAGAAACGCGCCCACGGTATCCATCGACTGACGCAGGCCGAAGCAGGCGCCGCGGATTTCGGGCGGTGCGACGTCGGCCACCAGCGCGTCGCGCGGCGCGCCGCGAATTCCCTTGCCGACGCGGTCGAGCAGACGGGCCGTCACGACCACGGCCGGCGTGGACGCCAGCGGAAACAATGGCTTGGTCAGCGCCGCGAGGCCATAGCCGATCAGCAGCAGCCCCTTGCGACGCCCGAGCCAGTCGCTGATCGCGCCGGAGAACACCTTGACGATCATCGCCGTCGCTTCGGCCGCCCCTTCGAGCACGCCGAGCGCGGCGACGCTCATGCCCATCGTCGACACCAGATAGATCGGCAACAGCGCATGGATCAGTTCGGACGACAGGTCCATGAAGAGGCTCACGAGACCCAGGGCCCACACGGTCCGCGGAATCGCAGGCTTGCCGGCAATCGGGGTTGGAGCGCTCATGATCGATCTGCATCAAGGTTGCGGGCGGTGCGACTTGCCACGGGGTTCCCTGTCCCGACAGGACAGGCGCGCCGCGGCGCGGGAACACGTCAGCGCCGGTAATCGGCACACCGCGCGGCAGGACTCGCGTGACGGTGCCGATTGCCGGCCGTCCGCCACCTCGACACGCGCCGCGGCCGCTGCCCGTTCCGTCAGGCCGCGCACGCCGGCAGTATCCGACCGCTTCGTGACACCGACCGTGACGAGATGCCACGGCCGCCGGAAGATTTCAGGATACAGCGCGCCATGCCAGACCGGCACGCGCGCCGCCCCGGCGGTCACCACCTCGTAGTCGGATCGACAGACTCGCAACACCGAACGGTTCGATGACCGTGCCGGATCAATCCCGACGAACCTCCCCGCGCGACGCGCCCCGCTGGCGCTTCACCCGCCGTCATTGCCTGGCCGCACGCCGTGCTCGTCCGGATCCGGCACGAACGCATCCTTCGGCGTCAGCAAACATCAGACAAAAACCAGAATCCCGGTTATCGCGCAACACTTGTTGACCCTTACTTCCTTTCAAATGATAATGCGTCGCGTTTCGAGATTACGAATCATTACACATGGCAGGTTGGGAAATGAAACACGTGTTGCACCCGGCGCGACGGGCCATTCTGGCCGCCATCGCATGCCAGCCGATCATGGTCGGCGCGGCCTTCGCACAGGAAAACGCAAGTGCGCCGACCGGCACGGCCACCGACGTGTTGCCGGCCGTATCGGTGAGCGCCAGCGCGCTCCGCGATCCGGGCGAAGGCTACAACCCGACGAACGCGGTCAGCGCCACCAGGATCGACGCGCCGCTGCGCGATATCCCGCAGACGGTGAACGTGGTCACGGCCGAAGTGATGCGCGACCAGCATGCGAACTCGCTGCAGGACGTGCTGAAGAACGTCGCGGGCGTCGGGTTCTCGACCGGCGACGGCCAGCGCGACCAGGTCACCATTCGCGGCTTCTCCGCGATTGCCGATCAGTTCGTCGACGGCATTCGCGACGATGCCCTGTATTTCCGGGATCTCTCGAACGTCGACCGGGTGGAAGTGGTCAAGGGCCCGGCTGCCGTTCTTTACGGCCGCGGATCGTCAGGTGGACTGATCAATCGCGTGACGAAAAAACCCGGGATCGACGTGACCAACTTCGGGATCAGCTACGGTTCGTGGGCCGATCGCCGAGTTGAAGCCGACGTCGGGCGCGTCCTCGCGAACGGCGCGGCCGCCTTCCGGATCACCGGGGCACACGAGGAAGCGAAGAGCTATCGCTCGCAACAGTTCCTGAATCGCACGGCGGTCGCGCCGTCGTTCGAGTTTCGCATCGCGCCGAAGACGACGGTCCTGCTGCAGGCGGACTACCTCGAAGATCGTCGCGTGACGGACTTCGGCATTCCGGCCTATCACGGACGACCGGTCGACGTGCCGGCATCCGCGTATTACGGCGCGGCGAACGCCGGCGACGTGGACTATACGCGATCGCGGGTCTATTCGAGTACCGCGACGATCAAGCACGAGTTCAACGACCAATGGTCGATCCGGAACGCCACCCGCTACTATCACTACTCGCTCGACCGGAACAACACGCTGGTCGGCAGCGTCAACGAGGCGGCCCGGACGTTCACGCTGAATCACGGCAACGTCTATCGCGAGGAACACGGCTGGTTCAACCAGACCGATCTCACGCAGAAGGCCACGCTGTACGGCATGAAGCACGAGTTGCTGTACGGGATGGAATTCGGCCAGCAGAACAAGGATCTCGTCAGCTACTCGGCGCCCGTCACCGGCGCGAACGGCAAGCCGATGAATTTCGACCTGTTCGCGCCCGCCCTTCCGACGCTGCCGCTGCACACGTCGACCACGCCGACGGCCAACAACCTCGGCATCTTCAAGACCCTCGGGTTCTACACGCAGGACCTGATCAGCTTCAACGAGCAGTGGAAGGCGCTGCTCGGCATCCGCTACGATCGCTTCGAGCAGGAGACGCTCGACCGCCGTCCGAAGCAGCCGGGCCTGTCGCGCACCGATACGGCGTGGAGCCCGCGCGTGGGTCTCGTCTGGCAGCCCACCCGAACGCAGTCGTACTACGTGTCGTGGAGCCGCTCGTTCCAGCCTTCCGGCGAAGCGTTCTCGCTGGCGGCCAACAATGCCGAACTCGCTCCGGAAACCACGACCAACACCGAGATCGGCGCGAAGTACGACTGGCTCGGCGGCAAGGCCACCACGACGATCTCGGTGTTCCGGCTCGACCGCAGCAACATCAAGGTCGCCAATGCAAGCAACACGGCGCTGATTCCGATCGGCGAGCAGCGGACCGACGGCGTGGAACTCAGCGGGGCTGCAGAACTCGGCCACGGCTGGCGCGTGCTCGCGGGCTATGCCTACCTCGATGCCACCGTCACCCAGTCGACGGCCGCGTTGCAGGGCAAGCGCGCCACCCTGACCCCGCGCCACTCCGGCAACCTGTGGCTCACCAAGAATCTCGGCAGCGGCTTCGGCGTTGGCGGCGGCCTGAACCTCGTCGGCGCGCGCATGGCCGATCCGCAGAACACGGTGACGCTGCCGGGTTACGTGACGGCCGACATGATGGCCTGGTATGCGCACGGGCCGATGTCGCTCCAGTTGAACCTCTACAACCTGTTCAACAAGGGCTACATCGTGTCGGCCCACGGCTCGAACCCGAACCTCAACATGCCGGGGGCGCCGCGCAGCGTCATGGCGACGTTGCGATACGAGATGTAGAAGCGGCGCAGTCCCGACGAGGCGTGCCGGGCGGATCGACGATCCGTCACCGACCGCCGCCTCGGCAATACCGGATCACGAGCGTCCTGATCCGCGTGACGGCACGCGGACGGCGTACATCGTCCGGCGAACGCGTTCGTCGGGCATGCACCGGCGTGGCGGGACCGGTTGATGCAAGCGACGCGGTCGGCACGCGCATCGCCCCGATCCTCCGTCCCGTCCGCCGCGCGTTCGATCTGCTGCGGCCGTACGCGCGACTTCGCGCATACCTCGACCTCAAGCCCGCGTCAGCTTCGCATGCCGCCGCGCGCGGTCGTTCACGATCTGATGGCGCCGGTGATCCGTCATCTTCTTCCAGTCGCGCGCTTCGTCGCGCGTTCGCAGGCATGCCACGCAATAGCCGGTGCGACCGTCGAACGAACACACGTCGACGCAAGGGGACTTGACCGCCATGCTCATCGCCCTCGCGTCGCGGGCACGACTTCGACGGTCACGTGCGACAGGTTCCTGAACCGCTGCAGCACGCCGTGATAGAAGCGCGCATCGCGCTTCGGATCGTCTGTCACCACCGACACGACCGCGCTCATGTGTCCCGGCCCGAGCCGCCACACATGCAGGTCGCCGACCCGGTCGCCCGTGCCTTCGATCGCACCGCGCACGTTGTCCGTCAGGCGGCGATCCGAATTCATGTCGAGCAGGATCCCGCCCGTATCGCGCATCAGGCCGTACGACCAGTTCGCGATCACCAGCGCGCCGATGATGCCGGCCAGCGGATCCATCCAGACCCAGCCGAACGCCCGCGCGAGCAGCAGCCCGACGATCGTCAGGACGGAGACGGCCGCGTCGGCGATCACGTGGATGTACGCGGAGCGCATGTTGTGATCGCGCGCCGCCGCCGCGGACGTGCCGTGGTCGTGCTCCTCGAACGCCAGTTCGTGCTCGCGGCCGTTCAGCCGGACGATCGCGTTGAATTCATGCGGCTCGGGAATGGCTTCGGTCGACTCCAGATAGCCGCCGCGACTTTGCATCGCGAACGCCTGACGGCTGCCGTCCGGGCGGATCGTCGTCACCGACACCGCGCTCGCATCGACGAGCTTCGTCTCGTGCGTCGCAGGCGCGACGCGGAACACCGGCGGGACGCCTTCCTCGAACACCGACACGACGAATACGCCCTGCCGATCGAAGATCTGGCGCGCTTCCGCTTCGTGGTCGTGCGCGTGATCGTCGTGATCGTCATGACCATGCCCGTGATGATGCCCGTGATGATGACCATGACCGTGGCCATGATGGTCGCCGCTCAGCAGCCACACGCTCGCGATGTTGACGAGCAAGCCGGCAACCGCGATCGGAATCGCCTCGCCGAAATGAATCGGGACCGGTGCGAGCAGGCGTGCGACCGCCTCGTACCCGATCAGCAGCGCGATCATCGCGAGCACGATCGCGCTCGTGAAACCCGCGAGATCGCCGAGCTTGCCCGTGCCGAACACGAAGCGCGGGTCGCGCGCATGCTTGCGCGCATAGGTATAGGCGAGCGCGGCGATCAGCATCGCGCCCGCGTGCGTCGACATGTGCAGGCCGTCCGCGATCAGTGCCAGCGAACCGAACAGTGACCCGCCGACGATCTCCGCCACCATCATCGCCGCGCACAGCGCGATGACCATCCAGGTCCGGCGTTCGTTCTGCTCGTGCGCGGCGCCGAGAAAGATGTGGTCGTGCCCTGCGCCGAATGCGTCGTTGCTGAAGCTGTTCATTCCGCCTCCGGTTACTTGAAGTAGCTGTGCACGACTTCGATCAGCTGTTCGGTCGCGCTGCCTTCGTCGTCGTGACCTTCGGCGTCGACCAGATGGCTGCGGATGTGATCCTCGAGCACGACCGCGAGCAGGCCGTTCATTGCGCCGCGACCGCTCGTGATGAGGCGGAGGATTTCGTTGCAACCGCGCTCGTCCTCGAGCGCGCGTTCGATCGCTTCGACCTGCCCTTTGATCCGGCGGACACGGTTCAGCAGCTTCTGCTTTTCCTGGATGGTGTGGCTCATGGTGGTCCCTTCATATACCGGGGGGGACTATATATCAAATCGCGTTTCCATATAGGGGGAGGGGGTATTTTCCCGGAAAAACCAGACGAATGACGCGCGCCTCGCAGGCCGCCCGGCCGCCAGTCACCGCAGCAGCCGCCAAAGTTAACTTGTAGAACTCGTAACGCATGAGTAGCATTTGCTACATGAATCCACTTACGACATGGTCGCTCCTCGTGCTGACCCTTCCCACGCAGAACGCGACGGCTCGCATGCGGTTCTGGCGCGCGCTCAAGGCAAAAGGCTGCGCGGTGCTGCGCGACGGCGTCTACCTGCTGCCCCAGTCGGAAGCGCATGAACGGATGCTGGGCGAGCTCGCGGACGCGATTGCCGACAGCGGCGGCAGCGCTCACCTGTTGCGCGCGCCGAGTCTCGATGCGTCGCAGGAGCGGGAATTCCGCGCGCTCTTCGATCGCGGGGAAGACGACGCCGCCTTTATCCAGGCCCTTGCGGACGCCCGCAAGACCCTCGCCGGACAGTCGGCCTCCGAACTGACGCGCTTGCTGCGCCGCATGCGCAAGGATTTCGACGCCATCCGTGCGATCGACTATTTCCCGGGCGACTCGGCCACCCGCGCCGAAGTCGCGCTGCAGGATTTCGTCGCGCTGGTCGACACCGTGCTGTCGCCGGGCGAACCGCACGCCGCGGACCGCGCGATCCGGCCGCTGGCGATCGGCGAATTTCTGGGCCGCACCTGGGCGACGCGGCAGCGGATGTGGGTCGATCGCGTCGCCAGTGCCTGGCTGATCCGCCGCTTCATCGACGCACGCGCCCGCTTCGTCTGGCTCGCGTCGCCGGCGGATTGCCCGGCCGACGCGCTGGGCTTCGATTTCGACGGCGCGACGTTTACGCATGTCGGCGAGCGCGTGACGTTCGAGGTGCTGCTGGCGAGTTTCGGGCTCGACAACGACCCCGCGCTGATGCGGCTCGGCGACATCGTGCATGCGCTCGACGTGGGCGGCCCCGCGGCGCCCGAAGCGATCGGCTTCGAGGCCGTGATGGCCGGCACGCGCCAGCAGGCAGAGAACGACGACCGGTTGCTCGAGCAGATGGGCGCCGTGCTCGACGCCCTGTACGCACACTTCACGTCGAACGGCAAAAACCAAACCGCGGCCAGATCATGACCACCTCCATCGCCACCACCGAACCGACCTACACACTTGGCCAGCTGGTCGCCTACATGCTGCGTCTCGGCACGTTCGGCTTCGGCGGGCCGGTCGCGCTCGCAGGCTACATGCGTCGCGACCTGGTCGAGCGTCGCGGCTGGATCACGGAAGCCGACTACAAGGAAGGGCTCACGCTGGCCCAGCTCGCACCGGGGCCGATGGCGGCCCAGCTCGCGATCTATCTGGGCTTCGTGCACTACCGCCTGCTCGGTGCGACGCTCGTCGGCTTCGCGTTCGTGCTGCCGTCGTTCCTGATGGTGGTTGCGCTCGGCTTCGCGTACTCACATTTCGGCGGGCTGTCCTGGATGCAGGCCGTCTTCTACGGCGTCGGCGCCGCGGTGGTCGGCATCATCGCGATGAGCGCCTACAAGCTCACGACGAAAACCGTCGGCCACGACAAGCTGCTCTGGGCGATCTTCGTCACGCTTGCCGCCGTGACCTTCATCACGGAATCGGAAATCGCGTGGCTGTTCGTGGTCGCGGGCCTGATCGGCTGGCTGTGGCGTGCGCCGCCCAAGTGGCTGCAGCGCGGCGGGCTGAACGCGGTTGCCGCCGCCAACCTGCCGGCAGCCAGCGGCATATTGAGCGGCATCGACCTGCCGCAGCTCGTTCAGATCGGCGCGTTCTTCATGAAGGCCGGCGCGTTCGTGTTCGGCTCCGGGCTGGCGATCGTGCCGTTCCTTTATGGCGGCGTCGTCACCGAACATCACTGGCTGAACGACAAGCAGTTCGTGGATGCCGTGGCGGTCGCGATGATCACGCCCGGCCCGGTCGTGATCACGGTCGGCTTCATCGGGTATCTCGTGGCGGGCTTCCCGGGCGCACTCGTCGCCGCACTCGGCACGTTCCTGCCTTGCTATCTGTTCACGGTCATCCCCGCACCTTACGTGAAGAAGTACGGGCACCGTCCGGGCGTCAAGGCGTTCGTCGACGGCATCACCGCCGCAGCCGTCGGGGCGATCACCGGCTCCGTCCTCGTCATCGCGAAACGCTCGATCGTCGACCTGCCGACCGCGCTGCTCGCGGTCGCGACCGTGCTGCTGTTGTGGCGTTTCAAGAAGTTGCAGGAGCCGGTCGTCGTCACGGCTGCCGCGCTCGTCGGGCTCGTGGCCTACCCGCTGCTCCATCATTGAGCCGCATTGCCGGGAGGCGGCCGTGACGCATCGGACGACGTTCGTCCGCCATACAGGAGGCGTGCCGTGAAATGGATTACGCGCGAACGGCCGAAGGTCGACCGCATCGCATGTCCGTGGCTGATTGCGCGGTTCATCGACGATGCGCCGGAATTTCTCTACGTCCCGGGTCCGGACGTCCTGCGACTGGCGGACGAAACGGGCGCGGTGCCCTATGACGTGCCGGGCGTCGAGCTGGGCCATCATGGTGAACGCTGCAGCTTCGATGCGTTTCTCGACCGCTACCGGCTCGACGCCCCGGCGCTGCTCAAGCTCGCCGCGATCGTGCGCGGCGCCGATACCGGACGGCTCGATCTCGCGCCGGAATCGGCCGGGCTGTACGCGATCTCGATCGGCCTGTCCGGACACTTCGCCGACGATCACGAGCAACTGCGGCACGGCATGGTGATGTACGACGCGCTCTACGCGTGGTGCCGGCGTGATGCACGTCCCTAGCAGCCGCCGCGCGTCGACGCTCGCCAGCCGGATGCTGCCGGCGGGCGCGGACGAGGCCGCATGGCTCATCCTCGCCAGCCGCGGCATGCGCGGTTTCTGCGATGGATTCATTGCCGTGCTGCTGCCCGCGTATCTGCTGTCGCTCGGGCTGTCGCAACTGGATGTCGGCCTGATCGGTACCACGACGTTGACGGGTTCCGCCATCGCGACGATCGCGGTCGGCATGCTCGCGAGCCGCTTCACGCAGCGCCGCATGCTGACGCTCGCGGCGGCATTGATGGCGGCGACGGGCATCGGCTTCGCGAGCGTCTCCACATTGTGGCCGCTGTTCGTCATCGCCTTCGCCGGCACGCTCAATCCGAGTTCCGGCGACGTCAGCCTGTTTCTGCCGCTCGAACAGTCGCGCCTGGCGCAAGCCGCCGACGGCGACGCTCGCACGGCGCTGTTCGCCCGCTACAGCCTCGTCGGCGCCGTATCGGCAGCGCTCGGATCCCTCGCGGCCGGCCTGCCGATCGCGGTTGCGTCACATACCGGAATCTCGACGCTGGGCGCGATGCGCGGCATGTTTCTGGTCTATGCGGCCACGGGTGTCGTCGTCTGCATGCTGTATCGGCGGCTGCCGCGCCAGGCAGTTCGCGCGGCGCAGGCAGCGCCGCCGCTCGGCCCGTCACGCCCGATCGTCGTGCGGCTGGCGATGCTGTTCAGCGTCGACGCATTCGCGGGCGGTCTCGTCGTCAACTCGCTGCTGTCGCTGTGGTTGATGCAGCGCTTCGGGCTCTCGATCGCCGCGGCCGGCCAGTTCTTCTTCTGGGCGGGCCTGCTCTCGGCCGGCTCGCAGCTCGCGGCCGCGCCGCTGTCGCGCAGGATCGGCCTGCTGAACACGATGGTGTTCACGCATATTCCGTCGAGCGTCTGCCTGATCGGCGCCGCGCTCGCGCCGTCGTTGCCGCTGACGTTGACACTGTTGCTGATGCGAAGCGCGCTGTCGCAAATGGATGTCCCGACCCGAACCGCCTATGTGATGGCGGTCGTCACGCCAGCGGAGCGACCGGCAGCGGCCAGCTTTACATCCGTCCCGCGCAGCCTCGCGGCCGCTGTCGCGCCGACCTTGGCCGGCGGCCTGTTCGGCCTCGGCTGGCTCGGTGCGCCGCTGGTCGCATGCGGCGCGCTGAAGATCGCGTACGACCTTTCGCTGCTCGCAGCGTTTCGCCACGTCGAACCGGACGACGGCCGGGCACGGTAATCGCGGCCACGGCCGAACAGCGAACGAGCGGGGAACCATGCAAAGCGATGCCGCCGCGCCAATGTGGTGGCGGCCGTCGCGGGAGGCAATCATGAAGGATCCTGGACGCTGGCGCTACGGCCTGCCGCTGCTCGTCGCGCTATTAGGCGGGCTCGGCACGTCGGGCCTGCCGATTCACCGGGTCTTCGCCGCGGGCGAAGGCGCCTCGACCGGCGCCCTGCCGCTGAAGCATGTCGCGGACATCGCGTTGCCGGGCCGCGCGACACGACTCGACTACGCAAGCCTGGACCCGAGCCGCAACCTGCTCTTCATCGCTCACCTCGGCGACGGCGAAGTGATCGTTTTCGATACGCATGCATCGCGCGTGACCGCCCGGATCGCGGACGTATCGTCGGTACATGGCGTGCTTGCCGTGCCGGCGCTGTCGCGCATCTACGCGTCTGCGACCGGCTCCGACGAGATCGTCGCGATCGACGCCGCGACGCTGAAAATCGTCGCGCGCATGCCGGGCGGGCATTATCCCGACGGCATGGCCTATGCGGCCGACCTGCACAAGCTGTACGTATCCGATGAATACGGAAAAACGGAGACGGTCATCGATGTCCGCAGCAACCGGCGCGTCGCGACGATCCCGCTCGACGGCGAGGCCGGCAACACGCAGTACGACCCGGTTTCCCGACACATCTTCGTGAACGTTCAGACGCGGCGCCAGCTCGTCGAAATCGATCCGGCGACGGACCGTGTCGTCGACCGGTTCGACTTGCCGGGTGCGAAAGGCAATCACGGGTTGCTGATCGAGCCGCGCGCCGGCCTCGCCTTCATCGCGTGCGAGGACAACGACGCGCTCCTCGTCTTCGATATGCGCGCACGGCACGTCGTCCGGGCATTCGACATCGGCGGCGGCCCGGATGTGCTCGCGTTCGATTCGGCGTCGGACGTGCTGTATGTTGCCGGTGAAGCCGGCATCGTTTCGATGTTCAGCGTCCGGGGCCGGAACGTTGCCAAGATCGGCGAAGGCCGGCTCGGGCCGAACGCGCACGTCGTCGCTGTCGATCCGGGCACGCATCGCTCGTATTTCCCGCTGAAGGATGTCGGCGGCCGGCCGGTGCTGCGCGTGATGGAAGCCGGGAGCGTGGCAAAACAGGCCGGCACGGTGCCGCCGGGTGCAGGAACGTAACGGGCGAGCATGATCGGCGGCATCCGTCGTCACGCAGTATCTCGTCCGGTTCGATTTGACACGATCGGCAGCCTGTCGGTTGTCGGCGCCGCCGCCGCGCGTCAGGCCGAACCGATTCTCGCCGGCACGCCGCCCACGATCCGGTCGCGGCGTTCTCCGTCGAACGAAAACACGTCGCGCTCGGCCAGGTCGATCGTTGCCCGCCGACGGGACGACGAATCGCCCCGCCGGCCATGCGCTCGCCGGACGCATTCACCCGGCTGCCTGTTACCGGTCGTACTCGAAGGCCTCGGTGAAGAGCGTGTCGACCGGATCGGACCAGCTCAAGTTCACGAACGAGAAGTCCGCGCTGCCCGTCCAGCCGGCCACCGACGGGAACGCGACGCCCTGGTCGCCCGGCACGTTGAGCGTGACCGAGGCGCCCGGCTGGACCGGCGACGCCGATGCCGAACCGTTGACGAACGTCGCCGCCGGCTGCCCGGCCGCGGTTGCGCGAATCTGCACGTTGCCGCGTTTGACGAACGGCAGACCCGATTTCGACGTCCAGCCCAGCGGGAAGGTCGCGCCGCCCGCGAACGTGTTGGCGGAGCCCGGCGTCAGCTTGTCGCGCGTGGACTGCGCCAGATCGTGCCACGCGTACTGGCGCAGCGCGTCGGGCGACGGCGACGGCGTACGCAGCCGGACCGTGTAGTGCCGGGCCGGCGTCGACGTGTTGCCGTTCTGGTAGATGTCGATCGTATAGGCGCTGAACGGCTTGATGTCGGCCAGCTCCGCGGTGCTCAGTTGCGGCTTCGCCCATGCGGTATTGTTGCGCGGCGCGTCGCCGGGCCACGTGAACAGGCCCTGGTTGGCCGGGTCCTGCGCGACGCCGGCCAGACGGAAGTTGTTGCGGCACTGCGGGTTCTTCGCCAGTGCGGCGAGTTGCGCCGGCGTCTGCCCGCTTGCGATCTGCGCGCGGATGTTCAGCGTGTCGCAGGTCCCGCTCGACGGCTGGAGAAACACGCCGTTGCGCAAGCCGGGGCCGTTGACGATCGCGAAGTCCACCGCGGTGCCGGCCGCGTCGACGGCACCCACCTGCAGGTTGAGCGAATCGACGAACGCGTTGGTCCCCGTCGACGGATTGGCCGGATTCAGCCAGTCCCACTTCTGTGCGTTCGCATTGACCTTGCTCAGCACCGCGCGCTGATTGCCGACCACGCGCCAGCCGGTATCGCCGTTCGCGAGACTGCCCGCCCGCACCGCGAGCTGTACATGCTGCTGCATGCCGTCGCGAATCCCGTCGCTGCGCGTCCACGCGAGCTTGACCCACATCGTGTCGCTGGCAACGACGCGGATGACTTCCGGCAAGCTGAAGCTCGCGTTGTTCATCGCATCGTCGGCCACGATGCCCGGCGTGCCGCCTGCCGGCGCGCCGAACTCCTGGTCGACCGACATCCCGTTGTTGAGGTACGCGGAAGGCACGCCTGCATTCAGTGCGCCGGACGCGACGTCGTCGACGAAGATCCGGCCGCATGCCGATACGCTGCCGCCCGTGCGCGCAGCGCCGGTCGAACCGGCGAAGCACTGGTTGAGCGCGCTCTGCAATGCCGCCAGATCGCTGGCGCTCGGCAGGTTCGACACCACCGCGCCATTGATGGTCGCGGCGGCCGGCAGGCTGGCCTTGTCGCTCGCCTGCGGCGCGACGCCGGGCGCGAGCTGAAGCTGCACCGGCGTATCGCTGGACGCGCCCGCCACCGAGCTGATCTGGACGCCGCCATCCGGCAGGACGTTGATCTTGATCTGGTCGAGCAGCCGGTCGAGACCCGGCGCGCCCGCCGTCAACGGGCCGGAAATCAGGTCGACGCCCGCATTGCCGGTGGCGGCCAGCAGGTCGGCCAGCGCCGACGAATAGGCTTGCACCGTGCTGGCGACGGCCTGGGCCGTGACCTTGCTTTGCAGCAAACCGGTATCGGCCAGCAGCTTGGTCGGGTTGTCGCCGACGATCGTGGCGGCAATCGCGTTCGTGATCGGCGTGATGTTGATCGTCTGCGTGCCGGCCGTGGCGCTGAGTGCGATCAGCGTGGCCTGCGAGTCGGCGACGTTGCCGTATGCGGACAACGCGAAAGGCGCGGTCAGGCCGGTCACCGTGCATTGAAACGCGCCGGTCGACGCATCGGCCGGGCAGTCGACCGCTTTGCCGGTCGCATCGACCAGTTTCACGGTGGCGGCCTGCATCGCGGCGCCGGCGGCCGCGACCCCGCTGACCGTCTGCGCGGCGGGCGGTGCGGGTGGCGAGGAGGAATCGCTGCCGCCGCCACAAGCCGACAGGACAAGCACTGCAATACCGGATACGACAGGTGTGAGTTTCATTGCGTTTCCCCCGAGCCCCTTCTGGTTGATGCGTGTCACATACATTGCCCGTGCACGCTGAATGGCGAGGATTCTCGCAAAGACGATTTGCTCGATCATCATTCAGGTGAATGAAAATCGGGAAATAACAGGGCATGAAATGCAAATAACCTGTGTTAGCCTGAAAAAAATTCGGTATTCGAAGCAATATCGTCAGACAAAATCAGAATACGAAGATCGCGAAGCGACGGGGTGAACACATGCAACGAGACCAACTCATCGGGGACCTCTATGAGGCCGCGCTGCATCCGGACGGTTTTCTGGAAGTTTTTCACCGGGTATCCGAATCGCTCGGCGCAGACGTATTTCACATGTTCAGTTGGGACGTCGCGCGCAATGCCCCGAAATTCTCGATCTATTCGCCGCGCGCGGAATTCGACGAGATCATCGCGCTCTACGATCAGTATTACGGCGCGCTCGATCCGCGCCGCGGCTTCGTCGAGAACGCACCGCTCGGCGAATTCGTTTGTTGTCAGGATCACCTGACCGAGCGCGACGTCGAACGCAGCGAGTTCTTCCAGGACTATCAGATTCCGTCTGGATTTCGCTACCTGATGGGGATTCGCTTCGCGCGCCCCGGCAGCGACAACATTCTGCTCGGGTTACTGCGCGCGCACGGCCGCACACCCTATTCTTCAGAAGAACGCGCGACCCTGACCGGTATGGCCGGGCATCTGCAGCGCTCGATCAACCTGTGGCAAGACGCGCGAGTGCTGCATCGCGACGCCACGCTCGGCGCCGAACTGATGGAGGAGCTGGGCCTCGCCGTCTTTGCGCTCGACCGGCACGCGCGCGTCCAGTTCGTCAACCAGGCGGCCGAGTCGATGCTGCGCGCCACCACCTGCCTCAAGCTCGAGAACGGGCACCTGAGCGCGACGAGCGCGCCCCAGAACGAGGCACTCAAGGCGGCGCTGGCGCGCGTCGCGAAGACCCGCAAGAGCGAGAGTCTTGCCCTGTCCGGCACGTTGGCCGCGGCGCACGAGATTTTTCTCGGCATCGCGGCATTGTCCGGACAGGCGCTCCATGCCACGTTCGGCGATGCGACGATACTGATCACGGTCAGGCGACGCAGCGGCGCCCCGCTCGTCGTCGCACAACAGCTGCGGCAATCGTTCGGCTTGTCGAGCGCCGAAGCCGCGGTCGCGGAAGCGTTGATCAGCGGCAAGACGCCCGACGAATGTGCGGCGAGCGCCGGCGTGTCGCTTGCGACGGTTCGCAGCCAGTTGCGTGCGATCTATGAAAAGACCCACTCGCGGAATCAGGCTGAAGCGGTCGGTCGGATGCTGTGGGTCCTACCGCAACACAAGCGCACGGATTGATACCTCGAAAACAGCGAGCGGGGCAGCGGTCAAAACGCCTTTGCATTTTTTAAGCTTGCCGGTGGAGGACATCCGCGTTCCTCGAGCAGGATCTTGGCTGAACCCGATGAGAATTCGTCGGAACTCGGTGGTGCTGCTCAATCATTGGCGGCTATACGATGGACGCGATACTTCCTCGTCCCATGCAATTTGCATGGTTCGTTAGCCCCGGCAAGTTTCACGGCCATTGTCGGGGCCTTTTTTGATTTCAGTTCCTGTCCCATTCGCTCGCCGACGCGGCCATGCCGACCTCTGATCGGCTGTCGCGACGCGCGACGGCGAGATGGCTGGTGTGCACACTCGCTGCACACATGCCGGCCATATTCCCGGTGTTTTCAGGGCTGCTCCAATTGCCCCAATGGCGTCCGCTCCAGCAGGACGACGAACAGATGAGCGCTCGGCCACGGCCAGCACGGCGGCCGGGGTGATTTGGTATGGGAGGTATCCGGAATTTCGTGTGTGAGGCGGGTTAAAACTCAGACTCCGATGCTGAGTCGTTCCGGGCAAAGCAATGCAAGCTGCGGCATCACGCTTCTCCAGGCGTGCCGGGAGCCTGTCCACTTGGCAACGACGTTGCGCAAGGCCAACCGGATCGGCACGAGCGCGTGCCGACATTTGCGCCTGCGGCGGATCCAGGCGTGGTGCGCGAGGCTGAGGGGGCGGACAGCACGTCTGGCGCACGGCTGGATCGGCCCGCGACTCACCATCGAACCGATGGAGCGCTGGCGGCGCCATGGCATGGCGTCGAACGGACCGTGAAATTTCACCTCGTCAATGCAATGCGCAAATTGAATTCGGCCAACAAGACCGAGGCCGCGGTCAAGGCGGCAATGCTGGGGCTCTTGTTCTGACGTCATTTGCTTCGTCGCTCGCTCGCTGAATAGCGAAGCAGCGCGTTGGTCCTGCTCACTGGGGCAAGGCGCGTCACAACCGGTAGCCGACGCCAGGCGTTCGAGAATGTCGAGACCCTTGTCTAGCGCGCGAGCGCGATAGCAGTCGATAGCATCGATCGAATCCGGCAAGTCGCAGCCCGATAGCAGGCTGCGGGTCGTTTGCGTCATCGGGCGAGTACTGAAATTTCCGTCGATCGACTCAGCGAGCCGACAGTGTGACCGCAATCTCGGCGGTCAGCGTTTCAGCGCCCGAGTTCGACTGGATGCAGGTGACCGGCGCGGCGCCGCAAGCGTCGATGCCAGTCGCCAGTTTCACGTAGTGTTCGTCGGGACAGAGATTGTTCGCCGGATCGAAGCCGATCCAACCGAGATGGTCGACGTAGACTTCAGCCCACGCATGATCGATTGCCTGGATTCCGTCGTCGCCTATCAGATAGCCGGAAGTGAAGCGCGCGGGAATGCCGAGCCGACGCGCCACCGCGATGAATACATGAGCATGATCGCGACAGGTCCCGTGGGAACTGATCCACGCAGCTTCTGCATCGGTGGCGTCGTCGCAATTCTCCGGCCCGGGTGCGAGACGATCGTGCACGATGTCCATCAACTCGTGTAGTTGCAGAAGACGGTTTTGCGTGCTCTTCAGGGCGGAGGCAAGCTCCATCAGCGAGTCTCCGGGACGCGTGAGAGGCGACTCGCGCAGGAACAGCCACGGATTCGTACGATCGTCTGCAGTGCCGATCACACCATCCTTGTTGTGCGTCGTCACTTCGCCGCGTGAAACGATGACGATCTCCTTGTGATCGTTTGAGTGACACACAAGGTCGACATGGTTGCCAAATCCGTCGATGTACGACAATGCCGGCTGCATGTCGTTTGCAAGCAATTCCCAGTGCCCGACCGTCTGACCGGGATTCGACGACGGTCGCAGTCGAAGGCGCCGCAATGCCAGCTGCAACGGCTCGTCGACGGTATAACGCAGGGTATGGGTGATCCCGATATGCATTGCAGTGCTCAATCGAAGTTGTAGGCCTGGGCGATTTCGAGCCCCAGTCGCTGGTTGCGCCGAATGAAGCCGGTCAGGAACTCGTGCAGGCCGTTCTTGAAGACTCGTTCGATCGTACTGTCGGAAAGCATCGTGAGCGTCTGTGCGGCGGTGCCGTGGCACGCGTGAGCGATGCCATGTTCTTTCACGAGCAAGTTGAGACTCGACATGACGCGTCCGTAGCAATAGCGCAGCGAGCGCGGCATGCGGCCGTTCAGGACCAGGTAGTCCGCGATGTTCAGCGGCTTGTACTGCACACCGTACACCCAGCGGTACGAGTTGTTCGCCTCGACCGACCGCAGGATCGATTCCCAGTGGTTGGTATCGAGGATCGTGCCTACGTGCGACACCGACGGCAGCAGCAGGTGGTATTTCACGTCGAGGATCCGCGCGGTGTTGTCGGCCCGCTCGACGAA
>NZ_QTQN01000011.1:0-197792 GCF_003853755.1 Burkholderia sp. Bp8984
CGTCAGGTTCCGGAGTAATGCAGCCATTCCAACGGCAACTTTCCCGACTCGACGAACGTCCGGAAGTGGCCGAACTGAGCCAGACAACCTGACACTGTCTGCTTGGTTTGGTCCAGTCTTATACACGTCAGTGCACCGATCGGACCGATCCGGCCCGCCCTGAAGAGCCGGGATTTTCCAAGCAAGACCGGGACGGAAATCGGGCTTGCCTCAAAGCTATCAAACTTCCTGCTGTACGTGGATTCGACGCATGGTCACCGTGCCGGCGTGCGAAGTCACGCCGATGCATCTCGCTTGTCGAGCCACGCCCCTGCCGCGCATAGCATCGCTTCCAGCCCCGTACGCAGCGTCGGGTCGAGTACCGGCGCGAACTTCGGCGAATGATTGCTGGGAATCTCGTTGAGCTTTTTCTCCGCCAACGCCTTTCCAAATGTATCCGGATCGGTCCCGCCGATGAACCAGAACCCATATGGCACGCCCCATTCGCGCCCGAATACGCTGAAGTCCTCGCTCGCTGCTGCCGGGGGCGTTTCGTAGGCGCGCTCGCCAAAGTGCGCTTCGAATGCCTCCCGCACACGCTCGCTTGTCTGCGCGTCGTTGATCGTCAGCGGATAGCTCGAGAGCGTCGTGAATTCGGGCTCGCGTGGTGCGTTGGAGGCCATGCATTCCGCGCAACAGATGCGACGGATCGCACCCAGCATGTATTCGCGCACGTCTTCGTCGAATGTGCGCATGTTGAGCTTGAGCGTCGCGTCGTCGGGGATAATGTTCTCTTTCGTTCCCGCCTGCAGCGCACCGATCGTCAGCACCGCACTATCGCGCGGGGAGATTTCCCGCGATACGATCGTCTGCAGACGGAGCGTCGTCGAAGCCGCCATGATGACCGGATCGATCGAGGTTTGTGGCTGCGATCCGTGCGAACCGCGTCCAAACAGCCTCACCTTCAAACTGTCGCCCGCCGAAAGAATCGTGCCGCTCCGATAGCCGACCGTGCCCGCCGCGCCAACCATGACGTGCTGGCCAAGGATCACGTCAGGCTTCGGGAAGCGTTCGGCCATGCCGTCGTCAATCATGCTGCGGGCGCCGCGCGCCACTTCCTCGCCCGGCTGAAAGACCGCCATCAGCGTTCCGCGCCAGGCGTCCCGGTGCGCAGCCATCAGGTGCGCCACACCCATCAGCCAGGCCACGTGCATGTCGTGGCCGCACGAGTGCGCGACGCCCACTTCGAGGCCATCCTCGTCCTTCGCCCTCGCCGTGCTGGCATATGGCAATCCGGTCGCTTCTTCCATCGGAAGCGCATCCATGTCGGCGCGCAACATTACAGTCGGACCGTCGCCGTTGCGTAACATCGCCACGACGCCGGTCACGCCGACACCCCGCGTAACGTCATAGCCGACATTTTCGAGATAATCGGCTGCAATACGTGCGGTGCGCACTTCCTGCATCGACAGTTCGGGATGCTCGTGCAGGTCCTTGTAGATCGCTTCGAGCTCGGGCAGGAGGCTTTCGATGGCGTCCTTGGTCGCTTCCACCAATGCAGGCATGATCGATCCTTTCAAATGGTTCGTTGCGGGGGCCGATGTTGCATCGCACGCGTCGGCCGTCGTTGAAGCGTGGCAGCGCTTGCGCCCGATCTGGCGACACGGCGGCAGGAGCGCGGTACGCAATCCGCCGACTAGTCCGATGCATGCGACAGGGGGGAAACACGGAACATCCGGGCGAGCCCGCTCTACCCTGGCACTTCGTATTACGTTTCCGTCAAGTCGCCTGCTGCCCGAAGCGGGACAGGACTAGAAGAGAACCATAGTCTCGATAGCGGCAATCCGGAAGGTCCTGTCGATTCATAAGACAAAGCGGTCGCCCGCAGGTCCGGCTCGGCGAGACGGCGTATGACTCGTTCTGGCTGATTTGCCGCTTCCTGCCAAACCTTTTCGCCCCCCAAATCGGCAATACCGATAGAACATCGAGCAATAACAGCGTGCAAACCCACGGCATTCATATGTATTGCACACACATCGAACTGGCTCGGCTCCGCACTACTCTCGATCGCCTCCCCACCCCACTCCCCCTGCAAGCCTTCTGACGCCCCCCGCGAAATCCTTATCGAAATTGCTTCGTTCGCCTTTGCCGCCCACGCCGCTAACGTGTTCGAAACGGCGGCGGCACGCCGGATGCAGCGCAGGAAGCACCGCGGCCGCCGTCATCACGACAACCGCGTCGCGATAACGGAACAGACCGGCCGGGCGATGTGCCCCGCCCCCGCCAGGAACGTCCGCATCGCGCGCCCTTCGCGATGCCCATGGCCACGAACGACCGCATCATCGACACGACGCCGCTCGACGTCCGCGCCCAGCCGTTGATCGACGCGCTGATCGACGAATACGCGACGCGCTACGACGCGTACCGCCCCGACAGCCGCGCGTCCGCACGCGACGAACTCGCGCGCTACCCGGCCGAGCTGTTCGCGCCGCCCGAAGGCGCGTTCGTGCTGCTGCTGCGCGACGGCGAGACGATCGGCGGCGGCGCATTCAAGCGCTACGACGCGCAGACCGCCGAACTCAAACGCATCTGGACCCGCGCGGACCTGCGCCGCCAGGGGCTCGCGCGCCTGATCGTCGACGCGCTCGAACTGCGCGCCGCGCAGCAGGGCTATCGGCGCGTGTACCTGACCACCGGTTTTCGCCAGCCCGAAGCGTGGGCCCTGTACGACCGCACCGGCTATACGCGGCTGTTCGATTCGTCGATCGACCCCGAAGCGTATTTCCACCTGCGCTTCGGCAAGGATCTCGCCGATCCGTCGCGCACGTCGACGCTCGCGGACCTGTGGGCGCCACTGCCCGAAGCGGTGCTGCCGCGCTGAACGCATCGCACCATCCGATTCCGCTCCCTCGCTCCCGACGACAACACAACAAGGACGCATCCATGCAACGAGCCGTACCCTTCACGCCGCGTGCGCTCCGCACCCTGGCCGCCGCGCTGATCGGCGTGACCGCGATCGCCGCGGCCGCCGCGGCCGCCGCGACCTTCGACCTGAGCCCCGAGCAGCGCGGCCGCCCGCGCGGCACGGCCGATGCGGCCGTCGAGCGCGCGGTGCCCGCGTCGTTCAAGTTCGCCGAAGCCGGCACGCTGACCATCGGCGTCGCGCCGAGCCTGCCGCCGATCAGCACGTATGCGACCGACGCGCGCACGGTGATCGGCTTCGACGCGGACGTCGGCCAACTGGTGTCCGACAGCCTCGGCCGCAAGCTGAAGATCGTCCCGCTCGCATGGGCCGACTGGCCGCTCGCGCTCGAATCGGGGAAGGTCGACGCCGTGATCTCGAACGTCACCGTCACCGAGGAGCGCAAGCAGAAGTTCGATTTCTCGACCTACCGCAAGGACCAGGTCGGCTTCTACGTGCGCAACGACAGCAAGATCCAGTCGATCCGCGAGCCGAAGGACGTCGCGGGGCTGCGCATCGTGACCGACGCCGGCACCAACCAGGAAAAGATCCTGCTCGCGTGGGACCGCGAGAACGTCGCGCACGGCCTGAAACCGGTGCAGGTGCAGTACTACGACGACCAGGCGATGCGGATCGTCGCCGTGCAGTCGGGCCGCGCCGATGCCGTGTTCAGCGTGAACTCGGTGCTCGCGTACCAGAGCGCGCAGCAGGGCAAGACACGGCTCGTCGGCGCGATCAGCGGCGGCTGGCCGCGCACGGCCGACATCGCGATCGCGACGCGCCGCGGCAGCGGGCTCGCCGATCCGCTGACGGTCGCGCTGAACGGGTTGATCAAGAACGGCCGCTATCAGCAGATCCTCGACCGCTGGAACCTCGCGTCCGAAGCGATCGACCAGTCGCGCACGAATCCGCCGGGTTTGCCGAAGAGCTGAGCGCCGGCCCCTTCACGCCTTCGCAGGAACGCCGAACACCATGGCTTACTCGCTTTCATTGCTGGACAAGAGTCCGATCGCCGACGGCGCGACCGCCGCCGACGCGCTGCGCTTCACGACGACCCTCGCGCAGCGCGCCGAACAGCTCGGCTACGAGCGCTTCTGGGTCGCCGAGCATCACGGCGCGCCCGGCTTCGCGAGCTCCGCGCCCGAGATCGTCGTCGCGCACCTGCTCGCGCACACGTCGCGCATTCGCATCGGTTCGGGCGGCGTGATGCTGCAGCACTACAGCCCGTTCAAGGTCGCCGAAACCTTCAAGCTGCTCGCCGCGCTCGGGCCGGGCCGCGTCGATCTCGGCGTCGGCAAGGCGCCCGGCGGGCTGCCGCTGACCACGCGCGCGCTGCAGTGGTTTCACGACAAGGCGAAGAAGCCCGGCTTCGCGGGCCAGCTCGCCGAACTCGATGCGTTCCTGGGCTGGGGCGTCGCCGAAGATCATCCGCTCGCCGGCGCGGTCGCGATGCCGGTGCCACCGCACGCGCCGGAGCGCATCCTGCTCGGCGGCTCGCCCGACAGCGGTGCGCTCGCCGCCCGACACGGCTGGCGCTTCTGCTACGCGGGGCACTTCAACGGCGACGACGCGAACCTCGAACGCTCGCTCGCCGCCTACCGCGACGCAGGCGGCACGCGAGCGCTCGTCGCGCTGTACGCGGTCGCCGCGCCGACCCGCGAGGAGGCCGAGCGACTGATCGGGCCGCTGAAGATCTTCAAGCTGCAGTTCGCCGGCGGCCAGAGCTTCAACCTGCCGAGCGCGCAGGCCGCGGCCGAATTTGCGCGGCAAAGCGGCGCGTCCGACTACCGGATCGACGAGTTGCGCCCGACCGTGCTGGCCGATACGCCCGAGCGAATCCACCGCGCGCTCGACGCGCTGAGCCGGCGGCTCGACGTCGACGCGTTCGTGATCGACTCGCCGGTGACCGATTACGCGGCACGGCTCGCGTCGGCCGAATGGCTCGGCGGCGCGCAGTCGATCACCCCCGTGCAGGCGGCCCTCGCGGCCGACCGCTCCCTTCGCTCCCTTTCCCCCGACCAGAACGCGTGACGCGCCCATGACGACCCGACGATCGATTCCCTTCGGCCTGATGCTGCAAGGCGCAGGCAGCCACATGAACGCATGGCGGCACCCGAGCAACCCGCCGGACGCGAGCATCAACCTCGACTTCGCGATCGGCATCGCGCGCAAGGCGGAAGCCGCCGGCATCGCGTTCGCGTTCGTCGCGGACGGCCTCTACATCAACGAGAAGTCGATCCCGCACTTCCTGAACCGCTTCGAGCCGCTCACCGTGCTGTCAGCGCTCGCGGTCGCGACGAAGAAGATCGGCCTCGCGGGCACGATCTCGACGTCGTACAGCGAGCCGTTCACGGTCGCGCGCCAACTCGCGTCGCTCGACACGATCAGCGGCGGGCGCGCGGGCTGGAACGTCGTGACGACGCCGCTCGAAGGCACCGCGAAGAATTTCGGCAAGGCGCATCCCGATCACGAGTTGCGCTACGAGATCGCCGACGAATACCTCGAGGTCGTGCAGGGGCTGTGGGATAGCTGGGACGACGACGCGTTCGTGCGCGATCGCGCGACCGGTCGCTTCTTCGATCGCGACAAGCTCCACACGCTCGATCACCACGGCCGCTTCTTCCAGGTCGCCGGCCCGCTGAACATCCAGCGCTCGCCGCAGGGGCAGCCGGTGATCTTCCAGGCCGGCTCGTCCGACACCGGCATCGGGCTCGCGGGCAAGTACGCGGACGCCGTGTTCACGCACTCGCCGTCGCTCGACGAAACGGCCGCGTTCACACGGCGCGTGAAGCAAAGCGCGGTCGAGCACGGGCGGCAGCCCGGCGACGTGAAGATCTTCCCGGGCATCGGGCCGATCGTCGGCCGCACGGCCGCCGAGGCGGAAGACAAATACCAGGCGATCCGCGACCTGCTGACGATCGACGAAGCGCTCGCGTATCTCGGCCGCTATTTCGATCACCACGATTTCACGCAGTACGCGCTCGATGCGCCGTTCCCCGAGCTCGGCGACATCGGCCGCAACAGCTTCCGCTCGACCACCGACCGGATCAAGGCCGACGCGAAGCGCAAGCACCTCACGCTGCGCGAGACTGCGCTCGCCGTCGCGACGCCGCGCCCGAACTTCATCGGCACGGCCGAGCACGTCGCCGACGAGCTGATCCGCTGGCACGACGCCGGTTCCGGCGACGGCTTCATCCTCGGCTTCCCGGTACAGGCGCAGGGCGTCGACGACTTCATCGACCTCGTGATTCCGGTACTCGAGGCGCGCGGCCGTTATAGCCGCGACCTGCCGGGCAGCACGCTGCGCGACCACCTCGGCCTACCGCGCAAGGCGAGCCGCCATGCGGCGCCCGGCGCGGTGCAGCAACAGGACGACGCGGCCGAAGCGCACGCGTGACGCCGACGCGCCGCCTCGCGCGGCGCTTCCGGCCAACTCGATCGAGGACCCTCACCGACATGAGCGACACGACCCATCTCGGCGGCGCAGTGCCGCCGCTCTCCCCCTCCCGCGCCCGCGACGCCGGCACGCACCTGCGGATCGTGCCGGCCCGGCACCGGTCGCGCACCGTCGGCACCGTGCTCGCGCTCGTGCTGATCGCACTCGTGCTGTATTCGATCCTCGGCAACCCGCAATGGGGCTGGCCGGTGTTCGCGGAGTGGTTCCTGTCGCCGCCGGTGCTGTCCGGGCTCGCGCGCACGCTGGTGCTGACGCTGCTCGGCGCGGTGTTCGGCTTCGCGCTAGGCGGGTTCGTCGCGCTGGCGCGGCTGTCGCGCTCGCGTCTGCTCGCGGCGAGCGCATGGACCTTCGTGTGGCTGTTCCGGTCGATTCCACTGATCGTGCTGCTGCTGATCCTCAACAACCTCGGCTACCTGTACGAACACGTGCGGCTCGGCGTGCCGTTCACCGACATCGTGTGGTTCGACACACCGACCACCGACCTGATCAGCCCGTTCCTCGCGGCCGTGCTCGGCCTCTCGCTGAACCACGCGGCGTTTTCCGCGGAAGTGATTCGCGGCGGCATTCTCGCGGTCGACCAGGGCCAGCTCGAAGCGGCCGCCGCGCTCGGCCTGCCGCGCGGCCGCCAGACCACGCGGATCGTGTTGCCGCAGGCGATGCGCGCGATCCTGCCGACCGCGTTCAACGACCTGATCTCGCTCGCGAAAGGCACGTCGATGGTCTACGTGCTCGCGATGCCCGAGCTGTTCTACACGGTGCAGGTGATCTATCGCCGCAATCTCGAAGTGATTCCGCTGCTGATGGTCGCGACCGTCTGGTACCTGATCATCCTGACCGTGCTGTCCGCGATCCAGGTACAGGTCGAGCGCCACTATGCGCGCGGCGCGCTGCGCAACCCGCCGCCGTCGGCGCTGACGTTCGTGCTGGCGCGCGTCAGTGCGCTGTGGCGGCATGCGGCGGCGCGCAACGCAACGGCAACCGGCGCGGCGGCCCACGATGACGCCGCGGCCGCTCCGGTGCCGCGCACCGGCGGCGAAGTCGCCGTGCACAACGTATCGAAGCAGTTCGGCATGCAGCGCGTGCTCGACAACGTGTCGTTCGTCGCACCGCGCGGCAGCGTGACGGTGATCGTCGGGCCGTCCGGTTCGGGCAAGTCGACACTGCTGCGCACCATCAACCATCTCGAGCGCGTCGACGACGGCTTCATCGACATCGACGGCGAGCTGATCGGCTATCGGCGCGACGGCGACGTGCTGCACGAGTTGAAGGAGCGCGACGTGCTGAAGCGCCGCACGGCGGTCGGCATGGTGTTCCAGAACTTCAACCTGTTTCCGCACCTGACGGTGCTCGAGAACCTGATCGAGGCGCCGGTCGCCGTCGGCGGCGTCACGCGCGAGGCCGCCGAACGCACCGCGCGCACGCTGCTCGCGCGCGTCGGCCTCGCCGATAAAGCCGATGCGTACCCGCGCCAGCTGTCCGGCGGCCAGCAGCAGCGCGTCGCGATCGCGCGCGCGCTCGCGTTGCGCCCGAAGGTGCTGCTGTTCGACGAGCCGACGTCGGCGCTCGATCCCGAACTGGTCAACGAAGTGCTCGACGTGATCAAGGAGCTCGCACGCTCGGGCACCACGCTCGTGATCGTCACGCACGAGATCGGCTTCGCGCGCGAAGTCGCGGACAACGTGCTGTTCATGGAGCGCGGCCGCATCGTCGAGTCGGGGCCGCCCGCCGTCGTGCTCGACGCGCCGGCCCATCCGCGCACACGCGCGTTCCTGTCACGGGTGCTCTGATGCACGCCGCCCACGACCTGCGAGGCAACCGACGATGATCGACCGACGCCAGTTCATCACCGCCACGCTGGCGGCCGCCGCCGGCCTCCGGTGGCACGCGGCCGAGGCCGCCGCCGCGACGGCGGACCTCGATCCGCGCCAGGCCGGCCGGATCCGCGCAGCGCGCGACGATGCGGCGATTCGCGCGGCAAGCAACTACCGCTGGGTACGCGACGGGGCCTTCACGGTCGCGATCTCGCCGCACGCGCCACCGGTATCGACCTATGCGACCGACGCACGCACCGTGGTCGGTGCCGATCCCGACTATGCGCAGCTCGTCGCCGACGCGCTCGGCCGCACGCTGGTGCTGGTGCCGATCGCATGGGCCGACTGGCCGCTCGGGCTCACGTCGGGCAAGTACGACGCGGTGATCTCGAACGTCGGCGTGACCGAGAAGCGCAAGGAGAAATACGACTTCACGACCTACCGGCTCGGGCTGCACGGCTTCTACGTTCGCACCGCGAGCCCGATCGCGAAGATCGCCGAACCGAAGGACGTCGCCGGCCTGCGCGTCATCACGGGCGCGGGGACGAGCCAGGAGCGCATCCTGCTCGAGTGGAGCCGGCGCAACGTCGCGCAAGGGCTGAAGCCGACCGAACTGCTCTATTTCGACGACGATGCGGCGGCACGCGTCGCGCTGCTGTCGGGCCGCGCCGATGCCGAGCTGAATCCGAACGCGTCGCTCGCGTACGAAGCCGCGCGCGACGGCAAGATCCGGCGGGTCGGCGTCGTCAACGCGGGCTGGCCCGCGAACGCGGACGTCGCGATCGCGACGCGCCGCGGCAGCGGGCTCGCGCCGGCGCTGACGCTCGCGACGAACGCGCTGATCGACAACGGCCGCTACGGGCAGGCGCTGGCGCGCTGGGGGTTGCAGAGCGAGGCGGTCGCGCGCGCGGAGACGAATCCGCCGGGATTGCCGTCGTTTTGATTCGATGTGTCGATGTGTCGATGTGTCGATGTGCCGACGCGTCGTTGCGTCGACACGGCGAGCTGCGCATCGGTCGCGCAGCAAATGAAATCGCCCCGGCATCCCTTAAAGAAGAGGCCGGGGCGAACCGACGTGGGCGGGCCGTCGTTTCCTACGCCGTCAGCGCCGCGCGATCGCGATGGTGGTCGAGTTCCGCGATGTGCGCGTGGATCGCAGGAATCAGCTTGCGTCCGTAATCCAGCGCATCGTCGAGCGGATCGAAACCGCGAACCAGGAACGTCGATACGCCGAGTTCGTAATACGCACCGAGCGCACGCGCGACCTGTTCCGGCGTGCCGACGAGCGCGGTCGAATTCCAGCGCGCGCCGGTCAGGTTCGCGACGCCCATCCACAACCGCTCGTCGAGCACGTCGCCCTGCGCGGCCGCGGCCATCAGGCGTTGCGACCCTGCGTTCTGCGGCGCATGGCCGTCGATCGGCTGGCCGTTCGCGAGCCGCGCCGCGCGCACGCGCGCGCGGATCGCCTCGGCCTTCTCCCACGCGGCGGCTTCGGTGTCCGCGACGATCGGCCGGAACGACACGCTGATGCGCGGCGCGCGTCCGAACGGCCCTGCCGCGGCCCGCACGCGCGCGATCTGCTCGCGCACGGCCGCGAGCGGCTCGCCCCACGTCATGTAGACATCCGCGTGCTGCCCGGCCACGGCCAGCGCGGCCGGCGACGAACCGCCGAAATAGATCGGCACGTGCGGCTGCTGCGCGCCTTTCACGACCGGCGACGCACCATGCAGCCGATAGAACTCGCCGTCGTGATCGACCGGCGTGTCGGCCAGCCAGATGCGTTTCAGCACGTCGAGATATTCGCCGGTGCGGCGGTAGCGCGCGTCGTGCGGCACGAAATCGCCGTCGCGCTGAAGATCGGCATCGTCGCCGCCCGACACGACGTTCAATGCGAGCCGGCCGCCGCTGAACACGTCGAGCGTCGCGATCTGCCGCGCGGCGGCCGATGGCACGATCACGCCCGGCCGGTGCGCGAGCAGGATGCGAATATGTTCGGTCGCGGCGGCCGCGAACGACGCGACGATGAAGCCGTCCGCCGCGTTGCTGAAATGGCCGACCAGGATCTGGTCGAAGCCGGCGGCTTCGTGCGCCTGCGCGAAGCGCCGCACGTAGTCGGGCTGGACGGCGGCCCCGCCCGGTACGTCGACCTCCGCGCCGGGCGTCGCGGTGATCATGCCGATGATGTCGACGGGCATGTCGATGGTCCTTCTTGTCGTCGATCGGAAATGGCTGCGTGCTGCGGCACGCTCACTGCGCGGCGGCCGTCTTCTGCGCGGGCGCCGCGAACGCGCCCGCATACGAGCGGTCGAGCAGCTTCGCCGTGTCGTACGCGACCGGAATCACGCCGGCCTTGTGCAGGAAGTCGGCGATGTTCTGCGCATCCTTCGCGGCCGTGTCGTCGACCGGGCCCACGCGCTGGTGCGCGTTGTTGAGCCAGCGGTACGCGACGTCCGGCTCCAGCTTCGCGCGCTTCGCCCACAGGTCCGCGTACTCGCGCGGATGACTGTCGACCCACTGGCGTGCCGCCACCACGCGCTTCAGGAAATCGGTGATCTCCGCGCGCCTGGCCGTGGCCGCCTGCTCGTTCGCGGCGACGAAGCTGAGCGCGGGCATCAGGCCCTGCGCGGTCGTCACGGGACGGGCGCCCTGCCGCAGCGCGAGCGTGCTGACGAACGGCTCCCACAGCGACACGGCGTCGACCGAGCCGTTCGCGAGCGCGTTGGTCGCATCGATCGGCATCAGGTACGCGTACTTGACGGAATCCGCGCGCAGGCCATCGTGTTCGAGCGCGCGCAGCACGAGCTGCTGGCTCCACGCACCGCGCCAGACCGCAATCGTCTTGCCCTGCAGGTCGGCGACGGTGCGCACCGGCGAGTTCTTCGGCACGAGGATCGCGACGCCGTCGAGGCTCTGCCGCGACACCGCGACGACTTTCACCGGCGCGCCGCGCGCGGCCAGCGTGAGCAGCGCAGAATCGCCGAGGAAGCCGACGTCGATCGCGTTGCCGTTCAGGCTTTCGGCGACGGGCGCGGCGGCCTGGAAGTGCTTCCACTCGATCGTATAAGGCAGGTCCTTCAACACGCCGGACGCCTCCATCGATGCCTGGATGTTGAAGTAGTTCTGTTCACCGACGCGCAGCGTGACGGTGTCTTTCGCGATGCCCGGCTGCGCGGCGAGCGCGAGCAGCAGCGCCGTGACGATTCGGCTCAACAACGTGATCTCCCCGGAGGTTGGCGGGCGGCCGCGCGACGGCGTCGCCCCTGGGTCCGCCTGGCGCGACGGCTGGCGGACGGGATGGAACTGGTGAAGATACGGCGTTCCGCTTCATGAGACAAACGCAATATTCTGCTATGCAAATATGCAAATGTTTTATGGAATGATCGCCACGCAGCGCCCCCGCTCACCGGGCTTCGTGGGACGCCGTTCGAATGATCCCTCGACAGATATTTCGCACGCGAAATACATGGCGGACTATATTTCGCATACGAAATACCCACCCGGAACGAGGACGGCCATGACGTCAGAACCCATCGAGTTTTCCGCCGCCGACGGCTACACGCTGCGCGGCACGCTGTGGTCGCCGGACGCGCCGCCGCGCGCGCTGGTCTTGATCCATCCGGCCACCGCCGTGCCGGAGCGGCTCTACGCGGGCTTCGCGCGCTTCCTGACCGAACGCGGCTTCGCGGCGCTCACCTACAACTATCGCGGCATCGGCGCGTCGCGGCCCGCGCGGCTGAGCGCGCTGCAGGCCCGCATGCGCGACTGGGTCGAACTCGACGTCGGCGCCGCAATCGCGTGGGCGCGCGCTACGCACGACGGGCTGCCGCTGCTGGCGGTCGGGCATAGCGTCGGCGGCCATGCGATCGGGCTGTCGGCCGGCACCGCGCACCTGCGCGCGGCCGTGCTCGTCGCCGCGCACGCGGGCAGCACGCGGCTGATCGCCCGCGCGGCCGAGCGGCTGAAGGTGCGGCTGATCCTGCGCGTGCTCGGCCCGCTCGCGTCCGCGCTGCTCGGGTACGTGCCCGGCAAGCGGCTCGGCCTCGGCGAGGACCTCCCGGCCGGCGTGTTCCGCGAATGGAGCCGCTGGACCACGCTGCCGCGCTACTTCTTCGACGATCCGACGCTCGGCGCAGCCGAGCGCTTCTCGAAGCAGCAGCTGCCGATCCTCGTGCTCGGCTTCGACGACGATCCGTGGGCGAACCCGCCCGCGATCGACCTGCTGGTAAGCTACCTGACCCGGGCGGCCGTCGAACGCCGCCAGATCGATCCGCACGCCGCGGGCAGCGGGCCGGTCGGACACATGGGCTTCTTCCGCAGCCGGCCAGGCACGGTGCTGTGGCCCGCGGTCGCCGACTGGCTCGCGCAGGCGCTCGACGCGCCGCGCGATGCGGGTCGCCCGTCCCTTTCCATTGCAGCCGGGAACCGAGCTTGAGCGAAGACCGACGACTGTTTTTCCTGTTGACCATCGGCCAGCGGCGCGTGCAGCGCTGGGTCGACCGCAAGGCCGAGACCGATGCGCGCGCGAGTGCCGCGCAGGCCGGCGTGCTGTTCTGCCTCGCGAGGCAGGACGGCGCGCTGATCGGCGAAGTCGGCGCGGCACTGCAACTGGCGCCGTCCGCGATGACGGGGCTCGCCGACCGGATGGCGAAGGCCGGCCTGCTTGCGCGTCACGCCGATTCGGACGACGGGCGCGCAACGCGACTGTTCCTGACCGACGAAGGACACGCGGCGCTCAAGCGCGCGCGCGTAGCGCTGCGCGAGCTGAACGGCAAGCTGTGCGACGGCTTTTCCGACGCCGAACTCGACGTCGTCGCGCGCTGGCTGCACGCATTGCAGGACCGCTTTCCGGCCGAGCGCTGAACCGTGCCGGCGGCGCGCCGCATGGGCACGAATCCGCGTAATCGATAGCGATTTCGATTCGCGCTTTCAATTCGGTTTCCGAACTTTCAGGCGGCAAATTTTGCGTTCCGGCGGCATTGCTTCGGCAACGCTTTCCGGCTACGTACTGTTACAAAAAATTGCCTGCCGCGCCGCATATCGATCGCCTACATTGCAATCCACTTCGACGCATTCGTCGTCTGCACGGCCTGGCCTTCCCGTTGCGTCCGCAACCCTGGACGCACCCGACAAGCAATGAAAACGAAGAGGTGTCTTGACCGACGTGCTGGCGGCATCCAGCACACGCGGATTGCGATGACCGCGGCGGCTTCCTGAACGACACGATCCGACGCATGGCACGGCATTTATTGCCGCGCGTACCGGTGCGCGTCGTGCCGCCGTGCCGCGCCATCGCCGCCGCACGTCAACGAGGAGCAGTCCATGCGACGCACGATCGTGTCCCACTCGCTTGTCCCCAGCCTCACCCGCCTGTCCGCCGCGATGGCCGTGGCGATGGCCGCCGCCGCGGCCGCGCATGCCGATCCCGTGGTCGTGTCCGGCCCGAGCCCGTTCGCCGCCTGCACCATCGGCGGCCCCGGCACGAACTACGTGAACGCCGAGGTCGAACCGTGGCTGTCGGTCAACCCCGCGAACCCGACCAACATGATCGGCGTGTGGCAGCAGGACCGCTGGTCGAACGGCGGCGCCCACGGGCTCGTCGCGGGCTATACGTTCGATGGCGGCGCGACCTGGGCGCGCACGCCGCAGCCGTTCAGCGCCTGCGCGCCCGGCGGGCTCAAGTACGAGCGCGCGTCCGATCCGTGGGTGTCGTTCGGTCCGGACGGCACCGCGTATTCGGTATCGATCTCGTTCAACCAGTCGAACAACAGCAACGCGGTCGCGGCCTCGGTGTCGACCGACGGCGGACAGACATGGAGCAGCCCGGCCGTGCTGATCGCGAACGACGAACCGACGACGCAGTTCTTCAACGACAAGGAATCGGTGACGGCGAACCCGGTGAAGGCCGGCACGGCCTACGCGGTGTGGGACCGCCTCGAACTGCCGAACGGCAACCCGTATGCGAACCTGCACACGCAGGCATACCGCGGGCCGACGTTCTTCTCGAAGACGCTCGACGGCGGCAAGACGTGGAGCCGTGCGAAGGTGATCGTCAACGTGCCGTCGCGCCAGCAGACGATCGGCAACCAGATCGTCGTCGATCCGAAGACCGGCACGCTCTACGACTTCTTCGACCTGATCCAGCCGCCGTTCAACAAGGCGGCCGGCAAGGTCGCGTTCGTCAAGTCGACCGACGACGGCGCGACCTGGACGAAACCGCAGGTGATCGCCGGGCTGCAGACGGTCGGCGTGACCGATCCGAACACCGGCGAACCGGTACGCACCGGCGACATCATTCCGGAACCGGCGATCGATCCGGCGTCGGGGCAGCTCTACGTCGTGTGGCAGGACAGCCGCTTCAACGGCGGCAACTACGACGAGATCGCGCTATCGACGTCGAAGGACGGCGGCGCGAGCTGGAGCGCGCCGCTGCAAGTGAACACGCCGACCGGGCGTCCCGCGTTCAATCCGTCGGTGCGCGTCGACAATGCCGGCTCGGTGATGGTCACCCACTATGATTTCCGCGACCTGCTGGCCGGCAATACGACGACGCTGCCGACCGGGTTCTGGCGCAAGATCTCGCACGACAACGGCACCACGTTCGCGGACGAGCGGCGCGTCGGCGGCCCGTTCGACATGAAGCTCGCGCCGAATGCGGAAGGCTTCTTCATCGGCGATTACCAGGGGCTCGACGTGCTGCCGTCGTCGTCTTTCCATCCGTTCTTCGTCCAGACCAACGCGGGCAACCTGACGAACCGCACCGACGTGTTCTTCGCGCCGTGATGCGCGGGTGAGCGTAGCGCCGCCGCGACGTCCATTGCGTCGCGGCAGCGCTCCCGAATGCGCGTCAATGCATGTCGGTCAGCACGATGCGACCGTCGACTTTCCCTTCGCGCAGCCGCGCGAATATGTCGTTGATGTTGCCGAGCCGGTCGCGATGGATATGCGCGCGCACCAGCCCGTCCGCCGCGAAGTCGAGCGATTCCTGCAGGTCGCGCCGCGTGCCGACGATCGAGCCGCGCACCGTGATGCCGTTCAGCACCGTCGAGAAGATCGGCAGCGGGAAGTCGCCGGGCGGCAAGCCGTTGAGCGCCACCGTGCCGCCGCGCCGCACCATCCCGAGCACCTGCGCGAACGCGCTGCGCGACACGGCCGTCACCAGCACGCCATGCGCGCCGCCGATCTCCTTCTGGATCACCTTCGCCGGATCGTCGGCCGACGCATCGATCGTCAGCTCGGCGCCCAGTTCGCGCGCGAGTGCGAGTTTGGCGGGAGACACGTCGATCGCCGCGACGTGCAGGCCCATCGCGCGCGCGTACTGCACGGCCACGTGGCCAAGCCCGCCGATGCCCGAAATCGCGAGCCACTGGCCCGGACGCGTGTCGGTGACGCGGATGCCCTTGTAGACGGTCACGCCCGCGCACAGGATCGGCGCGATCTCGTCGAACGCGACCTGCGCGGGCAGATGGCCGACGTAGTCGGGATCGGCCAGCACGTATTCCGCATAGCTGCCGTTGACCGAATAGCCGGTGTTCTGCTGCCCGTGGCAAAGGGTTTCCCAGCCGGTGTGGCAGTACTCGCAGTGACCGCATGCCGTATAGAGCCACGGCACGCCGACGCGGTCTCCCTCGCGCACGTGCGTGACACCCGCCCCGACCGCCGCGACGACGCCCACGCCTTCGTGGCCGGGAATGAACGGCAGCGTCGGCTTCACGGGCCAGTCGCCGTCGGCTGCGTGCAGGTCGGTGTGGCAGACGCCCGAAGCCTTGATGTTGACGAGGATCTGGCCCGGGCCCGGCGTCGGGACCGGCACCTCCTCGATGCGCAACGGTTCGCCGAACGCGTGGACCACCGCCGCCTTCATGGTTTGAGTCATGCGTCGCTCCTGTCTGGTCGATGACCGGGCCAGTATCCGGGCTCGAAACCGGAACGACTTGATGCGTATCAACGGAGCGGGAAACGCGCGCGACAGTGACAGATTCATCGCGAGACCTATTGCGTGGGCCACCAGTGCCGGCGCGGGTTTGACGGCCCGGCTCTGCTTTCGCCGCCGTTTCCGCAGCTTGTCGGAAACCCTGCGGCATGCCGCCGTTTCACTTGGAATTTGAAATGATATAACATATCATTTCGCGACCTCGTCCACCTAAAACCCTCTCAACCCGGTGGCCGGGTTACGCCGAGTCCAATCCAACCGGGTCATTACGCGCCGCGAATGCAACAATATATCGTATCCAGCCTTGACCCGCATGGCTCGCTTTCCGATCCGATACCAACCGATTCACCGACCATGCGCGACCTCCCTCGTCTACCGCTTCGCCCGCTCTCGCCCGTTTCGCTGATGCTGTTCGCCGCCGTCGCGCACGCGCAGGCCGAGACGCCCGCCCCGTCTTCGCCGCCACAGACCACACCGCTCGCGCCGATCTTCGTGACCGCGAACCCGCTCGGCGACACCGAGCTGATCGCGCCGACCGCGCAACTGTCCGGCGATGCGCTGACGCGCCGCCAGGCCGATTCGCTCGGCGAGACGCTCAACGGCCTGCCCGGCGTGTCGACCACCACCTACGGGCCGATGGTCGGCCGCCCGATCATCCGCGGGATGGACGGCGACCGGATCCGGCTGCTGCAGAACGGCGTCGCCGCCTACGACGCGTCGTCGCTGTCGTACGACCACGCGGTGCCGCAGGATCCGCTGTCGATCGAGCGCGTCGAGATCGTGCGCGGTCCGGCCGCGCTGCTGTACGGCGGCAACGCGGTCGGCGGCGTCGTCAACACGATCGACAACCGGATTCCGCGCGAAGCGATCGAAGGCGTGACGGGCGCGCTCGACGCGCGCTACGGCGGCGCGAACTCGGTGCGCGCGGGCGCGGCGCAGGTCGAAGGCGGCAACGGCCGCTTCGCGTTCCATGTCGACGCGTTCGACCGTGAAACGAGCAAGCTGCGGATTCCCGGCTACGCACGCAGCAGCCAGCAACGCGCGATCGACGATCCCGATACGCCGCAACCGTACGGCAACGTGCCGAACAGCGACGGCCGCGTGCATGGCGGCGCGCTCGGCGCGTCGTACACGTGGGCCGACGGTTTCGCGGGCCTGTCGTACAGCGGCTACGAGTCGAACTACGGCTCCGTCGCCGAGGACGACGTGCGCCTGCGGATGCGCCAGGAACGGCTCGCGTTCGCGTCCGAGATACGCAACCTGAGCGGCCCGTTCACGAAGCTGAAGTTCGACTTCGCGTACACCGACTATCGCCACAAGGAAGTCGACAACGGCGAGACCGCCACCACCTTCCGCAACCGCGGCTACGAAGCGCGCATCGAGGCGCGGCATCGCAGGATCGGCCCGTTCGAAGGCGCGATCGGCGTGCAGTTCGGCCAGAACACGTTCTCGGCACTCGGCGACGAAACGCTCGTGCCGTCGACGCGCACGAACAGCGTCGCGCTGTTCGGTCTCGAGGAATGGCAGGTCGTCCCGGCGCTGAAGCTGAGCGTCGGCGGGCGCTTCGAGCACGTGAAGGTCGATCCCGATCCGGCCGGCGTCGAGAAATTCGCGCTCGCGCAGCCGCGCGACTTCAATGCCGGCAGCGTCTCGGCCGGCGCGCTGTTCTCGCTGACGCCCGTGTGGTCGGTCGCGGCGAACGTCGCCTACACGGAGCGCGCGCCGACCTTCTACGAGCTGTACTCGAACGGCCCGCACGATGCGACCGGCCAGTTCCTGATCGGCAACCCGAACGCATCGAAGGAAAAAGCCGTGTCGACCGACCTGTCGCTGCGCTACGCGAGCGGCCCGAACCGCGGCAGCGTCGGCGTGTTCTACAACCGCTTCTCGAACTACCTGACCGAGTACAACACGGGCCGCGTCGTGAACGGCGACGGCGAACCGGTCGCGCCCGGCGCCGGTGATACGCTCAACGAAGCAATCTATCGCGGCGTGCGCGCCGAGTTCTATGGCGTCGAACTCGACGGCAAATGGCGCGCGTTCTCGCAGCGCGGCCATACGGTCGACCTGGAACTGACCGCCGACTACACGCATGCGCGCAACGTCGACACCGGCCAGCCGCTGCCGCGCATCGCGCCGCTGCGCGTGACGCTCGCGGCCGACTACGGCTACGGCCCGTTCGGCGCACGCGCGCAGGTCACGCGCGCGTGGTCGCAGCATCGTGTGCCCGACAACGACTTTCCGACGGACGGCTACACGTCGCTTGGCGTGATGCTGACGTACAAGTTCCGTGTCGGCGCGACGCACTGGCTCGCGTACCTGCGCGGCGACAACCTGACGAACCAGGAGATCCGCTATGCGACCTCGGTCGTGCGCGGCTTCGCGCCGGAAGGCGGCCGCAGCGTGATGGCCGGCCTGCGCACGACGTTCTGATCGCGCGCCGGTGCGTTCGCGCCACGCGTCCCGCGCGTCGCCAACGCCCGCCATGATCGATCGGCGCAGCCAGCCTGCGTCGATCGAAACCGTCGCGATCGACCGCGCCGGCGTGACCGAACACGATCGATCGCCCTCGCCTTCGCTCGCCCTTCTCCGGCCCTCCACCTTCCGTTGCGCACACGGCCGCTGCAGCGCCACGCAATTTCCGGTCCTGCCGGTCGAACGCGCGGAACGCCGCGCATCGCACTGCATCGCACCGATAGCCAGGATCATTGATCCCGGTCATGCACTTTTAAATCAGCCGAATGACGAGTATCCTAAAAAAAGCACTCCACGTTCGGACGGCGAATCGCGCGCCCTGATTCCCGTCCGCTCGTATCGCGGCCCCATCGCGCCACGCGTCGATGGCGGCGTCCGCCTCACGCCCTGGCCGCACGAACCTTCCCCAACCATTCGCAGGAGAGCTGGTGAGCCGACTCGTCGTCGTATCCAATCGTATTGCAGATCCCCGTAAGGCCGCGGCAGGCGGGCTTGCCGTGGCCGTGAAAGACAGCCTGCAGGAATCGGGCGGCGTCTGGTTCGGGTGGAGCGGCAGGCTGCGCGGCGACGGCGACCATCCCGCGCACGGCGAAGACGTGCAGATCCAGAACGTCGGCGGCATCCAGCTCGCGACGATCGATCTCGATCCGCAGGATTACGACGCGTACTACCTCGGCTACTCGAACAACGTGCTGTGGCCGGTGTTCCACTACCGCCTCGATCTCGCACAGTTCGACCGCCGCTTCGCGGACGGTTACCGGCGCGTGAACCAGCTGTTCGCGCGCAAGCTGAGCACGTTGCTGCGCCCCGACGATATCGTCTGGGTCCACGACTACCAGCTGATTCCGCTCGCCGCCGAGCTGCGCGCGACGGGCTGCACGAACCCGATCGGTTTCTTCCTGCACATTCCGATGCCGCCGCCGCCGATCATGGCCGCGATCCCGGAGCACGAGTGGCTGATGCGCTCGCTGTTCGCCTACGATCTCGTCGGCTTCCAGACCGAATCGGACCTGCTTCACTTCGAGCACTACGTCGAGGCGGAAGCCGGCGCCGCGCGGCTGCCGGACGGCCGCCTGCGCGCGTTCGGCCGCACGTTGTCGGCCGGTGCGTTTCCGATCGGCATCAACGTCGACGAGTTCACGGCGCTCGCGGAGAATCGCGACGGCATCGACATGTTCGAGCGGATGCGCGACGAGTATTCGCGCCGCCAGCTGCTCGTCGGCGTCGACCGGCTCGACTATACGAAGGGGCTGCCGCAGCGCGTGCACGCGTTCCGTCAGCTGCTCGAACAGTATCCGGAGAACCGCGACCGCGCGACGCTGATCCAGATCGCCGCGCCGAGCCGCGAGGATCTCGGCGCGTACGACGACCTGCGGCGCGAGATGGACAGCCTGTGCGGCGCGATCAACGGCGATTACGGCGAACTCGAGTGGATGCCGATGCGCTACATCCACCGCACGGTCGCGCGCAAGCGCTTGCCGGGCCTCTACCGCGCGAGCCGCGTCGCGCTCGTCACGCCGCTGCGCGACGGGATGAACCTGGTCGCGAAGGAGTTTCTCGCCGCGCAGGACGAGGCCGACCCGGGCGTGCTCGTGCTGTCGCGTTTCGCGGGCGCGGCCGAGCAGCTGAAGCCTGCGCTGCTCGTCAATCCGTACGACACGCAGGGCACCGCGCAGGCGATCCAGCGCGCGCTCACGATGCCGCTCGACGAACGCCGCCAGCGTCACGACGCGCTGATGGCGATCGTGCGCAAGACCGACGTGCACTGGTGGCGTACGCGCTTTCTCGAGGCGCTCGCCGAGGCCGCGGAAGTCGCCGCCGCGACCGTGTCCTGACGCGCCGGGTCCTGCCCTCGCTTACACGCCGGTCATCTCGCGGTCGAGCACCGCACCGTTCACGTCCTGCACCGCCACCGCGATCGGAATGCCTTCGCGCATGCTCTCGGTCACCACGCAATACGCATCGAACCGGTCGAGCATGCGCGTCGCCGCCGCGAGATCGGCCCATGCCTTGCCGACCGACAGCGTCACGGCCATCGAGCCGACGCGCACCCTGCCCGCATCGTTCTGCACCATGTCGACGTCGATATGCGCGGTGACCGGCTGCGGATCGACGCGCTGTTTCTCGAGCGCGAACAACAGGCTCGCCGCGAGGCAGCTCGCGACCGCCGCGGCCAGCAGCCGGACCGGGTTCGGGCCGCGGCCGGCACCGAGCGGCGGCGGCTCGTCGGTGAGCACCGGCGAAAGCTCGGTGCCGGCAAACGTGACTTCGAAACTGAAACGCGCATGCTGCGCGACATCCACCGATACGTGTGCCTCGCTCATGGCGACTCCGTGACTCGAAAAAGGGAAAGAGAACGCCAGCGCAACGGCGTGCCGGCAAGTGCGAATTGCAGCGAAGGCGCGGCGCGATCATGGCCGCCCGCCGGCTGCGCGAGCGGTCCGCGCTTCAGCGTTCGGGTTCGCGCGGCGGCCCGTATGCGACGAAATCGCGCTCGATCGCCGACGCTTGCTCCGGCGCATTCGCGCTCGTGCATGGCCCGCGATCGGTCAGGGAAGATTCGGCGACCGGCGCCTCGCGCCCGTCGATCAGCGCCTGCAACGCGTCGCGTTCGAGCACTTCGCGCTCGAGCAGCCGTCGCGCGATGCGCTCCAGCGCATCGCGGCGTTCGCCGAGCGTTGCCGCGACGCGCGCATGCGCGTCGGTCAACAGCGTATGCACCTCGTCGTCGATCATCCGTGCGGTGTGCTCGCTGCAGCGGCCCTCGCCCGCATGCCATGCGCCCGGGATGCCGGTGCGCGTTTCGCCGTCGTCGACGCTGACGAGCCCGATCTTCTCGCTCATCCCGTATTGCATGACCATGTGGCGCGCCATCGCGGTCGCGCGTTCGAGGTCGTTCTGCGCGCCCGTCGACACGTCGCCGAACACGAGTTCTTCCGCGACGCGCCCGCCGAGCAGTGCATCGATCCGATCGAGCAGCTCGCTGCGGCGCAGGACGTAGCGATCCTCCGTCGGCACCTGCTGCGTGTAGCCGAGCGCGGCCACGCCGCGCGGAATGATCGACACCTTCTTCACCGGATCGCAATGCGCGCGGCTTTCCGCGACAAGCGCATGGCCGGCCTCGTGATAGGCGATCGTCAGCTTCTCCTGCGCGTTCATCACGCGGCTCTTGCGCTCGAGGCCCGTCAGCGCGCGGTCGATCGCCTCGTCGAAGTCGTCCATCCCGATCGCCGGCTTGCCGAGTTCCGCCGCATGCAGCGCGGCTTCGTTGACGACGTTCGCGAGATCGGCGCCGACGAAGCCCGGCGTGCGCGACGCGAGTTCGCCGAGATCGACCTCGGCCGCGAGCTTCACGCGCTTCACGTGCACGCCGAGAATCTGGCGGCGGCCGTTCACGTCGGGCCGGTCGATCGCGATGTGACGGTCGAAGCGGCCCGGGCGCAGCAGCGCGGGATCGAGAATCTCCGGCCGGTTGGTCGCGGCCATGATGATCACGCCGGAGCCGGCCTGGAAGCCGTCCATCTCGACGAGCAGCTGGTTGAGCGTCTGCTCGCGCTCGTCGTTGCCCGACATCGGGCCGACGCCGCGCACCTTGCCGAGCGCGTCGAGCTCGTCGACGAACACGATGCACGGCGCCTTCTGCTGCGCCTGCTCGAACAGGTCGCGCACGCGCGCCGCGCCAACACCGACGAACATCTCGACGAACGCCGAGCCGCTGATCGAGAAGAACGGCACGGCCGCCTCGCCGGCCACCGCGCGCGCGAGCAGCGTCTTGCCGGTGCCGGGCGCGCCGACGACGAGCACGCCCTTCGGGATCTTGCCGCCGAGCCGCTGGTAGCGATCGGGGTTGCGCAGGAACGCGACGAGCTGCTGCAGCTCGGCCTTCGCTTCGTCGATGCCCGCGATGTCGTCGAACGTGATGCCGGTTTCCTGCTGCACGTACACGCGTGCGCGGCTCTTGCCCATCCCGGTGAAATCCTGCAGCCCGCCGCGCTTGCGCAGCATCAGGTTCCAGATGAACACGAACGCGACGAGCGGCACCAGCCACGACGCAAGCGACGCGATCCAGCCGGTGTCGGACGCGCCGTGAAACCGGATGCCAGCGGCGGTCAGCGTGTCGATCAGCTGCGGGTCGGTCACGCGGTTGGTGCTGAAGCGCGGCGGCGTGCCGTCCGACTTCACGGCCGCGACTTCGGACGCCGGCAGCAGCGTGCCGGCCTGCGGCATCGTCAGCGTGCCCGTGATCGTCGCCGGTCCGATCTCGAGATCGTCGACGAGCCGCGCGGCGACGAGCCGGTGGAAGTCGCTGTACGCGATCATCGTCGACGCCGGACGCAGCATCAGCAACTGCGCGGCGAACAGCACGAAGAAGCCCGCCGCGATCAGCAATCCTGCGTAATCGAATTTCCTGTCCATGGCATCGGGCCGGCCGCGCGCGTCGACGCGCGCGCTTACGCGTGCACGCGCGCCCGGTCGGCGCGCGGCATCGCCGGCCACGCGCAAACGGAATGGATCCGCGCCATCGTCGCCTCGTTTCGTCGCATGAATGACACCGCGACGGCGCCGCCGGGCGCCGTTCGCGCGGGCAGCGCGCCGCAACGCGCCGCCCGTGATTCAAGTCTAGTTCGCGCGCGGACGTCGCGCATTGTCCGACAAACGCCTTTCATCGACGCCGCCGGCCGCGTTATAGTCGCGTTCGTGACATTTTAGTGACAGCCGGCGTCGCCCGCGCCCGGGCGCGACGCCGGCCGTTGCGTCCCGCCGCGCGTCGCGGCAGGCTGTGCGACGCTGCCGCGCATCGAACGACAACCGCCCATCCGAGGAGCACACGACGTGAACGACACCCCCGATCGCCCCGACGACCTTCCCGCCGATCCCGACCGCCGCCGCATGCTCGGCGGCCTCGCCGCGCTCGGCGCGGGCGTCGCGCTCGGCGGCTGCGAGACCACGCCGGGCAGCGCGCCGCGCTCGGCCGCCGACCTGCGGATCGACGACGCGCTGCGCCGGCAGGTGCGCCACATCGTCGTGATCTATGCGGAGAACCGCAGCTTCGCGAACCTGTACGGCGATTTCCCGGGCGTGCAATATCCGCTGAGCGAGGTGAAACCCGAGCACGCGCGGCAGCTCGATCGCGACGGCAAGACGCCGCTGCCGGTGCTGCCGAAGATCTGGGGCGGGCTCGTGCCGCAGGCGCAGGAAGTCGGCGGCCAGCGCTACGCGATCGCCGAGCGCGACATCGACAAGCTGCCGAACGCGCCGTTCCGGATCGCAGACGCGCAGGGCAAGCCGCTGCCGAACGGCGTGATCACGCGCGACCTGTGGCACCGCTTCTACCAGAACCAGATGCAGATCGCCGCGGGCCGCAACGACCAGTTCGCCGCGTGGGCCGATTCCGGCGGCCTCGTGATGGGCCATTACCGCAATTCCGCCGACACGCTGCGGCTGTGGAACCTCGCACGGCAATACACGCTGTGCGACAACTTCTTCATGGCGGCCTTCGGCGGGTCGTGGCTGAACCACATGTTCCTGATTTCCGCGCAGCCGCCGATGTATCCGGATGCGCACAAGCATCCGCATGCGGCGAAGCTGCTGTCGAAGGTCGACGGCGACGATCCGGCCGGCACGCGCCTGACGCTCGCCGCCGATTCGCCCGCGTCCGCGCTCGACGGCCCGCCGAAGTTCGCGGTCGACGGCCCGCTGACGCCCGATGGCTACGGCGTCAACACGATGGCGCCGCCGTATCAGCCGAGCTACGTGCCGCCGGCCGATCCGGGCAACGCCGCGTATGCGGATCCGTCCGATCATCGCGTGATCCCGCCGCAAGGCCATGCGACGATCGGCGACCGCCTGTCGGAGAAGAACGTCGACTGGGCGTGGTACAGCGGCGCGTGGCAGTACGCGCTCGAGCACCGCGACACCGGCATGGTGCCGGATTTCCAGTACCACCACCAGCCGTTCAACTACTTCGTGAACTACGCGCCGGGCACCGACGCGCGCCGCAAGCACCTGCGCGATGCGGGCCTCGGCGACGAGCCGTCGACCAATCATTTCATCGCCGACATCGACGCGGGCCGCCTGCCGGCCGTCGCGTTCTACAAGCCGCAGGGCAACCTGAACATGCACGCGGGTTATGCGGACGTCGAATCCGGCGACCGCCACATCGCGCACGTGATCGAACGCATCCGGCGCGGCCCGCAGTGGGCGAACACGGTGATCGTGATGACGCACGACGAGAACGGCGGCTGGTGGGATCACGTCGCGCCGCCGGTCGGCGATCGCTGGGGCCCCGGCTCGCGGATTCCGGCGCTCGTGATTTCGCCGTTCGCGAAGAAGGGTTACGTCGACCACACGATGTACGACACGAACTCGATCCTGCGCTTCATCAGCCGCGTGCACGGGCTCGCGCCGCTCGACGGCGTCGCCGCGCGCGACAAGGCGTTCGCGGCGCGCGGCGCGACGCCGCCGGGCGATCTGACGAACGCGCTCGATCTCGGCTGACGAACGACTGACGCCTCGCTGAAACGACGACGCCCCGGTGCAACGCGGTTGCCCGGGGCGTCGTGTTTTGCCGCGTGCGTTCTGCGTTCTGCGATCCGTGCTCCACGCAGGCGACGCTACGCGACGCCGTGCAACGCGTCGCTCGCCGCACTTGCGGCATGACGACCTGCCTGCCGGCCGAAGAACGTCGCATCGGCCAGCGACAATCCCGAGCTGTACCCGGCGCCCCAGCGCGGCAGCCCGCAGGTCGTGCGGCCGGCCGCATAGAGGCCCGCCACCGGTATGCGCGCCGCGTCGAGCACCTGCCCGGTCGGCAGCGTATCGAGTCCGCCCAGCGTGAAATGCGGGTAGAACGCGTAATCGATCCGGCAATCGAGCGCGACGAACGGCGGCTCGATCAGCGGCTTCAGCCACTTCCTCGCCTTGTGGAACAGCGGATCGACGCCTTCGGCCGCGTGACGGTTGTAGACGTCGACGGTCGCCGTCAGCGTGCCGGCCGGCATCTGCAGGTCGCGCTCGACTTCGTCCCAGGTCTCGCCGGCCGCCGCGATGCCGATCCGCGCGATGTCCGGCGGCTCCTGGTAGGTCGCCTGGTCGACCAGCAGGTAGACCCGGTCGTCGGCCTGGTGGAACGCGTGGTGGCCCGTGCGGCCGTGATAGCCGTCCTCGTTGATGAAACGCTGCCCGCGCGCGTTCACGAAGATCCCGCGGATCAGCGATTCGGGCGCGTAGAACGGCAGGCTGACGAAACCCTGGTCCATGTGGATCGCGGCGCCGCCCGCGCTCTGGCCGAGCAGGATGCCCGAGCCGTCGTCGCCGGGGCTGCCGATCGGTTCGGCTGAGCGCAGGAACTGCGGCGCATGCCGGCGCACCATGTCGCGGTTCATCGCGAAGCCGCCCGCACACAGGATCACCGCGCGGCGCGCCCGCACGAACGCCGTCTCGCCGTACGCCCGCAGCACGACGCCTCGCACCGCGCCGGCATCGTCGACGATCAGCGCCTGTGCGCGCGTGTCGTAGCGCGTCGACACGCCGAGCGCCTGCACGCGCTCGGCCAGCACGCGCATCAGCATCTGCCCGCCGCCCCAGCCCGGCCATTGCGGCGTGTGGCCACGCGGGCAAGGCTTCGCGCTCTCGCTGAACGGCCAGGCCTCCTCGCTGCCCGACCAGATCAGGCAGTCGTCGGTTTCCGGCTCGACGATCCGTTCGGCGATGAACGTGTTCTTGTACGTGACGCCCTGCGCGACCAGCCAGTCGTGATGCGCGAGGCTCTCGTTCGCATAGAGGCGCACCTTCGCCTCGTCGGCGTCGCGGCCGCCCGCGAGCATCAGGTAGCGGTACAGGTCCTCGGTGTCGTCGCTGAAGCCGGCCTGCCGCTGCGCGGGCGTGCCGCCGCTGCCGCCGAGGTAGATCTCGCCGCCGGACAGCGCGCTCGTGCCGCCGTAGCTCGACGCGCGCTCGACGATCAGCGTGTCGGCGCCGGCGCTCGCGGCTTCGATCGCCGCGCACGCGCCGGCCGCGCCGAAGCCGACGATCACGACGTCGTGTTCGGCGTCCCAGCGATGGACGTCGCGGATATTCAGGGGGCGAGCGAGGGAATATTCGGATGACATGGAGGCAAGGGTCTGCGTGAAGGGATTCGGTGAAAGGCGGCGGTCGGGGCGCTGCGCGGCCGGCCCGGCAGGCCGGCGCGTCGTCGATGCGAGCGATCGCAGGCACGCGAACGCCGCGTCGTCGACGGGGAAATCGAGCGGCAGCGGCGAGCCAAGCCGGGGGCATGCACACGCCGGACGAACTGCCGCGAGCGCGCCGCGCCGCGCCGCGCCGCGACACTGCGCTGCGCGAACGCCGTCCACCCGGTCGCCGTCGCATCGTGACGGCGTCAACGTGACATCGAGTCGGCGCGGCACGCGGCCACGCCGTCGTCACATGCCGCGCAACGCGGCGAAACCGAAGCGCGAGGGATCGATCGGCACGCAACCGGTCGGCAGCCCGTTCGCATCGAGCGAGCGACATTGCAGGATGCCGGCCGCATACGGCGGCGCCGGGACCTGATCGGCGCCATATCGCGCCATCACCATCGCCGCGAACGCGCCCGTCGCCAATACGCACAGCTTGCGAGTCGTCAGTCTCATGATCGTGTCCCCTCCGGTTGGCCGCTATCGCGGTTCGTGTCCGGCGCACTGGCCTCGGGCAAACAGGCAACCGCACCGGATGACTGCACGGTAGCCAGCGCCGGCCCGCCGGCCATCGTCCATTTCGACTAGGGGCAAACGCGAAGCGGCCCTGACGCGACGTACTGCGCCGCAGCATCGCCGAGCGGTGGCAGCGGCGTCGCGATCCGAAAACCGCGTGCCTTGGCCCGTCGTGACGGGGCGCGCGATCTTCGGACGCACGCCGCGCGTTCACCGCTGCATCGCACCATCGGACGATGCGCGGCCATCGCGCCGGTGTTTTCCCTGATCGTGCCCCTGCTCCGTATGGATGATGAGGATCGCGCGGCCGGATGCGAACCTGCGGGTCGACGTCGCAATGCCGTCGCGTCCGCGCTCGCGGCGCGGCCGAGTCTTTCCGTTCATTCACGGGAGTACCGCATGACCGATTCGAATCCCCGCCACGCGCTGTACGAACTCGCGTGCCGTTACGCGCAGGCCGTCGACCGGCGCGACTGGCCGCGCCTCGCCACCCTCTTCACCGCCGACGCCCAGCTCGACGGCCCCGGTTTCCGTTTCGACGACCGCGATGCGATCGTCGCCGGCATGCGCGTGATCGAGCGCTACGAAACCACCCAGCATCACGTGCACAACCAGCTCGCCACGCTCGACGGCGGTGAGGCCGACGTCGAGACCTACTGCCTCGCGTGCCACGTGTACGTGCGCGACGGCGTGAAGCGCAAGCTCGACTGGGGGCTGCGCTATCGCGACCGCTGCGTGTTCGACGGCGGCACGTGGCGCTTCGCCGCGCGCACGCTGCACGTCGACTGGTCGCAAGACCTGCCGCTGGAGGGCTGAACGATGCGCGCATCCCTTCCCCTCGCCGGCCGCACCGCGCTCGTCACGGGCGGCGCCGGCGGCATCGGCGCGGCCTGCGCGCACGCGCTTGCCGCCGATGGCGCGGCCGTCGTGCTGATGGGCCGCCGCCGCGATGCACTCGAACGCACGCAGCGGCACCTGACCGACACGCTGCCCGGCAGCCGCGTCGCGATCCATGCCGGCGACGCGTGCGACGACGGCGACCTGCAGGCGGCGCTGGATACCGCGTGGGCGCTCGACGGCCGGCTCGACATCGTCGTGCCGACCGTCGGCGGTGCCGGGTTCCGGCCGCTGCTGATGCACGACGCCGACAGCTTCCGCGCGGAAATCGAGCTGAACCTGAACAGCGCGTTCGCCGCGATCCGTCACGCGGCGCCGAGGCTCGCCGACAGCGGCGGCGGCACGATCGTCTGCATCTCGTCGACGGCCGCGCAGATCAATTTCCGCTGGCTGACCGCGTACTGCACCGCGAAGGCCGCGCTAGAAGCGCTGGTGCGCGGGGCCGCCGAGGAACTGGCCGGCGCGAGGATCCGCGTGAACGCGGTGCGGCCGGGCCTCACGCGCTCGGAGGCCACCGCGCCGATGTTCGACAACCGGGCGCTCGTCGACAGCTTCCTCGACCAGATTCCGCTCGGCTCACTCGGCGAGCCGGAAGCGATCGCGCACGCGGTGCGCTATCTCGCCGGCCCCGAGTCGGGCTGGGTCACCGGCCAGAGCTTCGCGGTCGACGGCGGCCACGAGCTGCGCGCCAACCCGCGCGTCGACGCCACCATCGCGCAGATCTACGGCGCGGCCGCGCTCGACGCGGTCAGGGCCGGCCGTGCGCCGGGCGCCGCATGAGCGCCCGCCTTCTTTCAACGTCACAGGAAATCGACCGGACATGAATCGAGTCGCAAACAAGGTCGCGCTGATCACCGGCGCGGCGAGCGGGGTCGGCCGCGCGGATGCGCTGCTGCTCGTCGCCGAAGGCGCGCGCGTGGTCCTCACCGACATCGACGAGGACGCGGGCCGCGCACTCGCGCGCGAGATCGGCGACACCGCGCTCTTCGTCCATCAGGACATCGCCGACGAAGACGGCTGGCGGCACGCGATCGCGTCGACGCTCGAGCGCTTCGGCCGCCTCGACGTGCTCGTCAACAACGCGGCGATCTGCCCGGTCGGATCGATCGAGGACACGAGCCTCGACACCTGGCGACGCGTGCTGCGTGTCAACGCGGACGGCTACTTTCTCGGCTGCAAGTATGCGATCGGCGCGATGAAGCACAACGACACGCCGGGCTCGATCGTGATGATGTCGTCGGTCGCCGCGCTCGGCGGCCTGCCGATGATGTGCGCGTACACCGGCTCGAAAGGCGCGGTAACGGCGCTCGCGCGCAGCGTCGCCGTGCACTGCAAGCGCAGCGGCTACCGGATCCGCTGCAACTCGATCCATCCGGACGGCATCTGGACACCGATGACGCAGGCGCTGATGCCCGGCCTCGATCCGGCCGAGCTCGGCATCGGCAACGATCCGATGGCACGCATGTGCGATCCGCAGGACGTCGCGAATCTCGTGCTGTTCCTCGCATCCGACGAATCGCGCTTCGTGAACGGCGCGGAGCTGCGGATCGACAACGCGCAACTGGTTGCGTCGCTGTGATGCGGCGCGTGGCTTTTCCGTTCGAAGGAGTAGCGTTCCGATGATTTCCTTTTCCGGCAAGACCGTGCTGGTCACCGGCGGCGGCGCGGGCATCGGCCGCGCGTGCGCGCAAGCGTTCGGCGCGGCGGGCGCGCGGGTCGTGGTGGCCGAGGTCGATCCCGCCCGCGCGCAGGACGTGCGTCAGGCACTCGAAGCCGCGGGCGTCGACGCGCTGGTCGGCACCGTGGACGTCACACGCCGCGACGAGGTCGACGCGTTCGCGCGGACGATCGACGCCCGCTTCGGCGGGCTCGACGTGCTCGTCAACAACGTCGGCGATTTCCTGCAGATCGCGAAACCGTTCGACGACCATACCGACGACGACATCGCGCGGCTGTTCGACGTGAACCTGCGCCAGGTGTTCGTCGTCACGCGCGCGATGCTGTCGTTGCTGCGCAAGCGCGGCGCGGGCAGCAGCATCGTCGGCGTGTCGTCGATCGAGGGCTTTCGCGCGATTCCGAACTGCACCGTGTACGCGTCGTTCAAGGCCGCGCTGACCGGCTTCACGAAAAGCCTCGCGCTCGAACTCGGGCCGGCCGGCATCCGCGTGAACCAGATCGCGCCGGAGACCACCGAGACGCCGCAGGTGCCGGTCAACGCGATGGTCGCGCCCGAGCATCGCGCGCACGTCCCGCGCTGGATTCCGCTCGGGCGCTTCGGTGCGGCCGGCGACATCGCGGGCGCCGCGCTGTTCCTCGCGAGCCCGCTCGCCGCATGGGTCACCGGCACGACGCTGCACGTCGACGGCGGCGCACTCGCGGCGGCCGGCTGGTATCGCGATCCGAACGGATTCTGGACCAACATGCCGGTCGTCACCGGCAACGGCTTCAATTTCTGAGCGACGTTCCGCACGGATTCGTCCGTTCAATCATCGGTTCAATTCAAGCGGCGCAGCGGCGCCGCCACCGGAGACACCATGAAAATCCTGATCATCGGCGGTACCGGCCTCATCGGCGGCCACGCCGCATTGCATCTGCGCGCGCAAGGCAACGACGTGACGCTCGCCGCGCGCAAGCCGCCCGCGCCGGGCAGCGCGCTCGCGCAATTCGACGTGCTGCTGCGCGACTACGTGGCCGGCAACTTCACGCGCGACGATCTCGCGCCATTCGACGCGGTCGTGTTCGCGGCCGGCAACGACATTCGCCACCTGCCGCCCGGCACCGACGAAGCCGCGCACTGGGAACGCGCGAACGTCGACGCGGTGCCGCGCTTCTTCGCGCTCGCGCGCGACGCCGGCGTAAAGCGCGCGGTGCTGGTCGGCAGCTTCTATCCGCAGGTCGCGCCGGCGCTCGTCGACACGGTGCCGTACGTGCGCTCGCGCCATCTCGCCGACGAACGCGTGCGCGCGCTCGCGTCGCCGTCGTTCGCGGTGTGCAGCGTGAATGCGCCGTTCGTGGTCGGCTCGGTGCCGGGGCTGCGCAACGAGATGTTCGCCGCGTACACGGGCTACGCGCAGGGGAAACTCGCGGGGCTGCCGGTGTACGGGCCGGCCGGCGGCAGCAACTTCATCTCGACGCAATCGCTGTCGGAAGCGATCTGGGGCGCGCTGCAACGCGGCGAATCCGGCAAGGCCTATCTCGTCGGCGACGAGAACCTGAGCTTCGCCGACTACTTCGCTGCATTCTTTCGCGCGGCCGGCAATCCGCAGCCGGTGCCGTCGCTCGACCAGGAGCATCCGCTGCTGCCGGACATCGCGATCTATACGGGGCGCGGTAACGTCGTGGCGTACGAGCCGGACCCGGCCGATATCGCGCTGCTGCGCTACCGGCGCGGCGACGTGCAGCGCGCGGTGAATGAGGTGGTTGCGCAGTGCGGCGCGTAAGCGCACGGCCGGCGTTGCACGCGCGACGCTGAAACGAAGCAGAAACGAAAACGTCCCGCCACCGGCGATGCATGCCGGCGGCGGGACGTTCGTGCCGCAACGGCGTTACGTCGTTACCGCGTGACTTCGACTCGCATCGTCAGCCGCCGATACGCTGTTCGATCTTCTTCATCGTCTCGGTCAGCTCCGCCGGCAGACGCAGCTTCAGCGTGTCGAACAGCGCCGCATGCAGCTTCAGTTCCTCGCGCCATTCGCCTGCATTCATCGACGTGACCGCCTCGAACTGCTCGCGCGTGAAGTCGAGCCCGTCCCAGTGCAGGTCGTCATACGCCGGCGACACGCCGAACGCATGTTCGCCGCCGCCGCCGTTGCCTTCGAGGCGATCGAGCATCCACTTCAGCACGCGCATGTTCTCGCCGAAGCCCGGCCACACGAACTTGCCGTTCGCGTCCTTGCGGAACCAGTTCACGCAGTAGATCTTCGGCAGCGTCGCGCCCGCGCCTTCGAGCTGCTTGCCGAGCTTCAGCCAGTGCGCGAAATAATCGCTCATGTTGTAGCCGCAGAACGGCAGCATCGCGAACGGGTCGCGGCGCACCACACCCTGCTGGCCGGCCGCGGCGGCGGTCGTCTCGGAGCCCATCGTCGCGGCCATGTACACGCCTTCGACCCAGTCGCGCGCCTCGGTCACGAGCGGCACGGTCGTCGAGCGGCGGCCGCCGAAGATGAACGCGTCGATCGGCACGCCGGCCGGGTTCTCCCAGTCCGCGTCGATCGACGGGCATTGCGATGCCGGCGCCGTGAAGCGCGAGTTCGGATGCGCGGCCTTGCGGCCCGTTTCCTTGCCGATCTCCGGCGTCCACGGGTTGCCCTGCCAGTCCGTCAGCTTCGCGGGCGGTGTGTCGGTCAGGCCTTCCCACCACACGTCGCCGTCCTCCGTCAGCGCGACGTTCGTGAAGATCACGTTCTCCTTCAGCGTCGAGATCGCATTCGGGTTGGTCTTCACGCCGGTGCCCGGCGCGACGCCGAAGAAACCGGCTTCCGGGTTGATCGCATACAGGCGCCCGTCGCGGCCGGGCTTCAGCCACGCGATGTCGTCGCCGATCGTCGTGACCTTCCAGCCGTCGAAGCCCTGCGGCGGGATCAGCATCGCGAAGTTGGTCTTGCCGCACGCGGACGGGAACGCGGCCGCGACGTGATACTTCTTGCCGGCCGGCGACGTCACGCCGAGGATCAGCATGTGTTCGGCGAGCCAGCCCTGGTCGCGGCCCATCGTCGACGCGATGCGCAGCGCGAAGCACTTCTTGCCGAGCAGCGCGTTGCCGCCATAGCCGGAGCCGAAGCTCCAGATTTCACGCGTATCGGGGAAATGCACGATGTACTTGACCGGGTTGCACGGCCACGGCACGTCATTCTGGCCCGCTTCGAGCGGATGGCCGACGCTGTGCACGCACGGCACGAATTCGCCGTCCTCGCCGAGCACGTCATACACCTCGCGGCCCATGCGCGTCATGATCCGCATGTTCACGACCACGTACGGGCTGTCGGACAGCTCGACCCCGACGTGCGCGATCGGCGAGCCGAGCGGGCCCATCGAGAACGGCACGACGTACAGCGTGCGGCCGCGCATCGAGCCGCGGAACAGGCCGTTCAGCGTCTCGCGCATTTCTTCCGGCGCGATCCAGTTGTTGGTCGGGCCGACGTCGTCGGGCGATTCGGTGCAGATGAAGGTGCGGTCCTCGACGCGCGCGACGTCGGACGGATCGGACTGCGCGAGATACGAGTTCGGGCGCTTCGCCGGGTTCAGGCGCGTGAGCGTGCCCTGGTCGACCATCGCCTGGCACAGCGCGTCGTTCTCTTCCTGCGAGCCGTCGCACCAGACGACACGCTCGGGCTCCGTCAGCGCCGCGATGCGCGATACCCAGTCGATCAGCTTGCGATGTTTGACGTATGCCGGGGGAGCGATCAGCGGGCCGTGCGTCGCTTCGGCCAAAGAGTTTTGCGACATGGGAATGTCTCCAGATTATTGGGCGGGGATGGGGGATGCGGGGCGAGCCCGCGAGATGGGGAATGCGGTCGGAGCGCAGGTTGAAGCGACGCGCAAGGCGGGACGCGCGAGCGGAGCGCGTGTCGATGCCGCGATGCGGGCGAGAGAATGTGATGTCTCGTATGAGTGTGCGAACGCGAGTTTCGCCATGCAAGCAACCTGCCGTACAACTCCATATCGGCCAGCATACCATCGCCGTTATTGGGCTGGCGTTGCGTTGCAACAAGAAACAACTGTGTCGACGCGCCGGCACGCCGCTTGCCGGCAGGTCCTTTTTTTGCGCCGCCGCGTACGCTTTGGGGACGAAACGGCTGGAACGTCCGTCCGGCAAGGGTTTCGCAAAAACGCAAAATCGGCGCGACACGTTCGCATGCGATGCACCCGAACCGTCGCCGTCCGAATTCGCGTTTTCGCTACTCAGGCAAACCCTGAATTAGGTTGCGTACACAAACATCCGTCGCGCACGCGTTGTGTACGCTACCGCTCAAAACGGCGCGCCGGGCAATCCGGGGTAATACGCGCCCGCCGCCATCCCGCCGTCGACCGACAGCTCGGCGCCGTTGCAGTACGACGCTTCGTCGCTCGCGAGAAACAGCGTCGCGCGCGCGATTTCCTCAGGCAAGCCGACACGCTGCAGCGGCACGTGCGTGTAGTGCTTGTTGACTTCGTCGAGCGGCGCGCCGGTCGGGTTCGACATCGCGGTGTTCACGCCACCGGGATGGATCGAATTCACGCGCACGCCCTGGTGGCCGAGTTCGAGCGCCGCCACCTTCGTCAGCCCGCGCACGCCCCATTTGCTCGAGACATAGGCGGCCAGCGCATTCACGCCGCGCAGCCCGTCCACCGACGAAATGTTGACGATCGACCCGCGCTTTTGCGCGATCATGCGCGGCGCGATCGTATGGATGCCGACGAACGTGCCGACAAGATTGATCGACACCGCACGCTCGAAATCGCGTTTCGACAACTCGGTGATCGCGCCGAACATCAGCACCGCCGCGTTGTTGACGAGCACGTCGATGCGGCCGAACTGCTCGACGGTCGCGTCGGCCACGCGTTGCCAGTTTGCTTCGTCGGCCACGTCGAGCCGCATGAAGCGCGCGGCGTCGCCGAGCTCGCGCGCGAGCGCCTCGCCTTCCGCGTCGAGCACGTCGGCGATCACGACGCGCGCGCCCTCTTCGACGAACAGCCTGCACGTCGCCGCGCCCATTCCGCGCGCGCCGCCCGTGACGATCGCTACCTTTCCTTCCAGTCGACTCATGTCGTTCTCTCTTCGATTCGTTTCGATTTCAGTTCCGGTTCCGGTTCCGGTTCCGGTTCCGGTTCCGGTTCCGGTTCCGTTTGCTGGCCGCCACGCCCGGCTGCACGCCGGTGCGCGGCCGATCACGAGCTGACGACGACGCGGCGATCCCGCGCCAGCCGTCAGCCCCAGTACGCCTGCCCGCCGTCGAGCGGCAGCGTCGCGCCCGTCAGGTAGGCCGCGTCACGGCTCGCGAGAAACACGATCGCGCGCCCGATGTCCTGCTCGCAGTCGCCGACGCGGCCGAGCGGGATCGTGCGGAAGAACGCGGCGGCCTCGTCCGGGTTCGCGTCGACCCAGCCCTTCAGCCCCGGCGACAGCGCATGCGGCGCGACCGCGTTCACGCGGATGCCGTCGGCGCCCCATTCGCATGCCGCCGCACGCGTGAGCGCACGAATCGCTTCCTTGGTTGCCGCATAGGCGCCGTAACCCGACGTGTCCCAGCGCACCGCGGCCGACGATGCGAAATTGACGATCACGCCATCGCCCTTCAGATGCGGATGACACGCGCGCATCATCCGCAGCGTGGCGATCGGCCCCGATTCGAGGCCCGCGAGAAAATCCGCGTCGGTCACGTCGAGCAGGCGGCCGAGCGGTACGACCTGCGCGTTGTTGATCAGGATCTGCACGCCGCGAAAACGCTCGACCACAGCATCGACGCACTGCGCGATCTGCGCGGCGTCCATCACGTCGCACACGAACGGCTCCGCGACCCCGCCGCGTGCGCGAATCGCATCGCACGTCGCGGCCAGCTTGTCGCGTGTGCGGCCGACCACGGCCACCTGCGCGCCTTCGGCTGCGAGCGCGTGCGCGACACCTTGCCCGACGCCCTGCCCCGCGCCCGTCACGAGCGCGACCTTGCCCTTGAGCATGCCCATGCGCGCTCCTTAAGCGACGATTGCCGGATGCGCCTGCACGGGGCCGCCGAGCAGTTCGCGATACGACGGCGGCTGTTTGCCGTCGAGATCAGAAATGCCGTACTGCAGCGCGGCTTCCGCGCCGACCAGCACCTGCCCGGACAGCGCCATGCGCTGCGGATCGGCATGGATCGCGTGAATCACGCGGCCGGTGAATTCGGGGCTTTCGGCGACGAGCGAGAATTCCTTGTAGAGGTCCGGATGCTCGTCCCACACGCGCGTCGTGCGCTCGGTGCGCAGCGGCCCCATCCAGATCGACACGGCCGCGACGTCGAACGGCTTCAGGTCGACCGCCATGTCCTTCGCGAACTTGTCGACACCGGATTTCTGCGCGCCGTACGCGGCGCCGTGCATGTAGCAGCTCGCGCCGAACGACGACGTGAACGCGATCAGCCCGCTGCGGCGCTTCGCCATCAGCGGCGCGGCATGCCAGCTCGCGACATAGGCCGAACGCAGCCCGACGTCGAGGATGTTCACGAGGTCGAGCGACTTCTCCCAGAACGGGCCCGGCAGGATCAGCTGGTCGTGCAGGTACGTCGCGTTGTTGACGAGGATGTCGAGCCGCCCGCTTTCCCGTTCGACACGCTCGAACAGCGCCTTCACCTGCGCGTCGTCCGCGTGGTCGCACGCGACCGCGATCCCGCGGCCGCCGAGCGCGTCGATCTCGCGCGCGGTCTCGTGGATCGTGCCGGGCAGCGGCGCATCGCCTTCGTTCTGCGAGCGGCCCGTCACGTAGACGGTCATGCCGGCCGCACCGAGCGCGCGCGCGATGCCCTTGCCTGCGCCGCGCGACGCGCCCGTCACGACGGCGACCGGCGCCTCGTGGTTCTGTGTCATGTTCGATGTCTCCTGGGGGAATGTTCTCGACCGGCGCGGGGAGCGCGCGTCGTTTCGTTATGCGGCAGGCGGCTGCGCGCCGGCGAACAGCACGCCAGGCGGATCGCCGTCGTAGCGGGCCGACAGCGTCGACGTGACGACGCAGCGCGTGGCCGCGATTTTCCATTCGCCGTCGACCTTCCGGTATTCGTCGTCGTAGGTCGCGCCGAGCTGCGTGAGCGTGCGCGCATCGGTGTCGAGCATCTGGTAATGCAGCCCCCACGTGCCGCGCGCATGCGTGTCGTCGAGCACGGTGATGTGCGGATTCACGCCGTGGTGCATCTCGACGATGTGCGGGTGGCAGCCGAGCCGCTCGAACACGTCGACGAGCGCGTCGCGATGCTCGAACGTGCCGATCCGGCCATAGTCGATGTGCACGGTGCCGGGCGCGAAACAATCGCGCATCCCTTGCGGATCCTTCCGGTCGCAGCACGTGAAGTAGCGGGCCTTCAGCTGGCGGATAGCGTCGGCGTCCTCGAGCCTGCGCACGCGCACTTCCATTCGTTCGATCGGGGTCATGCCGTCTCCTTGGTCTCGTGTGCGCGGATCGAAGCCGCGTCGACGCCACGTTACAGCCGCACGAATGGCCGGCCATCACCTGTTTGGATGAAACCGAGGGTTCGTATCGACGGCGGTGAATGCGGCAGTCGCGGCCGTCCCGGCGTTCGTCCGAACAGACGATGTGACATGAGTGGCTTCGTTCCTAAGATCGGACGACACCACCACGAGACACGGCGATGGACGAGACGACCCGCACGCTCTACGAGTACGAGCAGATCCGCCAGCTGAAGTACCGGTATTTCCGCGCGATCGACACGCACGACTGGGCGTTGCTCGAACAATGCGTGACCGAGGATTGCGAGGTGCGCCTGCAAGGCGGCCGCTATGCGTACGACGGCCGCGACGCATTCGTGTCGAGCCTGCGTGCGCTGATCGGCAAGCCGACCTTCCTGACGATGCATCACGGCCATCATCCCGAGCTCACGCTGGTGTCCGCCGGTCACGCGTGCGGCGTGTGGTTTCTCGAGGATCACGCGATCAATCTCGAGGATGACTACCTGGTGCACGGCACCGCGTTCTACGACGACCAGTACGTGAAGCACGACGGTGTGTGGCGCATTCACGCGACGCGTCACGAGCGCCTGTTCGAAACCGTCACGTCGCCGATTCCGCCGTCGTTCACGCTGACCGCGAACCGCTTCGCGCCGCACGCGCACGACGCAACGCGCCCGGCCGATTCGGCCGTCAACGCTTCCTGAAACCCGGCGGCAGCGCCGCCGATCCCGTCATTCCCCCCTGGAGCCGGAGCAATGGAGAAAGTCATTTACGTGTTGTGGCGCGACGCGCAGGCCGCGCCCGAGCCGTGGAGCCGCAGCGTGCGCGCGCAGCTCGCCGACAAGCTGCTGTCGCTCGGCGCGCACGGCGTGCAGGTGAACGTCGCCGACGCCGACGTCGCGCCGGCCGCCGGCCTCAAGCAGACCAACACGCACCCGGGCATCGACGGCATCGTCGCGGTATGGATCGACAGTGCGAACCCGATGTTCCGCCAGCCGTTCGACGACGCGGTGCGCGCGGCCGTCCCGCACATGGCCGCGTATCTGGTCACCGAATCGCAGCCGATTCCGAACACGCGCTTTCCGGCGCGGCCCGGCGAGCGCACCAGCGGCTTCTCTCAGCTCGCGTTCCTGAAGCGCCCGCCGCGCCTCACGCACGAAGCGTGGCTCGATGTGTGGCACGGCCATCACACGCGCGTCGCGATCGATACTCAGGATAACTTCCTGTACGTTCAGAACGTGGTCGTGCGCGCGCTCACGCATGCGGCGCCCGGCTACGACGCGATCGTCGAGGAGTGCTTCCCGGCCGCGGCGATGACCGATCCGTACGCGTTCTTCGATGCGGTCGGCGACGAGGAGAAATTCCAGCGCAACGTCGCGGAGATGATGGACAGCTGCGGACGCTTCATCGACTTCGACAAGATCGACGTGGTGCCGACGAGCCAGTACGTCGTGAAGGCGGTGCGCGGATAAAACGCGGATAAAAAAAACGCCAACCCGTCATGAACGGGTTGGCGTCGTGCCGCGGGTATGACGATTACGAGAACTGGTTCATCGTGTTGTCCTTGCCCGCCGCCTTCAGCGCTGCTTCGCCGCTGAAGTATTCCTTGTGGTCGTCGCCGATATCCGAGCCGGACATGTTCTGGTGCTTGACGCACGCGATGCCCTGGCGAATTTCCTTGCGCTGCACGCCGGCCACGTAACCGAGCATGCCCTGGTCGCCGAAGTATTCCTTCGCGAGGTTGTCGGTCGACAGCGCGGCCGTGTGGTACGTCGGCAGCGTGATCAGGTGATGGAAGATGCCGGCTTCGCGCGATGCATCGGCCTGGAACGTGCGGATCTTCTCGTCGGCGAGCTTGGCCAGTTCGGTCTCGTCGTACTCGACGCTCATCAGCTGCGCGCGGTCGTATGCCGACACGTCCTTGCCCGCGGCCTTCAGCGCGTCATATGCCTGCTGACGGAAGTTCAGCGTCCAGTTGAACGACGGGCTGTTGTTGTACACCAGCTTCGCGTTCGGGATGACCTTGCGGATTTCGCTGACCATGCCGCCGATCTGCGCGATGTGCGGCTTTTCGGTTTCGATCCACAGCAGGTCGGCGCCGTTCTGCAGCGACGTGATGCAGTCGAGCACGCAGCGTGCTTCGCCCGTGCCGGCGCGGAACTGGAACAGGTTGCTCGGCAGGCGCTTCGGACGCAGCAGCTTGCCGTCGCGCTTGATGACGACGTCACCGTTGCCCAGCTGGTCGGCCGACAGTTCCTCGCAGTCGAGGAACGCGTTGTACTGGTCGCCCAGGTCGCCCGGCGTGTTGGTCACGGCGATCTGCTTGGTCAGGCCGGCGCCGAGCGAGTCGGTACGGGCGACGATGATGCCGTCGTCCACGCCCAGCTCCAGGAACGCGTAGCGGATCGCGCGGATCTTCGCGAGGAAGTCCTCGTGCGGCACCGTGACCTTGCCGTCCTGGTGGCCGCACTGCTTCTCGTCGGACACCTGGTTCTCGATCTGGATGCAGCACGCGCCCGCTTCGATGAACTGCTTGGCCAGCAGGTAGGTCGCTTCCGCGTTGCCGAAACCGGCGTCGATGTCGGCGATGATCGGCACGACGTGCGTCACGTGGTTGTCGATCTTTTCCTGGATCGCGGCCTTGGCTGCGGCGTCCTTCGCAGCATCGAGCTCGCGGAACAGGCCGCCGAGTTCACGTGCATCGGCCTGGCGCAGGAACGTGTACAGCTCGCGGATCAGCGCGCTGACCGAGGTCTTTTCGTGCATCGACTGGTCCGGCAGCGGGCCGAACTCCGAGCGCAGCGCGGCGACCATCCAGCCCGACAGGTACAGGTAACGGCGTTCGGTGCTGTTGAAGTGCTTCTTAATGGAGATCATCTTCTGCTGGCCGATGAAGCCGTGCCAGCAACCCAGCGACTGCGTGTACTTGGCCGGGTCGGCGTCGTACGCGGCCATGTCGGCGCGCATGATCTTCGCGGTGTACTTCGCGATGTCGAGCCCCGTCTTGAACTTGTTCTGGGCACGCATGCGGGCCGCATACTCGGGGCTGATGGCGTTCCACGCGCTGCCGTGGTTTTCCTTCAAGCCAGCCACTGCCTTGATGTCGTCTTGATATTGGGACATGTCAATCTCCTGGGAACGAAGCGCATTTGAGTAAAGGGTTCAGCGTGCCCGCTCCGTGTGACGAAGCGAACTGCATGGACTCAATGGTAACGCCGCACGACGCACTGTCGAGCAACTCTTATATAAGACATAAGATATAAATTCTGCTTGTTTTTCAATGAGATAAGCAACGCGTTTTGCGATGCAAAACAGGTTTTCAAGCGGCGGGAAGATGACGCGGCCGGAATTCGGCGCACATTCCGCGATATGAAACGGCCTTTCGGCAGTTGGTGGGAGGACAGGCTCGGCGATTCATGTTTCGCGCTTTTGCCACCGACATGACAAAACGTCTATACTTGGACAATCCATCGACGGCGAACCGACAGGCGCCGTTCCCGCGTACCGCGATGCGCGCCCTCCTGCCTGGAACCCCATGAGCGACTACCCCGTCTTCGACGCGCTGTGCGAACTGCTGAACACCTCGGGCGCGCGGTTCCGCGTGCTCGATCACCCGGCCGAAGGCAAATCCGACGCGATCGCCGCGCTTCGCGGCACGCGTCCCGAACAGGGCGCGAAAGCGATGCTCTGCACGTTCAAGGACGGCGGCGACGCCACTGCGCTCGCGGTGATCCCCGGCCACCTGAAGATCGACTTCCGCAAGGTCGCCGACGCGGTCGGCCGCCGCAAGGCGACGCTCGCGCCGCCCGAACTCGCCGCCGCGGTCACGCGCTGCGTGATGGGCGCCGTGCCGCCGTTCGTGTTCGACGCGAACGTGGCGCTCGTCGTCGACCCTGCCCTGATCGAGCTCAACGACGAAATCGCGTTCAACGCGGGCCGCCTCGACCGCTCGGTCGTGCTCGACGCGTCCGACTACGTGCGGATCGCCCGCCCGCTGCTGGCCGACATCACGCGGCCGGAAACGACCGGCGCGCCCGTGCTCGAGGCCGGCGCATGACCACGCCCCGCCCCAGGCCGCAGTCGGAACAGGCGTCGCTGATCGAGCAGGTGCTGCGCATCGCCGAAGGGCTCGGCGCGATGTTCGCGCCGTTCACCGAAGTCGTCGTGCACGACCTGCGCACGCCGGAGCACGCGATCCTCGCGATCCACAACAACCTGTCGGGCCGCGCGATCGGCGATCCGGCGACCGAACTCGGGCTCGCCCGCATCGCGGACGACGACTTCCCGCAGGTGCTCGCGAACTACGCGAACCGCTTCGCCGACGGCCGCACCGCGAAAAGCACGTCGATCGGCATCAAGGACTCGGGCGGCCGCTATGTGGCCGCGCTGTGCCTGAACGCGGACGTCACGCTGTTCCGCGGCTTCCAGGGGATGCTGAACCAGTTCTGCAGCACCGAAGGCGCGCCGGTCGCCGAAACGCTCGACCCGGCCGGCGCGGACGCGATCCGGCAGCGCATCGATGCGTTCGCGACGCGCCTCGCGACCACGCCGCGCGAGCTGAAGACCGACCAGCGCCGCGAGCTGATGCAGGCGCTGAAGGCGGACGGCTTCCTCGAGGTGCGCCGCGCGATGGAAATCGTCGCGCAGCACCTCGGCGTGTCGCGCGCCACTGTATACAACGATGCGAAATGACGCGTGCCCGCGGCGCGCCCCGCTTACCTGTTGACTGACTCTTCCGACGAGCGACTCATGAACACTCCGACCCTCCCCACCTACGACGATGTCGCGGCCGCCGCGTCGCGGCTCGATGGCCACGCGCACCGCACGCCCGTGATGACGTCGCGCACGATCGACGAAGCGCTCGGCGCGCAGGTGTTCTTCAAGTGCGAGAACCTGCAGCGCATGGGCGCGTTCAAGTTCCGCGGCGCGTTCAACGCGTTGTCGCGCTTCGACGCGACGCAGCGGCGCCACGGCGTCGTCGCGTTCTCGTCCGGCAACCATGCGCAGGCGATCGCGCTGTCGGCGCGCATCCTCGGCATCCCCGCGACGATCGTGATGCCGCAGGACGCGCCGGCCGCGAAGATGGCCGCGACGCGCGGCTACGGCGGCAACGTCGTGACCTACGACCGCTATACCGAGGACCGCGAGCAGATCGGCCGCGAACTCGCCGAAAAGCACGGGCTCACGCTGGTGCCGCCCTACGACCACGCGGACGTGATCGCGGGCCAGGGCACGGCGGCGAAGGAACTGTTCGACGAAGTCGGGCCGCTCGACGCGGTCTTCACGCCGCTCGGCGGCGGCGGCCTGCTGTCGGGCACGGCGCTCGCGACGCGCGCGCTGTCGCCGCACGCGAAGCTGTACGGCGTCGAGCCGGAAGCCGGCAACGACGGCCAGCAATCGTTCCGGTCCGGGTCGATCGTCCATATCGACACGCCGCGCACGATCGCCGACGGCGCGCAGACGCAGCACCTCGGCAACCTGACGTTCCCGATCCTGCGGCGCGACGTCGACGACATCCTGACCGCGACCGACGCGGAGCTGGTCGACTGCATGCGCTTCTTCGCGACCCGTATGAAGATTGTCGTCGAGCCGACCGGCTGCCTGTCGTTCGCGGCCGCGCGCCGGATGAAGGACGAACTGCAAGGCAAGCGCGTCGGCATCGTGATCAGCGGCGGCAACGTCGATCTCGAGAACTTCTGCGCGCTGGTATCCGCCTCCGCGTAATGCGTCGCGTCGCGCGGATGACCGCATGAACATCCTGTCATCCACGCGCCGCCGCTCCTTCACGCCGCGTTAAGTTTCGCGCCCTAGACTGAATGCGTTGTCCCGCAGTCAGTCGTGAAGAAGGAGTCACCATGAACACGCACGCGATCGTCGCCGCCGCCCTCGCGGCAGCATCCCTTTCGGCGTTCGCTCAACCGGGCGTGACGTCATCCGGTTTTCCCGCCACGCTGCTGCACGCACCGCACGCCTCGGTCGCGCAGGCAGCCCACCGTTCGCCCGCCGCGCTGCCGCATGCCGGCTTCGTGCTCGCGAAGATCGATCAGAACAATACGCCGCCCGATCGCGGCGGCGACCCGAGCGGCCGCACGCACGGCGGCATGCATATGTAACGCGGGTCACGCTGCGTGAGCCGGCCGCGTCGGTCGGCCGGCCCGCGTCACGCCATCACAACGACGGCAGCGACGGATCGCGCGCGGCGAGGATGTCCGCGGTGCGCCGCTGCAGCGCGCCGTCGAGCGTCTCCGGCTGCGGAATCAGCCAGTAGCGCCCGTCGCGAATGCCGTCGAACGCGCGCGCCGCGAACACGTCGGGCGTGAGCCCGTGCGCGTTCAGCATCGCGCGCATCGTATCGACGAAGCCCTGTACTTCGGGCCGGTCGTGCGCGGCGCCGAACGGGTCGTTGAAGATGCCCGTCTGCACCGGGCCCGGCGCGAGCAGCGACACGCCGACCGGCGCGCCGAGCATCTTCAGTTCGCCGTACAGCGATTCGGTCAGCGCGACCACCGCGAATTTCGTCGCCGAGTAAGGCGACATCAGCGGGCTCGGCAGGAACCCGCCGACCGACGCGGTATTGACGACGCGCGCCGGCACGTTGCGCTCGAGCATGCGCGGCACGAAGCTGCGGATCCCGTTCATCACGCCGTGCACGTTGATCGCGACGCTGCGCTCGAAGCGCTCCGGCGTGATTTCCCAGCTGAAGCCGGTCGCCATCACGCCCGCGTTGTTGAACAGCAGGTCGACGCCGCCGAAGCGCCGCCAGGCGGCGTCGGCCAGCGCGTCGACGGCTTCCGGGCGGCTCACGTCGGTCGGCACGCACAGCACGTCGGTGTCGAGCGTCGCGGCGAATGCGTCGAGCTTCGCCGGGTCGAGGTCGGCCAGCACCACGCGCATCCCGAGCGCGGCCGCGTGGCGCGCGAGCCCGCTGCCGATGCCGCTGGCCGCGCCGGTGATCACGGCGGTGCCGCCGTCGAAGCGAATCGGGTTCGTCATGTCACAGTCCTGCCGGGTCGATATGGGGATGCGCGTACGCCGGAATCTCGGGCGGCGGCAACGGCGTGCGGCCGTCGAGCGAGCGCACCGCGAGCCCCTGCGACATCGGAAAATGCAGGCTGTGCGTGACGAGGCCCGTGCGCTCGCGCGCCGGCAGGCTGCACAGCGCGAGCGCGGTTTCCGCCAGATACGCGACGTCCTCGGTCGGATAGCCTTCGGGGATATAGCGGGCCGCGCCCGGCGTGCGGATCGCGGTGCTCGGCGCGACCAGGTTCACCGCGATGCCGTCGGCTTCGAGTTCGGCTGCGAGCCCCTGCGTGAAACGCGACAGCGCGGCCTTGACCGCCGCATAGACGGTCGCGCCGCCCGCACGCGCGAAGTCGTCGAACGGCCGCAGCGGCGCGAGCGCGGTGACCGAGCCGACGTTCACGATCCAGCCGGCGCCGCGCGCGCGCATCAGCGGAATCGCGGCCTGGCTCAGTGCGAACGGGATGCGCAGATAGTGTTCGATCGTCGCGTCGAACATCGTCATCGGCATCGCGTCGACGCACGCGTAGTCGGCCACGCCCGCGTTGTTCACGAGGATGTCGAGGCCGCCGGCCGCCTCGGCCGCGCGCGCGACGAGCGCATCGCGCTCGGCCGGCTTCGACAGGTCGGCCGCGAGCGCGATCGCGCGGCCGCCGGCCTGCTCGATCAGCGCGACCGTTTCGGCGAGCGTGCCGGCGGTCGTCGCCGAGTGCGTGAGGCTGCGCGCCGTCACGACGACGGTCGCGCCTTCGGCTGCGAGGCGCTGCGCGATCGCGCGGCCGATGCCGCGGCTCGCGCCCGTCACGAGCGCGCATTTGCCCGCGAGCGTCGCGGTTCGGTGGTCGGTCATGATGTCTCCGGTGTAGATGATGGTGTGTCGGGGCCGTTATGCGTCAGCCCGCGATATCCGCAACGTGCAGCACGAACTTGGTTTTCGCGTCGCCCGTTTGAACGAGGTCGAGCGCGCGCGCCGCCTGTTCGAGCGGAAAACTGTCGAAGCGCGGCACGCGCAGCGTGCGCATGCCGAGCCGCTCGGCGATCGATGAAAGCGTGGCGCCGCTCGGCATCCGGCTGTAGGTCATCGCGGTGCGCAGCCCGCGCCGCGCGGCCTCCGCGCCCGTCGCGGCCAGCCGCTGCGCATCGCCGGGCGCGAGCGTCATGATGGTCACGAGCGTGCCGCCCGGCGCCAGCAGGTCGAGTGCGGCGGGCAGCGTGTCGCCGCCGACCGCATCGAGCACGAGATCGACGCCGCCGGGCGCCCACGCCCGCACGGCCGTCGCGATGTCCTGCGCGCGATAGTCGATGCTCGCCGCCGCGCCGAGCGCTTCGACGCTCGGGCGGTTGCGCGCCGAGCACGTCGCCGCGACGCGTGCGCCCGCCTGGGCGGCAAGCTGGATCGCGAAGGTGCCGACCGCGCCCGCGCCGCCGTGCACGAGCACGGTCTGCCCGGCCCGCAGCCCACCGTCGTCGAACAGGCCGGCCCATGCGGCCAGCGCGGGCGTCGGCGTGGCGGCCGCTTCCGCGAAGCCGACCGCGTCGGGCAGGCGCACGACCGAGTCGTGCCGCACCGCGACGTATTCCGCATACGCGCCCCAGCGCCCCGCGCCGACGTCGGTCTGCGCGAACACGCGCATCCCGGGCGCGACACCTTCGACGCCGTCGCCGACCGCCTCCACCACACCGGCCGCGTCGAAACCGATCACGAATGGGAACGTCATTTGCATGAACGCGCCGAGATAGCCTTCGCGGCATTTCCAGTCGGCGGGATTGACGCCCGCGTACGCGACGCGGATCAGCACGTCGCCGGGGCCCGGCTTCGGGGCGGGAACGTCGGCCAGTCGCAGCGCGTCGGAATGGCCGACGCGGTCGATCAGCAAGGCTCGCATGGTGGTGTCTCCGGTGTTGTCGTTTGCATTGCGGCGGGTCGCGTGCGCGTCGCGCGTCACGCCGCCGTGTCGGCCAGCAGGCTCGACGCGAGCGGACAGAACGCGTGCGAGATCGCCTCGACCGTCCAGTCGGGGCTTTCGGCGTCGAAGCGGCGGTCGACCCAGCCCCAGTGATACGGATGCAGCAGGTATTCGCCGAGCAGATCGCCGACGTGCGCGAATTCCTGTTGCCAGACGTGGGTCCACATGCCCGGCGTCACGATTCGGCTCAGTCGCCAGTTGCGGATGCCGGGCATGAATGCCGGCATGCGCAGCAGTTCGCGCTCGAGATCGCCCACCTGCGCTTCGCCGGCCGTGGGCCGCACGCGCAGCATCAGCGTGCGCCATACGCCGTCGCGCAGCGCCGGTTCGCGCAGGCCGCCGCCGATCGCATGACACGCCGCACCGTCGATCCGCACAACGCCCGGCAGGCCGGCCAGCGCGGCGAAATCCGTCGCGTGGCGGGTCGCCCGTTCGTCGCGCAGCACGTCGAGCGTGTAGTCGCCCGCGCCCCAGCAGCCGTCGAGATTGCGCGCGAGCGCGACGCGGGTCGCGCCCGGCAGCGCCTGCGCGGCATCGCGCAACGCGCGTTCGAATGCGCCGGCATCGCCGGTCGCCGAAACGAAAATCTGGGCCGTGTCATGCCGCATGGTCGACCTCCGTCAGGGCCGGCAGCGGTGCATCGGCATCCGTCATCACATGGCGGCGGCGGGCGTCGCACAGTGCGTCGACGGCCATCCAGAACGCAACCACGTCGCCGTCGGTCAACGCGCGCATCCGGTAGTACGACGGCGCATCGGCGACCTGCCACGTCAGCCACAGCGTGCTCGGCTGCCCCGGCACCGCGACGGGCGGCGACACCCAGCGGCCGGCCGCCGTCAGTCCGCGTGCCGCGTGGCCCGGCAAATAGCGGTCGCGCAGCAGCGCGAGAACGTCGGGAATGCGCTCGGGCGCGAGGGTGATTTCGTCTACGATCTGGATCATTCGCGGGTCGTCTCGGGTGGTTCGTGGCGGGATGCGATGCCGGCCGCCTACGCCGTTCCGGCGAGGCCGGAAGCGGCCGGCGTGAGTAGCATTCTTGCGTGGCGGCGGCCGGCGAACCCCTACCGGCGCGCTCACCGGCCCCTGTCAGGACGCTCAAACCGGGAGACATATGAAACAGCGCGCATTGCCGGCACGCGGCCGCGTGCTGCCGGGCCTCGGTGCCCGTCTGCTCGATGAACTGGCGCGCAGCGGCGTGCCGCCGGCGCAACGGCCTGCGCCGACGGCCGTTGCTGCTGCGTCGACGACGACACCCGGCGGCTTCGTCGCGCTGTACCGCGACGCGATCGAGCGGCTCGAGGCGCAGGTCGCGCGCGGCGACGGCCATCCGCCGATGCGCAAGCAGGAAGTCGACCTGATGTGCCGGTGCCTGCTCAGTTGCGCGACGCTCGCCGACGCGATCCGCTGCGCCGCCGAGTTCTGCGAGATGCTGACGCCGCGCGCCGGCGCGCTGTCGCTCGCGGCGCGCGACGGACGCGCGACGTTCCGGATGGATTCGCTGCGCCGCACGCGCAACCCCGCCGCGTGCCTCGTCGACCTGACGGGGCTGTTCTGCTATCTGCAACTGTTCGGCTGGCTGATCGGGCAGCCGCTGCGGCCGGACGAAGTCTGGCTCGGCCATCCGCGCCGCGAAGACGCAATGCCGCTGCTCGGGCTGTTCAACGCGCCGGTCGACGTCGGCCGCCAGACCTACGGCTTCGCGTTCGACGCGGTGCGGCTCGATGCGCGCGTGATCCGCCAGCCGGGGGAGCTGGCCGCGTTTCTCGTCGATTTTCCGTTTCGGCTGATCGATGCCGCGCCGGCCGTCGTGTCATGGGCTCAGCAGGTGCGCGGCTTTCTCGATGCGGCGCTCGCGCGCGAACAGGCGCTGCCCGCGCTCGCGGCGCTGGCGACATGGCTCGGCGTCAGCGAAGCGACGTTGCGGCGGCGGCTGGCGGCCGAAGGCAGCGGCTATCACGCATTGCGCGAACAGTGCCTCGCCGACGTCGCGCGGCGCTGCCTGCGCGAGTCGGACTGGCCGGTCGCGCGGATCGCCGCGCATCTCGGGTTCGGTGGCGAAGAAGCGTTTCGGCGGGCGTTCGTGCGATGGACGGGCATCGCGCCGAGCCGGTTCCGGCGCAATTGCAGCGCCGCCGGCGGTGCGTTTCGTCAGACATGAAACGCGGCGCGAAGCCTCCTATTGAAATGATTTCGAAAGCATCCGGCGAACACTGACGTTTTTTCGCATCCCTGCGCACTTCGATAATTGACGCGCCGGCGCGCTCGCCATTACGCTTGCGCGCTGATGGTTCCCGGGAACGGGATCAAAAGGGAACGCAGGAGAGGCCGTGCCTCGAATCTGCGGCTGCCCCCGCAACTGTGAGCGGCGAATCCGCACCACCCCATGCCACTGGGAAACCGGGAAGGCCGGTGCGAATCGCGACCCGCGAGCCAGGAGACCTGCCATCGACCCGAGGTCCAAGCAGCCGCACCGGGCGGGGTGTCCCGATGCGCCAGCACCGCCTTTGGCGGTCGCCCCGTTGCATGGACGGCCCGACCTCAGGACCCTTCGGATGTCCGATCTTTCCGCCTCCGCTTCCACGCCGGAAGCGTCGTGCCGTTGCGCGGCCAGTCCGCGCGGCGTGTCCGCACGCGTGTGCCGTGCCGTGTCGTGCGGCACGTGTCGTGACGACGCGCGTGAATGCCGCCCACGCTGCCCGGTCCCGCGATAGACCAACGACAACCAGGCGGTACCCGCCGCCACCCGCTTACGCTCGCCGTACCCGCAACACGATCACGCTCGCTGCCTCATGAATCTTCGCCACCTTCTCGCCACGTCCGCCGCCACGGCGCTGCTCTCCCCGATCGCCCACGCCGCCGGCGACATGCCGCCCGCGCAGCCGCCCCAACCCGCCGAAGGCGCCGACCTGCCGACGATCAGCGTGACCGACACGCGGCATCTGCCCGAGTCGTTCGACCAGCGCTATGCGACGACGCAGGTGCTCACGCGCGCCGATCTCGACCGGCTGTCGCCGAGCGACCCGAGCATCACGCAGGCGCTCGCGACGCTGCCTGGCGTGACCGTCTCGCAGAACGGCGGCCCGGGTTCGTCGGCGTCGGTCAGCATCCGCGGCTCGTCGGCCAGCCAGGTCGCGGTGTTCATCGACGGCATCCGGATCGGCTCGCCGACCACCGGCATCGCGCCGTGGGCCGACCTGCCGACCGAAGCGTTCGAGCGCGTCGAGGTGATCTCGGGGCCGGCCGCCGCGTCGTTCGGCGCGAACGCGATGGGTGGCGTCGTGCAGCTGTTCACGCGCCGCGCCGCCGGCCAGCCGAACCAGACCACCGTGTCGTTCGGCGGCGGCTCGAACAAGACCTTCGACACGCAGTTGCGCACGTCGGGCACCGTGCCGTCGACGGGGCCGCTCGCCGCGCTGGGTGGCCTCACCTACACGCTCGGCCTGCACGACTACAACACGGCGGGCATCGACGCAACGCGGCCCGTGTTGCCCTACCACGAAGACGGCCGCAATCCGTATCACGCGCAGGACCTCGATGCGCGCCTCGGCTATGCGCGCGACAACTGGTCGATCTCGACGTTCGCGCTGTACCACCGCTCCGACCTGTCCTATGACAACGCCGGCTTTGCGAACCGCGAGCTCGATCATCAGCTGACGACCGGCCTCGCGTTCCATCTCGACGTCACGCCCGACACGCAGTTCGACCAGTCGTTCGGTTATGCGAACGATCGCCAGTTCCTGTACGCGAGCGACCCGGCCATCCCGACCGACCAGATCAACTCGCAGCGCATCAGCTCGTCGACGTCGCTGACCCATCAGGCGCACGGCTTCCATCTGTTCGGCCTGCCGCTGTCGGGCGAGATGAAGGTGGCGTACGACTTCACGCGCGAACAGGCGTTCCTGCCGGTCGACGTGCCGGACGGCGTGCCGACGCGCAACGATTCCGCGTTCTCGCTGCATCAGTCGGCGACGCTCGGCAGCGTGACGATGTTCGTCGCGGGCCGCCACGAGATCATTGCCGGGAAGGCCGTGAACACCGGCAACGCCGCGCTGTCGTGGGCCATTACGCCGGTCTATACGGCGCGCGTGTCGTACGGCAATGCGTTCCGCCTGCCGTCGTTCAACGACCTGTACTACCCGGGCTACGGCAATCCGGACCTGAGCCCGGAACGCAGCGATTCGGTCGAGGCCGCGCTCGACGCGAACACCGCGTACGGCACGTTCAGCGCCGCGATCTACGACACGCGCGTCAGCAACCTGATCGCGTACAACCCCGCGACGTTCTCGCCGATCAACATCGGCCGTGCGCATATCCGCGGCATCGACCTGTCGTACAAGGGCACGATCGGCCGCTATACGCCGGTCAGCGTCGCGATCGGGATCCTGAATCCGCAGGACGAGACCAACGACAGCTGGCTCAACCGCCGGCCGCGCCAGACCGTCAGCGTGAACGTCGACCACACGTGGGACGAATTCCATCTGCACGCGCTGAGCACGGGCGCGTCGCTGAGCTACGGCGGCACGACGTTCGACGATCCGGCCAACACGACGTACCTGCCGTCGTACCTGAGCGTGAACCTGCGCGCGTCGTACAGGATCAACGCGCACCTGACGGTGTCCGCCACGCTGTCGAACCTGTTCGACCGTCAGTACATGACCGCGTACGGCTACAACACGCTCGGCCGCACGGCGTTCGGCAAGGTCAGCTATACGTTCTGAGCGGGGTGGTCGGTGCATCGGCACCCAGGTGCGCGGGTGGCGATGCCGACGGGTGTACGGGTGCCGGATGTCGTCGGCCGCGAGCGCAAGATCGCGTTCGCTCGCACCGCGCTACGCGTCACGCCCCTGCGACGCCCCGCACGCCCGCGATCAACTGGATCGCGCCGAACGCGGCGATCACGACGGCCGACATGCGCGATAGCCCGTGCATGAACGTCAGCGACATCTTCGTGCGCAGCGCGGCGGTCGCGCTGCTGAGGCACAGCCACCACGTCGCGGAACCCAGGAACACGCCGACAACCATCAGCGCCACGGTCGCCCCCATCGCGCCTTCATGCGTGCCCGCCAGCGGGCCGAGCGCCGCGAAGATCCCGACGAACGACAGGATCGTCATCGGGTTCGACAGCGTGAGGCCGAAAGTCGTCAGGAAATCGCGCAGCACGGTCGTGCGCGGCAGGTCTCGAACCGCCGCCGATGCGGTCGACGCCGCCGGCGCCTGCCGCGCGATCGACCACGCCAGCCACACGAGGAACGCGCCGCCGCCGATTTTCAGCGCGACGGTCAGCATCGGGAACGCGGTGACGATGCCGGCGACACCCAGCGCGCCGAGCAGCCCGTAGATCGCATCGGCGCACGCGGCGCCGATGCCCGTCGCGAACCCCGCGTGAAAGCCGCGGCTCAGGCTGCGCTGGATGCACAGCATGCCGATCGGGCCGACCGGCACCGCGATCGACAATCCCATTACGACGGACTTGATGAACAGCATGGCCGGCTCCTCGCGACATGCAATGCGTTGAACCGTCATCGTAGGGAAACTCCGGTCGCCGCTGAAGGCGGTTTTTAAGGAAAAATAGCCGCTTCACCTTAAAAACTCCGCCGCGATGGACGAACTCGACTGGAAAATACTCGCGCTGCTGCAGGCCAACGGCCGCATCAGCTACACGGATCTGGCACGCCAGGTTCACCTGTCGGTGCCGGCGGTCACGGAACGCGTGAAGCGCCTCGAATCGGGCGGCGTGATCGACGGCTATACGGCGCGGGTCAATCCGGCCGCGGCCGGCTACCCGGTGAGCGCGCTGATCGGCATCACGGTGCCGCAGCCGGCGAAGGCGAAATTCCTGAAGCTGCTGGAGACCATTCCCGAAGTGGTCGAGTGCCATCACGTGACCGGCGCGGATTCCTACGTGATGCGGTTCGTCGCCGTCAGCATGGCGCATCTCGAACAGCTGATCGAGCGCATCAACCTGTATGGCGAAACGCGCACGTCGATCGTGATGTCGACGCCGCTGCCGGCACGCGGGCTCGCGCGTCCGGCCGCGGCGGTCAAAGGCGTTCGGGGGTGACAGGATGCCCCGCGCTGCGCGATGCTGTGCCATGCGCCGCTTGCGCGAACCGGACAACCTGCCATGCCAGTCATCGGATTCGATCATTACAACCTCCGCGCGGATCGGGCCACGCTCGATACGCTGTGCGACTTTTACGTGAACGTCGTAGGCCTCGAACCCGGGTATCGACCGCCGTTCCAGAGCAGCGGCTACTGGCTCTACGCCGGGGCGCAGGCGATTCTCCACCTGTCGGAAGCTCGACCCGGCGAGGCGCGGCCGGCGCACGTCGTCAATACGTTCGACCATGTGGCGTTTTCGTGCGCGAACGCCGCGGACATGGAGCGGCGTCTTGTCGACGCGCAGGTCCGGTACGCGCGCCGGTACGTGCCGGTCACGAGCCAGCTGCAGATCTTTTTCACCGATCCGGCCGGGAACGGCGTCGAGTTGAATTTTGCGGAAGTCGGCGGAGATTCCGGTGACAAACGGTATTAGTGCTCAGCACATCGATCGACGCTGCGGCTTTCCTGAACATCGTCACGCATGCGGTTTCCGCGTACCTCGCGGCGGAAACTGGCGCTTTCGCGACCATTCCATCGACGTCAGACACATCGGCCCTTACTTGAGATGAATCGATCCAACGCGAAACTGATCACCCTCGTTCTGCGATTTCTATTCGCCAGCCTCTGCTTGCTGGCCGTCAATTCGCAAGCCAGCCCTTTTTCAGCCCAGACCAGCCAGCTGAGTACCTCCATGTCCGACCTGCCCCGTTACGAGAAACTGCCGTTATTCAGCCCTCATCGCAAATCCTTCGCGTGCGTGTATCAGGCCCAACACGTACCGCCTGTCGACCCCCAGGCTGAATTGTGGTTTCAGCAGGCGCTGGCGCTTGATGATCCGAACATTGACTACGATAAGCGTGATTACCCGAAGATTTACCAACTCTACTCGCAGGCTGCCGAGCGCAATCACTGGAAGGCCATGCTCAATATCGCCTCACTGATATTGAGCGATCGTCAGGGCGTACCAACCCATGATCCTGAAGCCGCTATCCGCTGGGTGGAAAAAGCGATGAAACTGGGTGTGCCTGACGCCTACGACATGATGGGGGTCTACCATCAGAACGGGCTGATTAAAGGTGGCGATGCGACCAGCGCCTATGCCTTCTTCCAGCGCGCGGCTGATATGGGCAGCCCGTCCGCACAAACGTTCATTGGAACAAAGACAGATGCTGCATATGACGACCCCGGTGGTGAATTCTGGGGAAATTTGCCTATCGCGACGCAAATGCTGGAATGTGCCCTCGCGCAGGGATATGGAACTGCTGCGAAAGAGTTAGGACACGTCTACGCGAGACCGCAAACTGCTGAAGCGAAGCTGCGTGCGCTTCATGTTCTTCATCAAGGGGTCAAGCTAGGTTCCGCTGAATGCGCAAATAAGCTTTTCACCGAATTCGATGGAATGGACCTTACCGATGGAACCAACCTGGTCGGGCATATCGACAAAGCACGTGCGGAACGTTACAGCAAGCTCGGGGATGCGCTCGAGTTCTATCAGGGTCGCCTGAAACTGCCGAATCTCGACAAGGTACTCCCGCTGCCACCCGCCCCGTTGCCGAAATGGGATGGTAAAGCACAGACGCTGATCGACGGCGCAAAGGCCGTGACACCGCCCCCCAAGCCGCAGAAGAGTGTGGCGCAGCAAGGCCGGGAATTCATCCCGGACGGGTATGCCGTGGCGGCACGAGAACATAGCACGATGGTTGTCACGGGTGACAATCCAGTACCACGCGATGGCTATTGGCTCGCGCTGTATGGCTCACCCTCTGCCTCCAAAGCCGAGCTGATCCCCGCCCGCCGTAACATTGCGGAGCGCTATCAAATCGGGGAACGCTTCGGCGCACCGTCATTCGACTGGCTGGCCGCTGAGCAGGTGCAGTGGCACTACCTTGGCGAAGCCTATGCCCTGCCCCCGCAACGCCATGATTGACAGGACTACCGTTCCCCGGAATGCTCGCCGGACGCCCCCCCTCACGCGCCGTACCTGCGATCGTTCCCGGGCACGATGTGCCGCATGCAGATCGAAGCGTTCGGGTTTGGCCCGTCTCGCCTGCCATCACGCGCGGCAAACTTCACCGCTGCTTCTCGAGCTTCACGATCGTCAGCGCACCGTTCACGCGCTCGACCCGGACCTTGACCTTGTCGCCCACGTGCAGTGACGCGATCATCGCCGGGTCGCCGGCCTTGAATGCCATCGTCATCGGCGACATCCCGACGTTCTGGAGCGCGCCGTGCTTCAGCGTCACCATGCCGTGCTCGGCATCGATCCGTTTCACTTCGGCGTTGGTCAGCGCGGCATCCGGCGCCGACGTCTTCGAGTCGCCCATGTCCATGTTCATGTCGGACATGCTGCCGGCTGAATACGCCGGTGTCGCGACGACGTTCATCGCGCAGAGGACGGCGACGGCAATATTTCGAATCTTCATCAACCGACTCCCGGCTGCAGCGGGCAACGCATGGAACGCACCCCCTACACCAGCAACGTCGCGACCGCCCACCCGATCAGCACGACACCTAGCGCCCGGCCGACCCGCTCGCCGCCCGGCAGCACCTTTTCGACCAGCACGAACAGCGACAACGCGACGATCCACACGACGTTCATCACGCCGCCGACGAACAGCAGCGCCATCAGCAGCCAGCAGCAGCCCACGCAATATGCGCCGTGGCGCGCGCCGAGCAGGAAGCTGCCCGTGATGCCCGGGCGCCAGTATGTCGCGAGAAACCGCACCGGCGACCGGCATTGCCGCAGGCAGGCCTGTTTCAGCGGCGAGAACTGATAGACGCCGGCCAGCGCGAGGACGATCGCGGACAGCACGGCGCTCTTCGACCACAGCATCATCCCGGAGATCAGGCCGGCAGGCTGCAGCAGCATCTGCAGCACGGCCGCGCCGACCGAGAACGCGAGCCATACGGCAAGATAACCGGCCAACAGGCACGTCGACATGAACCCGGCATCGCCCCGATCGTGATGCCGCAGCACGCGCCGGTACAGCAGCACGACCGGCGCCGCGCCGGGCGTCATCATCGCGATCATCATCACCCACCACATCAGGATCACGGTCGCCAGCGACGGATCCATGGCGCCCATGCCGTCGGCCAGCCGATGCGGGAACAGCGCGACCGCCGTCATGTCCAGCGCCGACATGCCGGTGCCGGCCCCCGTCCACAGGTAGGCCCAGCACGCGCCGACGAGCGCGGTCATGCCGAGCAGCGTGACGACGCGCTCGCGTCCGAGCAGCTCGCCGACGGGGATCATGCCGCGACGCGATGCCGGATCAGCCCGTGGTTGTTCAGGTGCAGCCGTGCGAACTGCGCGTAGCTCCGCTCGAGATCCAGCTGGATGTGGCCGTGCGACCGGCCGGTGCCGGATCCGATCTCGGCCAGCTCGTATTCGAAGCCGTGCGGCAGGTCGATCCGCACGCGATGTTCGGCGCCCGTCACCGGATTGCGGATCGGCTCGCCGACGATGTCGAGCACGCCGTCGATGCTGATCCGGCCGCGCCGCGCATCGACATCGACGTCGAAATCGATCTTCGCGAAGATCGGCTCGTAGGCCTGCTCGAGCGTCGATGCGAACACGGAAAACATCGTCGCGAACGGATCGGTGTCCTGACCGGTCATGATCTTCAGCACGGCTTCGCACTGCGCGGGACTCGCACGCTCGTCGACGATCGGCTGGCACCGGCCGTGGCCTTCGTGAATCGGCCCGGGCCACTGGAACACGACCGCGATCCGGACACCGTCGAGCACCACGTCGCCGTAGTGGCCGCTGTCGATCGAAATCGCACCCATCGCTTCGCAGTTGCCGTGCGTCGGCAACGAATTGAACTGGCAGGGGCAACCGTATGAGCAATTGCAGTTCATCAGTTCGGTTCCCTGGATCTCCCACGGCGTCATGGCTTCACCTCGCGCAGTCGCTGGCACGTAATGTTTCGAATCTAGTGCAGCGGACAGGGGAAATCAAAGTGCGCGCGGGTGCCTCGTGCGTCGAAAAAAACCAGGCGCCGCGCGGCGCGCAACGGTGCCGGCCCGACGCATTCAACCTCGTCGTGCAGCCCCGCCGATGCAGGCCTTTCGATGCGCAACGGCGCGCTCGGACGAGCGTGTTCGAGCCATGTCGGACAAAAGCCGACGGCACGCATGCAGCATCACGAATGCGGGCATCCCGCATCGGTCCTGGTTCATACTGTCTCGCAATCGCCGATTCACCCCGACCGTCGCCGTCGCCCCGGATAGCCGTCATGCGCGTTCAAAGTGCGTTGCTGTTTCTCGTCGGCACCCTGCTCACCGCGGGCGGCTACGGTGCAACCTTCCTGCTGTCGATGCGCTTTCGCGCGATCGGCGGCAGCGATCTCGATACCGGCGCGGCACTGGCCGCGGCGACGGTCGGCACGTTCGCCGGCTTGTCGTTCGTCGGCTGGTTCTCGCAGCAGATCGGCACCACACGGATCGCCGCGCTGTCGTCACTGTGCATCGGCGCCGGCATCGTCGGCTTCGCGCTCGTCGGGCGCGCGCCCTATGCGGACCTGCCGTCCGGCTTCCTGGTCGGCTTCGGCTGGGGCGCGTTTCACCTGGCCGCGCCGATGTCGCTGGCCGAGCGTACCAGCGGTGCGGAGCGCGGCACCTGGTTCTTTCGATCGGCGACGTTCCAGATGACCGGAATCGGCGCATCCCCGGCGTTTGCCTCCTATGCGATGCGCATGCTCCACTGGTCGATCGACGACACGCTTTACGCGGTCGGCGCGCTGTGCGCGCTCGCGTCGCTGATGCTGGAAGCATTCGGCCGCCTGAGCCCGCGTCCGTCCGCCCCCGTCGCCGGCGGCCGGTGGGTGCGCGAGCTGCGCACGATCTCGCGCACGCGGGCGGCCGCGCCGATCGCGATGATCGCGCTCGGCACCTGCGTGTTCTCCGGCCTGATGACGTTCCAGATGTCGCTCATGCAGGGCACGCAGGCGCGGCCCGGCACATTCTTCAGCGTTTATACGATGACGGTGGTGAGCGCGCGCTGGCTGCTCGGGAGATGGGTCAGGATGGCGCGCCCCGAAACGGCGACCAAGGGCCTGCTCATGTTGATGCTGCTCGGCGCGCTCGCGATGTTCGGCGCTGCCGCGCACGCATCGCTGCAGTCCGTCGCGGCCGTCCTGCTGGGCGCCGGCTACGGCCTCATGTATCCGGTGATCCAGGCACAGGCGGTCAACGATTGCCCGGACGCGCAACGGCATGGCGTGCTGACCTGGTTCGTCGCGTCGTATTTCATCGGCGCGTTCGGGTTTCCGTCGCTCGGCGGCTGGGTGATGGTGCATGCCGGCAAGGGCGCGTTGCTGATGCTCATCGCCAGCTGCGGGCTGGCGGCACTGTCGCTCGCGATCCTGCGCGACCGGCCGGAGCCGGTGCGCACGCAATGACGCAGTGGCGGGACGAACCGCCGCGCGGCCTGTCGGTCAGAACCGCCCGACGTCGACCACCGCCTGGGCGAATGCCTGCGGCGCCTCCTGCGGCAGATTGTGGCCGATACCGCCGGTGATCGTGCGATGCTCGTACTTACCGGTGAACTTCGCCCGATAGACGGCCGGCGGCACGTGAAACGCCCCGTTCGCGTCGCCTTCCATCGTGATGCTCGGAACCGTGATCGGCGGCGCGGATGCAAGCCGCTGCTCGTATTCGTCGTACTTCGCCTCGCCCGCCGCAAGCCCCTGCCGCCACCGGTAATTGTGGATCGTAATGGCGACGTGATCCGGGTTTCGGAAAGCCGGCGCGCTTCGCGCGAAGGTCGCGTCGTCGAAGTTCCATTTCGGCGACGCCTGCTTCCAGATGAACTTGACGAAATCTTCGGTGTACTTCTCGTAGCCGTCGCGGCCGCGGTCGGTCGCGAAATAGAACTGATACCACCACTGGAACTCGCCGGCGGGCGGCAGCGGCATTTTTCCCGCGCTCTGACTGCCGATCAGATAGCCGCTCACCGATACCAGCCCCTTGCAACGCTCCGGCCACAGCACGGCAATGATATCGGCGGTTCGCGCGCCCCAGTCGAATGCACCGAACAGGGCCGACCGGATGTCCAGCGCATCCATCAGCGCGATGATGTCGAGTGCAACGGCCGTCGGCTGCGCGTTACGCATCGTCTGGTCCGACAGGAAGGTGGTCGAGCCGTAGCCCCGCAGGTACGGGACGATCACCCGATACCCCTGCGCGCCGAGCGCCGGGGCGACGTCGACGAAGCTGTGGATGTCGTATGGCCAGCCGTGCAGCAGCATGACCGGCGGCCCATCGGCCGGGCCCGCTTCCGCATAACCGACATTGAGCAACCCGGCCTTGATCTGCTTGATCGTCGTGAACGACGGATGGCTTCCAGGCTTGATCGGTGGCAGCGGCGGTGTTGCCGACGGCGCATTTTGTGCGTAAGCGGATTGCAGCATCTCGAACTGCGCTGCAACAAGCGCACCGGCTGCCAAGCGCGCAAAGCCACGCCGGCGCGGGTCGATTTCTTCTGGCATTTTTATCTCCCGTTTCAGTGGGACTGACCGACAAACCGCAAAACAGACGCTACCGGAAAATGTTAGTCGATAGGAAACGGCTTGCAAGGCGGATTGAAAGACGGCAATAGGACGCATTGCCTGAATCGGTCTGTATGCGCCTCGGTCGCGCGTGCCGCCATCGGCTGGTCGGCTGGTCGGGTCGACCGAATCGCCGCAATCGCGGCGCCGAAGGGTGTCACGCCTTCGCAAGTTGCCATCGCGTGGACGTCGAGCCGCAACATGGTGCCCATTCCGGGTTTCCGGCGTATCGCAGATCTTGAAGAAAACGTTGCCGTGTCGGACATCGATCTCTCGTCCGGCGAACTGGCAGCGCTGGACGAGCCCGCACCGGTCGGTGCGGCGACAGGCGAACGCCATTCGGCGCGAATGATGGCAGCCGTCGGGCATTGACGGCGAAAACGCGCCGCCTCACGCGGCGCATCCGCAGCCCTCGGCGGTGTCGTCCTGACGTCAACCCGGTTTCTTCGACGACCGCGCGACCGCGAACCACGCCATCATCGCGCCCGCGACCCACGCGCAGGTCAGCAGCAGGTCGAAGTCCATCATGCCTTCGAAATTCTCACTGTTCTCGAAGCTGCAATGCCGGCTGCCGCGAAATTCGATGCAACCGCTGGCGACCCACTGAATGTGCATGAATACGTGATAGACGGCGAAGGCCGAAGCGATAATGGCGACGCGCAGGCGTAGGGTCGTTTTCATTCGGCGCCGGAGGCGGTGGGATGGTGTGACGCCGATCTTAAGACAACGGCGCCGCATCAGGCAATCGATCCCGCGCGTACGTCGCGACCGGCATGCACGACGTCGAATCGCCATCCGCACAAACCCCGATAAACCCCGTGACATCGCGCTTTCGGCGCGGCGCGCGGCGCGCACGGATTTGCGGTATTCACGCTGATGCACGATGGTCTTGCCGCCTGCCAAGCCTCCGCCGCCCGAACGACGACACGTCGACAACGCGCATCGCTTACGCGTCGTCGATCTGCCGGAGCCCCCTCAAGCAATCCACCGCCAGCTGCTGATAGATCCGCGTGCCGTTCGCCTTGGCGTCGATCTCCGCGTCGCTCAGCCGCCGCACCACACGACCCGGCACGCCCGCGAGCAGCACGCCGCGCGGCACGTCGTAACCGGCCTTCACGAACGCGCAGGCCGCGACGATCGTGGTCGCGCCGATCGTCGCGCCGTCCATCACGACCGCGTTCATCCCGATCATCGTGTCCGGCTCGAGCGTCGCGCCGTGCACGATCGCGCCATGGCCGATGTGGCTGTTCACACCGAGCCGGCACGTCTCGCGGATGCCGACGTGCAGTACGCAGCCGTCCTGCACGTTGCTGCCGTCGCCGACGACGATCGCGCCGAAGTCGCCGCGCAGGCTTGCATGCGGGCCGATGTAGCAGCCCGCGCCGATCGTCACGTCGCCGATCACGACCGCGCTCGGATGAACGTACGCGGACGAAGCGACGCGCGGGCGCATGCCGTCGAATTCGAACAGCGGCATCGCTCAGAGCACCGCGGCCGCTTCGGGCACGAGCGTGAACAGGTCGCCGACGAGGCCGTAGTCGGCCACGCTGAAGATCGGCGCGTCCGGATCCTTGTTGATCGCGACGATCACCTTCGAATCCTTCATGCCGGCCAGATGCTGGATCGCGCCGGAAATACCGACGGCGATGTACAGCTGCGGCGCGACGATCTTGCCGGTCTGGCCGACCTGGTAGTCGTTCGGCACGTAGCCGGCGTCGACTGCCGCGCGCGACGCGCCGAGTGCGGCGCTCAGCTTGTCGGCCAGCGGCTCGAGAACCTTCATGTAGTTCTCGCCGCTGCCCAGGCCGCGGCCGCCCGACACGACGATGTTCGCGCTGGTGAGTTCGGGGCGATCGAGTTTCGTCACCTCCCGGCCGATGAACTGCGACACACCCGCATCTGCTGCCGCTTCGATCTTCTCGACCGCTGCGCTGCCGCCAACGCCCGCGACCGGATCGAAGCCCGTCGTCCGCACCGTGATCACCTTGATCGGGTCGCCCGACTGCACCGTCGCGATTGCGTTGCCTGCATAGATCGGACGCTCGAACGTGTCGGCCGATACAACCGCCGTAATGTCGGAGATCTGCGCGACGTCCAGCTTCGCGGCGATCCGCGGCGCGATGTTCTTGCCGTAAGCCGTTGCCGGCACGAGGATGTGCGAGTAGTTCGACGCGACGGTCAGCACCGTCGCTTCGACGTTCTCGGCGAGACCGTCCGCGAGTTGCGGCGCATCGGCGAGCAGCACTTTCGAAACGCCTGCGATCTTCGCCGCTGCATCGGCCGCTGCTTGCGCGTGGTGGCCTGCGACCAGCACGTGAATGTCGCCACCGCCGAACGCGCCGACTTCGGCGGCCGCCGCCACCGTGTTCAACGTCGCGGCCTTGATCGGCGACGCGCCGCCAGCCGATGCCGCATCGTGCTCGGCGATTACCAGAATCGTCATGTCCGTCCGCTCCCTGTTACAGCACCTTGGCTTCGGTCTTCAGCTTGTCGACCAGCGTCTGCACGTCCGGCACCTTCACGCCGGCCGCGCGCTTCGGCGGCTCGGCCACCTTCAGCGTCTTCAGACGCGGCGCGACATCCACGCCGAGGTCTTCCGGCTTCACCGTTTCCAGCGGCTTCTTCTTCGCCTTCATGATGTTCGGCAGCGTCACGTAGCGCGGCTCGTTCAGGCGCAGGTCGGTCGTCACGACCGCCGGCAGCGACAGCGACAGCGTTTCCGCGCCGCCGTCGACTTCACGGGCCACGGTTGCCTTGCCGTCGGCGATCGTCACCTTCGACGCGAACGTCGCTTGCGGCAGACCTGCCAGCGCGGCCAGCATCTGGCCCGTCTGGTTCGAATCGTCGTCGATCGCCTGCTTGCCGAGGATCACCAGTTGCGGCTGTTCCTTGTCGACCAGCGCCTTCAGGATCTTCGCGACGGCCAGCGGCTCGACGCTGTCGTTCGACTCGACGAGGATCGCGCGATCCGCGCCGATCGCCAGCGCCGTGCGCAGCGTTTCCTGCGCTTGCGTCACGCCCACCGACACCGCGATCACTTCGGTCGCGACACCCGCTTCCTTCAGCCGCACCGCTTCTTCCACCGCGATTTCGTCGAACGGGTTCATCGACATCTTCACGTTCGCGATGTCGACGCCGGTGCGGTCGGACTTCACGCCGACCTTCACGTTCGCGTCGACCACGCGCTTCACTGCCACGAGCGCTTTCAACTGCCTGCCTCCTCTCTTGTTTCGACCGCCGCGGCGCGTCAGCGCGCGGTGTATCCGCCGTCGATCACCAGCTCCGCGCCCGTCACGTAGCGCCCGGCCGGCGACACGAGATACAGGATGCCGGCCGCGATGTCGCGCGGGCTGCCGATCTTCGCCATCGGCACGTGGGTCTGCAGATAGCCGAACACGTTGTCGGGATCCTGGCCCATCTGGCGGAACGCGTCCTCGAGCATCGGCGTGCGGATGTAGCCCGGATGCACGGAGTTCGCACGAATGTTCTTCGCCGCATACAGCATCGCATCGACCTTCGCCATCATCCGCACCGCGGCCTTCGACGCGTGATACGCGGGCACGTCCGGGCCGCCGACGATCCCGTACATCGACGACAGGTTCACGATCGAGCCGCCGCCGGCCGCTTCCAAGCGCGGAATCGCCGCGCGCGTGCACAGGAACACGCCGTTGACGTTCACGTCCTGCACGCGCTGCCACTGTGCGAGCGTGAGTTCGTGGGTCGGCACGTTGTGCCCTTCGATGCCCGCGTTGTTCACGAGCACGTCGAGGCGCCCGAAGCGCGCGACGATCTCGCCGAACACGCGCTCGACGTCGGCCTCCTGCGTGACGTCGAGCGACCAGAACGCGGCCTGGCCGCCCTGCGCGCGGATCTCCTCGACGAGCGCTTCCGCGGGCTGCGACAGCACGTCGAGGATCGCGACGCTCGCGCCGGCCGCGGCCAGCGTGCGCGCCGTTTCCGCGCCGATGCCGCGCGCGCCGCCGGTGATCGCGGCCACCTTGCCGCGCAGGTCGAACAGGTCTTCGATGAGTTTCATTGTGTCTCCTTGTATTTAGGCGAACCGGCCACGAACGGGCCGGCCATCAAAACCATCGCGCATCATCGCGCCGTCGGCGCAGCCAGGAAATCGAGGCATTCCCGGTTGAAATAGGCCGCATGCTCCACCATGACCCAGTGGCCGCAGCGGTTCAGCAGCACGAAACGCGCGTCGCGGCAGCGCTCGAGGAACGTCAGCGCGCCGCCGACCGGATTGAAGCGGTCGTCCGTGCCCCAGAAACCGAGCACCGGGCAGCGCAGGTCGGCGAGCGCACCCGTCAGGTTCGGCACGCTCATCGTCGACAACACTTCGGTCGGCTGCTCGACGCACACCTTCATCCGCTCGGCGACGAGCGCGTCGGTGACGATCGCCGGATCGTGCACCAGCAGCGTCAGCAGCTCGCGCATCGTGTCGTCATTCATCTGGCGATTGGTGAAGAGCTTCACCATCCGCTGGATCCCTTCCATCCGGAAATAGGTGTCGCGATCCTCGACGCCGCCCGGCGCCATCATGATCAGCCCGTCGACCTCGTCCGGGTAATCGAGCGCGTATTTCAGCGCGATCGCGCCGCCGAGCGAGTTGCCGAGCAGCACGGCCGGCCCGATGCCGAGCGCGGCCAGCTGCGCGTGCAGCGCGCCGACGAAGAAATCGAGCGTGTAGGCGACGTCGGACGGCTTCGACGACTGCCCGTAGCCCGGCAGGTCGACGACGATCGCGCGGTGGCCGGCCGCCGCGAACGCGGGGTAGTTGTGCTTGAAGTTGCTGAAACCACTCGCGCCCGGGCCGCTGCCGTGGATGAACACCACCGGGCGGCCTGCGCCCGCCTCGAAATGATGCAGGCGCAAGCCGCCCGGTACGTCGGTGAAGATGCCGGCCGGCGGCGTCGTGGGGGTCGTCATCGCGGGTTTGTCTCCTTCGTCGGTCGATGGATGCCTGCCACGATGATTACGCCGCCGGCGCCGGCCGGCATCATCCTTTCAGACTACGAAGCCGCGCGCGCTTGTTCCTATCATCGGGCCACCGAAAACGGAGGCAGACGATGAACGGATTCGACTACAGCGGCAAGACGGTGCTCGTGACGGGCGGCACCAAGGGCATCGGGCGGCGCATCGCCGAGCGGTTTCTCGCGGCGGGCGCGCGCGTGTTCGTGTGCGGGCGCAGCGCGCCCGACACGCCGCCGTCCGCCGGCGGACGCACGGCCACCTTCATCGCGGCCGACCTGCGCGACATCGAGCAGGTCGACGCGATGCTCGCGACGGCCCGCGCCGCAACCGGCGGCCTCGACGTGCTCGTCAACAACGCGGGCGGCTCGCCGTTCGTGCTCGCGGCCGACGCATCGCCGCGCTTCACCGAATCGATCGTGCGGCTGAACCTGATCGCGCCGCTGCAACTCGCGCAGCGCGTGAACGCGATCATGCAGCCGCAACCGCATGGCGGCGTGATGCTGTTCATCGCGAGCGTCAGCGCGTCGCGGCCGTCGCCCGGCACCGCGGCCTACGGCGCCGCGAAGGCGGGGCTCGTCAACGCGGTCACGTCGCTCGCGGTCGAGTGGGCGCCGCGCGTGCGCGTGTGTGCGATCAGCCCGAGCCTCGTGCAAACCGAATCCGCGACCGAAGGCCACTACGGCGACGATGCGGCGCTCGATGCGATCCGCGCGACGATTCCGGCCGCACGGCTCGCGACACCCGACGACGTCGCGTCGGCGTGCCTGTTCCTCGCGTCGCCCGACGCGTCGTACACGTCGGGCGCGAACCTGCGACTCGACGGCGGGGGCGAACGGCCCGCGTTCCTGGCCGCAGCGCAGATGCAAGCGCGCTGACTGACGCACGCGCCGCCAGAGGCGTGCGCCGATCGTTTCCAGTCCTAGGGAAGTCATCTAGTTCATTTTGACGATTCCCTGCTATCGCGATCTCCCTACTCTGCCTCTCACGACAACCACAGTCGACCGTCGTCGATACCCCCAGAGGAGACACCATGCATCAACGGATTTCGCGCCGTACCGACAAGCGGGCCACCGCCGCGCTGTCGACGCTGGCCGCCGCGCTGCTGACTTGCGCCGTTCCCGACGCGCACGCCGGCAGCACGATCGAGCTCGGCGCCGACACGACGCTGGACTACACGTTCACGCTGAGTTACGGCCTCGGCATGCGCACGCGTGCGCCGAGCGGCAATCTGCTGACGCCGGCGAACATCAACGGCGACGACGGCGATCGCAACTTCGCGAAGAACAAGCTGATCGAGAACCAGGTCAGCCTGCTCGGCGAAGTGAACCTGAAGCACGACGACTGGGGCGTGTTCGTCCGCGCGAGCACGTTCTACGATCAGGCGTACCGCCATCCGAACTACAACGACGCGCCCGGCACGGTCAACCACACGGGCCAGTACAACAACTTCACCGGCGACGCCCGCTACTGGTCGGGCGGCCACACGACGCTGCTCGCCGCCTACGCCTACAACACCTTCAAGATCGGCCCGACGAGCCTGAACGTGAAGGTCGGCGACCAGGTGGTCGCGTGGGGCGAAAGCCTGTTCTTCCCGAACATCGCGGGCGCGCAAGGCCCGGCCGATGCCACCAAGTCCTATGTCGCGGGCGCTCAGGTGAAGGACATCCTGCTGCCGGTGCCGCAGATCTCGACGCAGTGGCAGATCACGCCGAACTTCAGCCTGCTCGGCTACTACCAGTTCTCGTTCCAGCAGAACCGCCTGACCGCGCCCGGCACGTACTGGAGCTATTCGGACGTGGTCGGCCCGGGCGCGCAGTTCATCATCGGCCCGGGCGGAATGATCATTCCGCGCGGGGCCGACGACAAGCCGAGCGCCCGCAACCAGTGGGGTATCGGCGCACGCGTGCGCGTGCTGGGCGACACCGAGCTCGGCGTGTACCACCTGCATTACAACGACATGAACCCGAGCGTCGTCACGACGTACTTCCCGACGCTCCAGTACCAGCAGAAATATTTCAGCAACATCAAGCTGACCGGCGCGAGCTTCTCGACGCAGGTCGGCCCGGTGAACGTCGCGGGCGAAGTGTCGTACCGCCAGGGCGCGGCCGTGCTCGTCAACACGCCGACCGGCCCGCAGTCGACCCGCGCGAACGTGCTGCAGACCAACCTGTCGGGCATCTACTCGATCGGGCCGAGCTTCCTCGCAAACTCGCAGTCGCTGGTCGGCGAACTGACGTACGTGCATGCCGGCGGCATCTCCGCGCTCGACGGCTCGACCACGCTCGCCAACTCGCGCAACGCGCTCGCGATGGAGATCGCGTGGACGCTCAGCTACAAGAACGTGTTCAACGGCTGGGATCTCGACGTGCCGCTGACCTACTCGCACGACCTGACCGGCACGTCGCCGCTCGCCGGCGCGCTCGGCTCGCTGACGGGCCAGGGCGATCACCGCGTGACGGCCGGCGTGACGTTCACGCGCCTGAGCAACCTGCAGCTGGCGCTCGTCTACGCCAAGTTCCTCGGCTCGCCCAACCCGGTCACGCGTCCGCTGGCGGATCGCGACTACGTGCTCGCCACGGCGACCTACCACTTCTGAGCGGCCCGGCCGCTCGTCACTCAGCAAGAAGAGGATTTGTCATGAAACGAACTCGTCTCCCCCTCCTGCGCGCATCGGTGATGGCCGCGTGCGCGCTCGTCGCGACGGCCTCGTTCCCGAAGGTCACGCCGGACGACCTGAAGGCGCTCGACGGCCCGCTCACGCCGATGGGCGCGGTGCGCGTCGCGAGCAAGGACAACAGCGTGCCGGAGTGGTCGGGCAAGTGGCTCGGCACGCCGCCCGACGTGCAGTACAAGCGCGGCAGCCGCTACCCCGATCCGTTCGCGAACGAGAAGCCGGTCGCGACGATCACCGCCGAGAACATGGCGCAGTACGCGGAGCACCTGACCGACGGCCAGAAGGCGATGTTCAAGCGCTATCCGGCCACGTTCAAGATCAACGTCTACCCGAGCCACCGCGACTTCCGCTACGCGGATTCCGTCTACAAGGACATCCGCACGTATGCGCCCGATTCGACGATGACGTCCGACGCGAACGGGCTGACCAACGCGCCGCCGCAGGTGCCGTACCCGATCCCGAAGACGGCCGCCGAGCTGCTGTGGAACCAGCGCTTCTCGTCGGCGATCGGCACCGAGCAGGCAACCTACGACCAGGCGGTCGTGTACTCCGACGGCAACATCGCGTGGGGCAAGGTGCGCTACGACATCTACTCGCCGCGCAACGTCGGCAAGTACGACGTGAAGAGCGACCTGAACAACCGCACGTTCTATCGCAACGCGACGGAGCTGCCGCTGTCCGACCGCGGCTCGCTGATCGTCGGCTTCACGAACTGGGACAAGGCCGGCGCGGACAACTCCTCGCGCACGTGGATGTACAACCCGGGCACGCGGCGCGTGCGCCAGGCGCCCGAATACGGCTATGACCAGCCGCAGGGCCCGGGCGGCTTCCGCACCGTCGACGACGACCGCCTGTACAACGGCCCCGGCGACCGCTACGACTGGAAGATCGTCGGCAAACGCGAAGTCTACGTGCCGTACGACAACTACAAGGCGATGGACAGCTCGGTCAAGTATGCGGACCTGCTGACCAAGGGACATGAAAACCCTTCGTACATCCGCTACGAGCTGCATCGTGTGTGGGTGCTGCAAGCGACGCTGAAGAGCGGCTATCGTCACCAGTACGCGAAACGCGTGCTGTACATCGACGAGGATTCGTGGATGACGCTGCTCGCCGACAACTACGACGCACGCGGCCAGCTGTGGCGCACCAACGTCGCGACGACGCTGTACGCATATGACGCGAAGACGTTCTACCCGGGTGTCGTGTTCTTCCACGACCTGATCTCCGGCGCCTACATGGCCGACCGCCTGACCAACGAAGGGCCGATGCCGAAGCTCGACAGCAGCCCGCAGTTCAGCGAAGCGTACTTCTCGCCGGACGCGATCCGCAGTTCGGGTAACTAAGCAAATCGCCGCCCGCGCCGGAGCCTCGCTCCGGCGCCCGACGCCGCCCGGGACGGCGGCCTTTTCCATTCGAGGGCCCTACCATGTCCAACCGCTTGCATGCGACGCTCGGCGACGAGCTGTATGCCGCGTGGCACTCCCGCGCGCCGGTCGCGCCGCTGTCGGGGCGGCCGCGCCGGCTGTCCCTCGACGATGCGTACCGGATCCAGCAACGCTTCATCGAACGCCGCGTCGAATGCGGCGAATCGGTGGTCGGCAAGAAGATCGGCGTGACGAGCCAGGCCGTGCAGGACATGCTGAACGTGCGCCAGCCCGATTTCGGCATCCTGCTGTCCGGCATGCACTACGCGGCCGGCGAGGCGATCGCCACCGAGTCGCTGATCGCGCCGCGCGCCGAAGGCGAGATCGCGTTCATCCTCGCGCGCGACCTGCGCGGCCCCGGCATCGACCGCACCGACGTGATCGCCGCGACGGCCGCGGTTGCGCCCTGCTTCGAGATCGTCGATTCGCGCATTCGCGACTGGGCGATCCGCATCGAGGACACCGTCGCCGACAACGCGTCGTGCGGCGTCTACGTGCTCGGCGATGCGCGCGTCGATCCGCGCACGCTCGATCTCGCCGCGTGCGAGATGACCATCGAGAAGAACGGCGAGATCGTCGCGCAAGGCCGCGGCGATGCGGCGCTCGGCCATCCCGCCGACGCGGTCGCGTGGCTCGCGAACACGCTCGCCGAATACGACGTGCCGCTGCTCGCCGGCGAGATCGTGCTGTCCGGCTCGCTCGCGAAACTGATTCCGGTCACGGCCGGCGACGCGCTGTCGATGCACATCTCCGGCATCGGCGGTTGCGACGTCCGCTTTATCTAAAGGAAGAGGAAGGATCCTGATGAAGAAAATCAAATGCGCACTGATCGGGCCCGGCAACATCGGCACCGACCTGCTTTACAAGCTGCGCCGCTCGCCGGTGCTCGAACCGGTGTGGATGGTCGGCGTCGACCCTGCGTCCGACGGCCTCGCGCGGGCCCGCGAATTCGGGCTGAAGACCACCGACAAAGGTGTCGACGGGCTGCTGCCGCACGTCGCCGACGACGAGATCCGCATCGCGTTCGACGCGACGTCGGCCTACGTGCACCGCGACAATTCCGACAAGCTCACCGCGCTCGGCGTGAAGATGATCGACCTGACGCCAGCCGCGATCGGGCCGTACTGCGTGCCGCCGGTCAACCTCGACGCGCATCTCGGCAGCGCGCAGATGAACGTGAACATGGTGACCTGCGGCGGCCAGGCGACGATCCCGATGGTGTACGCGGTGTCGCGCGTGCAGCCGGTCGCGTACGGCGAGATCGTCGCGACGGTGTCGTCGCGCTCGGTCGGCCCCGGCACGCGCAAGAACATCGACGAATTCACGCGCACGACGTCCGGCGCGATCGAACAGGTCGGCGGCGCCCGCAAGGGCAAGGCGATCATCGTGATCAACCCGGCCGAGCCGCCGCTGATCATGCGCGACACGATCCACTGCCTGACCGACGGCCCGCCCGACGTCGACGCGATCACCGCGTCGGTGCATGCGATGGTCAAGGACGTGCAGCGCTACGTGCCCGGCTACACGCTGAAGAACGGCCCGGTGTTCGACGGCAACCGCGTGTCGGTGTTCATGGAAGTCGAGGGGCTCGGCGATTACCTGCCGAAGTACGCGGGCAATCTCGACATCATGACCGCCGCCGCGGCCGCCACGGCCGAGCGTTTCGCCGAACAGATGCTGGCCGCGACGGCCGCCACCGCTTGAGTCGAGGAGTCACACGATGTCACTTGCAGGCAAGAAGATCACCGTCCACGACATGTCGTTGCGCGACGGGATGCACCCGAAGCGTCACCAGATCACGCTCGACCAGATGCGCAACATCGCGCGCGGGCTCGATGCGGCCGGCGTGCCGCTGATCGAGGTCACGCACGGCGACGGGCTCGGCGGCGCTTCGGTTAACTACGGTTTTCCCGCGCATACCGACGAGGCGTACCTGAGCGCCGTGATTCCGGAGCTGAAGCAGGCGAAGGTGTCGGCGCTGCTGCTGCCCGGCATCGGCACCGTCGAGCACCTGCGCATGGCGCACGAGCTCAGCGTCGGCACGATCCGCGTCGCGACGCACTGCACCGAAGCCGACGTGTCGGAACAGCATATCGGCCTCGCGCGCACGCTCGGCCTCGATACCGTCGGATTCCTGATGATGGCGCACATGTCGTCGCCCGAGCAGCTCGTCGTGCAGGCGAAGCTGATGGAGTCGTACGGCGCGAACTGCATCTACATCACCGATTCGGCCGGCCACATGCTGCCCGACGACGTGACCGCGCGGATCGGCCAGGTGCGCGCCGCGCTGAAGCCGGAGACGGAACTCGGCTTCCACGGCCACCACAACCTCGCGATGGGCGTCGCGAACTCGGTCGCGGCGGTCGCCGCCGGCGCGAACCGGATCGACGCGGCTGCCGCCGGCCTCGGTGCCGGTGCGGGCAATACGCCGATGGAAGTGTTCGTTGCGGTGTGCGACCGGATGGGAATCGAGACCGGCGTCGACGTGTTCGCGATTTCCGACGTCGCCGAGGATCTCGTCGTGCCGATCATGGACGCGCCGATCCGCCTCGACCGCGATGCGCTGACGCTCGGTTACGCGGGCGTCTACTCGTCGTTCCTGCTGTTCGCGAAGCGCGCGGAAGCGAAGTACGGGATTCCGGCGCGCGACATCCTCGTCGAACTCGGCCGGCAGCGGCTCGTCGGCGGGCAGGAGGACATGATCGAGGATGCGGCGCTGACGATGGCGCGGGCACGGGCGGTGGCGGCCTGAACGGCAGTCAGCGTACAGCACGCGCGGCAATCGGCATGATGCGAGCCGTTCATCGAAGATTTCCTGCGAGACGCGGCCGCTCGAGCATTGCGCACGCTTGATGCAGTGATTCGGAGCCGGTAGCCGAATCGGCCGCAACTCGATCGGCAGCCCCCGGCTTCCTGGTTGTCACCGCCCCTTGCTCAGAAGCACGACAACCAGGATCGCGACCAGCGCAGCGAGCCACTTCAAGCCGGTGAACACCTTGTCGAGCCTCTCCGTCAGCGCCACGACGGGATTCCCGTCGTCCGTGCGCAGCGGCATCCGCGCTGTCCGGCCATCTCCCGGCAGACTGACCTTCGGGAGATCGATGGCGAGATACACGACGTATCCGCTGGCGATCGGCGCCGCCTTCAATGCGTTGCCATCCTCGCCGGGCCTCAGGAACACGCGCAATCCCCCCGTCAGCACGGCACCGGGCGGGATCGACGTGTAGACGTCCCGCAGGCACAGCCCGGCCTTGACGGCTGTGACCTGCCCCGCCTCGACGCCGTCGGCAAGTGCCTGCATGCTGCTCGCCGGCACGTCGCACCATGCCCACCACTGAGCCGGTTCCTGCATCTCGTCATCGGACTCGTTGTAGCCGAGCCGTGCCGTGCCAAGCGGATCGTCCGAATGGGTGATGCCCAGTTCGTCCTGCAATTCGCGAAGGCCGTGCCGTTCAGGCTGGCCGATCTCGCGAGCCGCGAAGGTGATGTGTATCGTGCGCGTGCTGTTCTGCACGTCACCCATGATCGACAGACAGCAGTCGTCCAGACTCGCCGTCCCCTGGACATAGGTCGAAAGCGTCGAATGCGTTGTCCCTCCGGCGGGCTCCAGTCGCCTGACGACCTGGATGTCCTGCAGGGTGAGCCACAGCGACTTCGCCGGGTAGTACGTCTGCACGTTGCCGTCGGCGCCAAGGTGCTCGATCGTATGGCCGGCGCATTTCCTGATTTCGATGCAATGCCGCGCGTCCTCCTGTAGCCGGTCCTCGCCTGCATGCCGGTGCTGACCATCGTAGCCGGCAAGTTGTCCGGCATCGGGGCGCGTCAGCGGTGTCCGGGGCGCAATCCTGACATTGTCGAGAACGTCGTCGTGGGTACGGACTTCCGTGACCGACGCTCCGGCACGGGCGATCGATGCGGCACGGGCTCGTGAACGTATCCCGTATCGCGTGTCGACGACGGGAAGCACATCACGGGCCTCCATGCCGAGCGTGATCCCGGGCGCCTGTTCCGCGAGCGGATCGGCGTACTGCGATCGGGACGCGGCCGAGACCTTCACGAGCGAAGGAAGCAGTCGGGTCAGCAGGTCGGCGTACGGGACCAGCAGCGGCAGGAACAGCCCGGCCAGCGACAGGTTGAACAGCGTATGGAAATCGGCCACCACCCGCCCATTGTCCGGTTCGATCCTGACCATGACGCAGCCGATCGGCGTCAGTGCGACAAGCGCAATCACCACGCCGGCCGACAGAATGAGCAGCATGCCGACCGGCACGCATCGGGAGGCAGGATCGTGTGTCGCGGTCTCCTCCAGCACCGGGCGAATGGCCGCGCCCAGGTTGGCACCCAGCACCAGCGCGAAAGCCGTATCGGGGGGAATGACGTTTTGCGCGCACAGCGACATGATCAGGAGCACGATCGCGACGTTCGAATCGGCGGCCCAGGCCAGGCCGGCCGCCAGCAGGACGTCGATCAGCGGTATCGTGGATGCGTCGCTCAGCAGCATCCGAAGATTCGGCGCATCCTCGTAGTCCGTCATCAACTCCTGCAGATGATGCAGTGCGAGCAGCAACAGGCCCAGGCCAATGAGCGTGCGCCCCAGTTCATGAGCGCAAGTGTTCGATACCTTGCGGAACATCAGTACGCCAACGAGGATCAGGGCGGGCGACACGGCGCCGACTTCGAACGAAAGCACCTGCACGAGCAACGTCGTACCCACGTTCGCGCCGAGCACGACGGCCAATGCCGGGACAAGGCCGACGCGCCCCTGCGCGGCGAGCTCGCTCGTCATGACCGCGGTCGTCGTACTGCTCTGCAGTACCGCTGTTACGCCCATGCCGCCGAAGAAGGCAGGGAGTCGCCCGAAAAGCGCCCGTTCCAGCAGCGACCGCAGGCCAGCGCCGAACGCGCGCTGCATGCCGGTCTGAAGCATCTGCGTCCCGAGCAGCACCAGCGCAATCGAGCCGGCGAGATCGACCAGCGTGAACGTGAATGTCATGACTCTGGGCCCCAGACGCCGACCGGTTGTTCTTGTAACGTTTCCCGTCGTGAAGTTCGATCACGCCCGTCGCCGGCCGGCGAGGAAAGGCGAACTCGAATACGTCTTGTCGCGACGGAGAAACGCACGACCGAACCGTAGATCACGCGACGAGCCTTCCCCCGAAGACGCCGTGCGCCACGTTACGGTCGCCCACGGCGGTTTCCATGAAATCACGCGCCCGCAGCCACATCCCCGCTGCAAGTGGCGTGCCACCAATGCGGGTCGGGTGCGCAAGGCGTGTTGAAACCGAAAAATACGGAGATGGGCCAGTTGGGCGAATGAATGTGTTGCAGCGTTGATACAGGCCTGACTCTCTCCTGCATCGGCCCACGTTGATTGCCGCCATCACGCTCGCCCGGCGACCACGTGGTGGCGTCACCGTCACGAGCGGACCGAGCACGCCGCTGTGCCGACACGTCGGCATGTTTCGAAATTGAAACGCGCGGTGCGATACGTGGATGCGTACAACTGGATGGGAGCGGAGCGCGCGCTTTGGGTCGGCGCTCGTCGGAGATGGCTCGCCGATGTCGAATCCGCGAACCAGACCGGCGAACGGCGCGACCTGCGCCGTCCATCCGGTGTGCCGGCCGCATGACCAGGCCGGACGAGTTTCGATCGGTACGGCGTTGCGCCGCCCGATCGCTACTGCTTAGCGACGCGGTTGCCCGGTGCGCGGCGGACGCGGCGAATTCGCGTCCTTGTGACGGAAGTTGATACGCCCCTTCGTCAGGTCGTACACCGACAGTTCCAGCGTCACACGGTCACCCGCGAGAATGCGGATGTGGTTCTTGCGCATGCGGCCCGACGCATACGCGCCGACCACGACGCCGTTTTCAAGCGTGACACGGTATTTGCTGTCCGGCAGCACTTCGTCGACGATTCCGTCCAGTTCCAGCAGTTCTTCTTTTGCCAAACCAATTCCTCCAGACAAGGTGAATGACCGCGGCCGCGGCGAACTGACCGGCGCAGTGCCCGGCAACGGGACGGCGGCCGGCAGGATGCCGGGTATCAATTCGTTCAGACGGGCGACGGGCCCGCCTTGCAATCGGAGCCCGGCGCGTTGCGGCGGTCGGGCGGTCAGTGGCGGCGATGCGATCAGCACCGCGCAAAGTCGGGACCGCGCCGCGTGCGGCATGGCGACGGTCTACTCGGGTTGCAGCATGGGCCGCTGGCGACACGGCGAACGCGTCGCGAGGGCGTTGGATCGCACGTCGTACGGACATGCGATGGATGAGGGAAGCACACGACCGATGCATCGTGAATGCCGCGATGCATCGGTCGTGTGCGTCGGAACGCGCTGGACGCCGGCTCGGGCCGGCCTCCGCGCGAGATCCGTCCGGCAGCGGCCGCCGCTTGGCGACCGGTGCCGATACGGCTTACTGCGGCGTGATGTTCGACGCTTGCAGACCCTTCGGGCCGCGCTTCACTTCGTAGCTGACCTTCTGGCCTTCGGCCAGGGTCTTGAAACCCGTGCCGCGGATTTCAGAGAAATGGGCGAACAGATCGTCGCCGCCGTTGTCCGGGGAGATGAAACCAAAGCCCTTGGTTTCGTTGAACCACTTGACGGTACCGGTATCCACAAATACTTCCTTAATACGAATGAAATGAACATGCGCCCGTGACGGGCACAGAAAGAATCAAAGAGGGAGAGACCAACGACTGCCGCACGCCGTGCGGCCAATGATGAGCAATCGAGCTTCTTGAAGACTTCGGTCTCGGACACTACGCGGTGCAAGCCGATCCGTCAAGTCCTTTCGATGCGACGCGTGCGCGCGGCAGCACGCGCCGCCTTGTCCGGCGGGCGTTTGCGGCAATCGGGAGGCGTAGCGATACGCCCCCCATTTTTCCCGCCGCTCGCCGCGCAGCGCCGTGACCGCGCTATTGCATTACTGCGGTTCGAACACGTGATGCAGCGCCGGCGGCGTCTCGCCGTCGCGGATCTTCATCTCGAACGACTTGCGCGCGACGCTCGACGGCCGCACGTCGGCCGCGTCCAGATAGAACTGCGAATACCAGTCGCGCATCTGGTACAGCGGCCCGTCGCCTTCGCACAGCAGCGGGTTGTCGATGCGCGTCTTGCTGTGCCAGATGTCGACGTCCTCGTAGAACGCGCGCTGCGCTTCCTTCACGTAAGCGTTCGCGATCTCCAGGTTCTGCGCGTCGCTCAGGCCGGCCACCTTCTTCACGATCACGCCGTAGCGCAGCTCGAAGCTGTTCATGTCGATCGGCACGTGGCAGTTCAGCAGCACCGAATGGATCGGCTGTCCGCCGCTCTGCCCCGTCATCTGCGTGATGTGCACGGCCGGCCCGAAATACGTCGACAGCGCGGTCAGGCTGTCGCCGCCGAGCTTCTCGCTGCGGCCGACCATCAGCTGCGTCGCCTTGTGATCCTCGAACAGGTTCGCGAAATAGTCGATCGGCGCATGGTGCACGGTCGCGAAGTGCGCGACGTCCGAGATGTTGTCGACCAGCTCGCGGCAGTTCGCGTTGATCACCATCTTGTCGACGACCCAGTCCGACCATTCGTCGGAGAAGCACACGTCGAGCCTCGGAATCGCGACTTCCGGCGGCGGCGCATTGCCTTCCGGGTCGTTCCACACGAACAGCAGGTTGTTTTCCTCGCAGGTCGGCCACGCGCCGATGCGCGCCTTCGGCGGAATCCGCTTGCAATACGGAATCGACGCGCACTGCCCTGCGCCGTTCCACGCCCAGCCGTGGAACGGGCAGACGAGGTTGTCGCCTTCGACCGTGCCGAGGCTCAGGTCGGCGCCCATGTGCGGGCAGTACGCGTCGACGATGTTGATCCTGCCGGTCGAATCGGCGAACGCGGCGAGTTTGCGACCGAAGATGTTCAGCGTGTGCGGCTTGCCGTCCTTGTAGTCGCGGGCGAGGCCGAGGCAGTGCCAGCCGCGCGCATAGCGCTGCGCGAGCGGCTGGGCTTCGATCTTGTAAGGGCGTGCGGACATGTGGGTTGACTCCTCTTTGGGGGACGCGCGGCGGCCCGCCGCGCACCGGGGTAATGGGGGTTCGGGGGTTGCGTCGTTCAGCGCGCCGGATTGCCGGGTTCGAGCGCGCGCGTCGGTTCGCGCGCTGGTGCCGACGCAGACGACGCGGACGGCTGCGGCAGTTGCGCCACGCGGCGCTCGGCACGCTCGACGCCGAGCCACGCGGCCAGCGCGGGCAGCAGGAACACCGCGCCGAACAGGTTCACGAGGAACATGAACGCGAGCAGCACGCCCATGTCGACCTGGAACTTCAGCGCGGAGAACGCCCACGTGCCGACGCCGATGAACATCGTGACGGCCGTGAACAGCGCCGCGGTGCCGCGCTGGCGCATCGCGTCGGCGAATGCGTCGGGCAGCGCCGCGCCGTGGCGCAGGTCGTGCTGCAGGCGTTCGTACAGGTAGATCCCGTAGTCGACGCCGACGCCGACACCGAGCGTGATCACCGGCAGCGTCGCGACCTTCAGCCCGATGCCGAGCCGCGCCATCACCGCGTTGCACAGGATCGACACCAGCGTGAGCGGCACGATGATGCACAGCACCGCGCGCCACGAGCGGAACGTGACCGCGCACAGCAGCGCGATCGCACCGAAGATCGACAGCAGCATCGCGACCTCCGCGTCGCCGACCGCCTCGTTGGTCGCGGCCATCACGCCGACGTTGCCGCCCGCGAGCCGGAACGCGACGTTCGGCGTCGGGTTCTCGGCCGCGTAGCGCTTGATCTCGTCGACGATGTGCGCGATGGTCGTGCCTTCGTGGTTCTTCGTGTAGATCAGCACCTGGATCGCCTTGCAGTTCGCGGTGTTCATCCCGTTGTCGGGGTCGAACGCGTTGGAACCCTGCGTGAGCCCATCGCTGGAACGCGGCAACGCGGCCCAGCGCGGATTGCCTTCGTTGAACGCGGCGATGAACACCTTGCCCTGCGACGCGACGCTCGTCACCGACTGCACACCCGCCACGCCGCGCATGTTCATCTCGAACTTCTCGATCGCGCTCATCACCGGGTAATGCAGGCAGGCGTCGTCGAAACCGGTCGTCTCGACGATCACCGACAGCACGTCGACGCCGATGTTGTACTGGTGCGTGATCGCCGCGTTGTCGACGTTGTAGCGCGAGTTCGCGCGCAGCTCCGGCGCGCCGGTGCCGATGTCGCCGATCTCGAGCCTGCGCGACTCGAGCGTGCCGTACGCGAGCAGCGCGAGCGCGACGGCGAACACGCCGAGCGCGGGCGCCGGGCGCGCGAACAGCGCGAAGCGCGACCACATCGGGCTTCCGCCGGCCGCCGCGGTGCGCTGCGCCCGCGCGAGCGTGCCGCGTTCGAGGCGCGTGTACGACAGCAGGATCGGCAGGAACACCTTGTTGGTGACGATCATCAGCAGCACGCCGAGGCACGCGGTGATGCCGAGCTCGCGCACGATGTCGATCCTGATCCGCATGATCACCATGAAGCCGAGCGCGTTGGTCAGCAGCGCGACCGTGCCCGGCACGAACAGCTTGCGGAACGCGTCGCGCGCGGCCTCCGCCGACGATGCGCCGCGCACCAGCGCCTGCTTCCACGCATTGGTCATCTGCACCGCGTGCGACACGCCGATCGAGAAGATCAGGAACGGCACGAGAATCGACATCGGATCGATGCCGAGCCCGAGCAGCGGCAGCGCGCCGAGCAGCCAGACGACCGGCAGCAGCGCGACGACGAGCGCGAGCACGGTCGTCTTCAGCGAGCGCGTATAGGCGAACAGCAGCGCGGCCGTCACGAGGAACGCGAGCGCGAAGAACGCCATCACGCCGGCGATCCCTGCCTCGACGTCGCCGACCAGCTTCGCGAAGCCGATGATGTTCACGTCGATGCCCTGCTTCGCGTAGCGCGCGCGGATTTCCTCGAGCTGGCGCGCGACCGCGCTGTAGTCGAGCCGCTTGCCGGTGGCCGGATCGGTCTCGCGCAACTCCGCGCGGATCAGCGCCGACTTCAGGTCGTTGCCGACCAGCCGGCCGATCTGCCCGGAGCGCGCGACGTTGCGGCGCACCTTCGCGAGGTCGTCCGGGTTCGCGCTCGAGAACTGGCCGGGCACGACCACGTCGCCGCGAAAACCGGCTTCCGTCACCTCGGTGTAGTGGACGTTCGGCGTAAACAGCGAGAACACGCGCGAGCGGTTCACGCCGGGGATGAAGAACACGTCGTCGGTCGCGTGGCGCAGCGCGTCCATGAACGTCTGGTTGTAGATGTCGCCGTCGCCCTTCCAGCGCAGGCTGACGAGGATCGTGTTCGCGCCGGGGAACGCGCCCGCGTAGCGCTCGAACACCTGCATGTACGGGTGCTGCATCGGGATCATCTTGTTGAAGCCCGGATCGAGCTTCAGGCGCGTCGCGGACAGGCCGAGCGCGAGCGTCAGCGCGACGCACAGCAGCATCAGCAGCCGGCGCTGCCGGATGATGGTATCGGCGCAGCGCTCGACGAACGCGGCGAGGCGCGACGCGGGAACGGCTTCGGTGGAGCGTGACAGGTCGTTCATGGATTTCTCGTGTCGGAACGGACGGAACAGGCGATGCGGACGATGCGGGCGGCGCGGCAACGCGGCCGCCGCCGCGCATCAGGACGGCGACGCAGCGAGCGGCGCGACGCCGGCCTCGCCGCCGAGCAGCAGCGCGCCGCGGCCCATGTCGAGCACGGCCGCGAGGCTCTGCACGCCGCCGAGCTTGCGCACGTCGAAGGTCAGGCCGCCGTCGCGCGACCCGACGATCGCGCCGCCCTGCCCGACCAGCACGAGCTCGCCGTCGGCAAGCTGGGTCGCGCCGAAATACGACACCGGCACGTGGCTGTCGACGTGCGTCCAGGTCGCGCCGCGATCGGTGCTGCGCAACACGTTGCCGCGCATGCCGTACGCGACCCAGTCGCCGTTCGCGAGCATCAGCGCGCCGAACAGCGAGCCTTGGTACGGCGACGGCACCTTGTCCCAGCTCGCGCCGTTGTCGGTCGAGCGCAGCAGCGTGCCGCTCTCGCCGGCGATCAGCAGGTCGCCGTGGCCGTCGCCGACGACCGCGTTCAGGTGGCGGTCGCCCGCCGGTGTCTTGAGCGGCTGCCACGTGAGCCCGGCATCGTCCGAGCGCTGCAGCTGGCCGAAACTGCCGGCCGCGAACAGCGGGCCGTTCGCGGTTCCCCACACGGACAGCAGCGGGTCGGAATGCGCGTTGTCGCCATGAACTTCGCGCCAGTGCACGCCCGCGTCGTCGCTGCGCAGGATCCGGCCGTCATGGCCGACCGCGATGCCGAGCGTCGGCGTGACGAAGCTCACCTGCGTGAGCGTCGATCCCTGGTCCGGCGTGACCGACGCCGGCCGCCAGCGGCCGCCCGCATCGTCGCTCAACAGGATCACGCCGCGCTCGCCGACCGCGACGATGCGCGTGCCGGCGCGGGCGAGCCCGTTGATCTGCAGGCGGTCCGCATGGATCGCGGTGACCGGGAACGCCGGCAGCGGGCGCGGCGAGAACGCGAACAGCGCGGCGCCGAGCACGAGCGCCGACATCGCGAGTCCTGGCAAAGTACGTTTCATCGGTTTGTCTCCTTCTCTGCGAGCGGCCCGGGCCCGCGCCGACGCGCTCGCCCTGCCGCTGCAAGTCTCCGGGCCGTCGGTCGTTGCCGCGGCCTCGAATGGTCCCGAATGGATGGCAGCCGAACCGGGCTGCCGGCTCGGCTGCCGGTGAGCCTTGCTCGAGCGTCGTTACGCGCCGACCTCGAACAGCGCGGCGGCACCCATCCCGCCGCCGATGCACATCGTCACGACCGCATGCCGCACGCCGCGGCGTGCGCCTTCGAGCAGCGCGTGCATCGTCATCCGCGTGCCCGACATCCCGAACGGGTGGCCGAGCGCGATCGCGCCGCCGTCGACGTTCAGTCGCTCGTCGGGGATGCCGAGCGTGTCGCGGCAATACAGCGCCTGGCACGCGAACGCCTCGTTCAGCTCCCACAGCCCGACGTCGCGCACGGTCATCCCGAAACGTTCCAGCAGCTTCGGAATCGCGAACACCGGGCCGATGCCCATCTCGTCCGGCTCGCAGCCGGCCACGGCCAGCCCGCGGAACGTGCCGAGCGGCGTCAGTCCGCGACGCTCCGCCTCGGCCCGCGACATCACGACGACCGCCGCCGCGCCGTCCGACAGCTGCGACGCGTTGCCGGCCGTCACGAACTCGCCCTGCTCGACGACCTTGCCGCCGCTCCACGACGGCTTGAGCCCCGCGAGCCGTTCGGCCGTCGTGTCGGCGCGCACGCCCTCGTCGCGCGCCGCGTGGACGGCTTCGTGGCCGGTCGGGTTGCCTTCCTTGTCGAACAGCGCGCGCCGCACGTCGAGCGGCGCGATTTCCGCGTCGAAGCGGCCGGCCGCCTGCGCGTCGGCCGTGCGCTGGTGGCTCTGCATCGCGAATTCGTCCTGCGCGGCACGCGAGATGCCGTAACGGCGCGACACGATCTCGGCCGTTTCCATCATCGCCATGTACGCGGCAGGCTGATGGTCGAGCACGGCCTGCGAACGCGCGCGGTAGCCGTTCTTGTGCTTGTTCTGCGTGAGCGAGATCGATTCGACGCCGCCCGCGACGACGATCCGCGCGTCGCCCGCGCCGATGCTGCGCGCGGCGCTCGCGATCGACATCAGGCCCGACGAGCACATGCGGTCGATCGACATCCCGGGCACCGACGCCGGCAAGCCGGCCGCCGCGGCCGACAGGCGGCCGATGTTGTAGCCCTGCGTGCCCTGCTGCGCGGCGCAGCCGATCAGCACGTCGTCGACGTCGGCCGGCGCAACGCCCGCGCGTTCGAGCGCCGCGCGCACGACGTGGCCGCCCAGCGCGGGCGCCTCGGTGTCGTTGAACATGCCGCGAAACGCCTTGCCGATCGGCGTGCGTGCGACGGAAACGATGACTGCGTCTTCCATGAGCTGGCTCTCTGAATCGAAACTAGAAGTAGTAGCGGCTGATCGTGTCGGCGACGCAGCCGGGCCTGGCCTCGCCTTCGATCTCGACGGTCACGCGAACCCACGCCTGCACGCCGCCGTCGAGCGCCTCGACGCGCAGCAGCTCGCCGACGCCGCGCACGCGCGCGCCGACCTTCACCGGCGCCGGGAAGCGGATCTTGTCGCAGCCGTAGTTGACGCCGAGCCGCGCGCCGTCGATGCGCACGATCTGCGGCAGGAAATAATTGACGAGCGACAGCGTCAGGTAGCCGTGCGCGATGCACGCGCCGAACGGGCCGTCCTTCGCGCGCACCGGGTCGACGTGTACCCACTGGTGGTCGCCCGTCGCGTCGGCGAAGCCGTCGATGCGGATCTGGTCGATCGCGAGCCAGGCGCTCGCGCCGAGCGTGTCGCCGACGGCCGCCGCGAGTTCGCCGGGATGCGCGAACACGCGGGGCGTCGCGCGCACGGAGTCGAGGGTCGCGCTCATCATGCGTGCTGGCTGCTGACCGACAGCACTTCGCCCGTCATGTACGACGCGTAATCGCTTGCAAGGAACACCATCACGTTCGCGACCTCCCAGACTTCGGCGGCGCGCCCGAAGGCTTCGCGCGACGCCAGTTGATTCAGCAGGTCGGCCGGGGCCGACTTCTTCAGAAAATCGTGCATCGCGATGCTCGGCGCGACCGCGTTGATGCGCACCCCGTAAGGCGACGCCTCGAGCGCCGCGCAGCGCGTGAGCGCCATCACGCCCGCCTTCGCCGCCGCGTAGTGCGCCTGTTCCGCCTGCGCACGCCAGCCGAGCACCGATGCGTTGTTGACGATCGCACCGCGGCCGCGGGCCTGCATGTGCGGCAGCATCGCGCGCGTCATCCGGAACGTCCCGGTCAGGCTAATGTCGATCACCCGCGACCATTCGGCATCGTCCATTTCGACGATGCGTTTCGCGCCGCCGAGCCCGGCGTTGTTGATCAGTACGTCGACGCCGTCGAGCTTGTCCTGGGCTTCCGCGACGAGCGCCTGCACGTCGTCCTCGACCGCGACGTTGCACAGGCGGCCGTAGATTTGCTGCAGCCCCGTTTCGGCGCGCAGCGTCTCCACGGCCTGTTCGAGGCGTTTCTCGTGGATGTCGGAGATGAACAGCGCGCGACAGCCTTCCTCCGCGCAGCGGCGCGCCGCCGCGAAGCCGATGCCGGCGCCGGCGGCGGCCGTGATCAGCACCGATTTGCCGGCGAGCAGCTGGTGGCCCGGCACGTACGCCGGCGCTTTCTGGATCTGGGGTTCGGTCATGCGTTTCCTCGCGGTTCCCTGGGCATGCCGAGCCCGCGCTCGGCCATGATGTTCAACTGGATTTCGTTGGTGCCGGCGTAGATCGTGTCCGCACGGGAGAACAGGAACACGCGCTGCAGATGGGTGAGCTTCTCGTCGGCCGGATCGATCACGTTCGCGCGGGACCCAAGCGCATCCATCGCGAGCTGGCCGAGGTCGCGGTGCCAGTTCGACCAGAAATACTTGTAGATCAGCGCCTCGCGGCGCAGCGGCGCGGTGGTGCCGTTCGCGTCGTCCGCGCCCGACAGCATCCGCAGCGCGTTGTAGCGCATCACGCGCAGGCCGGCCCACGCGCGGCCGATCCGCTGGCGCAGCACCGGGTCGCGATCGGCGCCCGATTCGCGCGCGGCGTCGATCACCCAGTCGAGTTCGCGGACGAACTGCATCTGTTGGCCGAGCGTCGACATGCCGCGCTCGAAGCCGAGCAGCGTCATCGCGATCCGCCAGCCGTCGCCCGGCGCGCCGACGAGATCGCGAGCTTCCGCGCGCGCACCGTCGAAGAACACTTCGTTGAATTCGGCGCCGCCGTTGAGCTGTTTGATCGGGCGAATCTCGATGCCCGGCTGGTCGAGCGGCATCAGCAGGAACGACAGCCCCTTGTTGCCCTTCGACGCCGGATCGGTGCGCGCGAGCACGAAGATCCAGTCGGAGTCGTGCGCGAGCGACGTCCACACCTTCTGGCCGTGCACGCGCCAGGTACCGTCGGCGTCCTGCTCGGCGCGCGTGCGCACGTTCGCGAGGTCCGAACCCGCGCCCGGCTCCGAGTAACCCTGGCACCAGAACTGCGTGCCGGCGAGAATTCCGGGCAGGAAACGCGCGCGCTGGTCGTCGGTGCCGCACGCGACGAGCGTCGGGCCGAGCAGCCCTTCGCCGATGTGCCCCATCCGCCCGGGGCCGCCGGCGCGCGCGTATTCCTCGTGGAAGATCACCTGCTCGGCGACCGAAAAGCCGCGGCCGCCCGCGTCGGTCGGCCAGCCGAGGCCGGTCCAGCCGCCCTGCGCGAGTTCCCGTTCCCACGCCTTGCGCAGTTCGGGAAACGCTTCCTCGTCGCCGGGGCCGCCGCGGTACTTCAGGCACGCGAATTCGCCGGTCAGATGCGACTGCACCCAGTCGGCGACTTCGTGTCGCAATTGCTGTTCGCGCGTTTCGCTGTTCATTGGAGGGCTCCGGTGCGCGCGGCGGACGAACGCGTGGCGATCGAAGCCGACGGCGACGACGCGAGCACCGCGTCGTGCCGCGACGCGCCGCCGTCGATCGCCTGGCTGGCGATCCATTCGAGCAGTTGCGGCGTGCTGCCGAACTGCGCGCCCGACGCCTGCGCGCGCTTGAAATAGAGATGCGGGTCGTATTCCCACGTGAAGCCGACGCCGCCGTGCAGCTGGATCGCCTCCTGTGCGCAGAACGCATACGCATCGTTGGCGGCGGCTTTCGCGGCCGCGACGTCGGCGCGCAGCGCAGCGCCGGGCGTGCCGCTGCCGGCTTCCGCGTCCCACGCGTGGGCGGCGCCGAGCACGGCCGAGCGCGCGGATTCGATCAGCACCATCATCTGCGCGCAGCGGTGCTTGACGGCCTGGAACGATGCGATCGCGCGGCCGAACTGCACGCGCTGGCCGGTGTAGTCGAGCGTGAGATCGAGGCATTGCTGTGCGCCACCGAGTTGTTCGGCAGCCAGCGCGAGCGCTGCGAACCATGCGGTGCGTTCGAGCAACTTCGCGGCAGCGCCGCCGCTCGCGAACAACGCGTCGCGGCTCACGCGGGCCTCGTCGAGCACGACGCGCGCGATCGGCCGCGTCGCGTCGAGCGTGTCGAGCGGCGTGACGCTCAGGCCCGACACCGTCGCGACGTCGATCGCGAACACCCCGATCGCCTGCCCTTCGTTCGCGATCCGTGCCGGGATCATCAGCAGGTCGGCGCGCGCACCGTCGATCACCTGCTCGATCGTTCCGGACAGCGCGTAACCGCCCGCCGCTTCTTCCGCGACGACCGGCAGTTGACCCGCGCCGGCCGGAAGCTCGAGCGGCAATGCCAGCGTCGCGCTGCACGCGCCTTCGGCCAGCTTCGCGAGCCAGCCGGTCGCGCCCGGCGTATCGCAGCCGGCCAGCGCGGTGCCCGCCACGCACGCGGTCGAAAAATACGGCACGCACGCGACGCGCCGCCCAAGCTGCTCCATCAACAGCGTCTGTTCGACCGCGCCGAGCCCCATCCCGCCCGCCGCCTCCGGCAGCGCCAGCGCGTTCCAGCCGAGTTCGCCCGCGAGCGCGGCCCACAGCGCGTCGTCGCGGCCGGCCGCTTGCTCGATCGCGCGACGCACGTCGGCCGACGCGCTGCGCTCGGCGAGCACGTCGGCTGCCGCGTCGCGGATCATCGCCTGTTCGTCGGTGAGCGCCAGATCCATCGTCAGCTCCCGTACACGCGCTGCGCGGGCCGCGCATCGGCCAGCAGTCGCGCGACCGCCGGGCCGACCTCGGCCGGCGCCCAGCGCGCGCCGCGGTCGACGCTCGGGCCGGTGCGCCAGCCTTCGGCCACCGCGATCATCCCGCCCGCGACCTCGAACACCTGGCCCGTCACGTCGGCCGACAGCGCGCTGCCGAGCCACACGACGAGCGGCGCGACGTTGGCCGGATCGAAATAGTCGAAGCCGCCGTCCTCGGGCTTCTTCATCATGTCGGCGAACACGCCTTCGGTCATCGACGTGCGCGCGGCCGGCGCGAGCGCGTTCACGCGCACGCCGTAGCGCTGCAGTTCGACCGCCTGCATCAGCGTGAGCGCCGCGATGCCGGCCTTCGCCGCGCCGTAGTTCGACTGGCCGATCGAGCCTTGCAACCCGGCGCCGGAGCTCGTGTTGACGATGCGCGCGTCGACCGGATGGCCGGCCTTCGCGGCGTCGCGCCATACACGCGCCAGCACGCTCGACAGGCAGAAGTGGCCGCGCAGGTGTACGCGCATCACGTCGTCCCAGTCGGTTTCGGTCATGCTGGTGAACATCTTGTCGCGGCAGATGCCTGCGTTGTTGACCAGCACGTGCACGTCGCCGAATGCTTCACGTGCGGCGTCGACGATCCGCTGCGCGGTGTCGATCCTGGTGATGTCGTCCGAATTCGCGAGCGCGCGGCCGCCGCGTCGTGCGATCTCGTCGCACACGGCCTGCGCTGCCTCGTGCCGGATGTCGTTGACGACGACCGCCGCGCCCTCGGCCGCGAACGCGAGCGCGTATTCGCGCCCGAGCCCGCCGCCGGCGCCGGTGATGATGACGGTGCGTCCGTTACAGATTCCCATGCTGATGCCTCCTGGATCGAGAGATCGTGAAAGTGACGCGCTCACAGGCGCTCGATGATCGTGACGTTCGCGAGACCACCGCCTTCACACATCGTCTGCATCCCGTAACGTCCGCCGGTGCGTTCCAGTTCGTGCAGCAGCGTCGTCATCAGCCGCGCGCCGGTCGCGCCGAGCGGATGGCCGAGCGCGATGCCGCCGCCGTTCGGGTTGGTCTTTTCGTGCGGGAAGCGCGTGTCGGCAAGCCAGGCCTGCGCGACCGACGCGAACGCCTCGTTCATCTCGACGACGTCGATCTGCGCCCAGTCGAGCCCGCTCTTCTTCAGCGCGGCCTTGGTCGCCGGGATCGGCGCGGTGAGCATCCACAGCGGATCGTCGCCGAGCACGCTCAGGTGATGAATGCGCGCGCGCGGCGTGAGGCCGTAGCGCTTCAAGGCATCTTCCGACACGATCAAGAGCGCGGCGGCCGCATCGCAGGTCTGGCTCGCGACGGCGGCCGTCAGCGAGCCGCCCGGCATCAGCGGTTCGAGCGTCGCCATCTTGTCGAGCGACGTGTCGGGGCGCGGCGTTTCATCGTGTTGCACGCCTTCGAGCGGCACGACTTCCCGCTTGAAATGGCCGGCCTCGATCGCCGCCACCGCACGGCGATGGCTCTCCAGCGCATAGCGTTCCATCGCGTCGCGCGACAGGTTCCAGTGATCGGCGATCCGTTGCGCGGCGACGAACTGCGATACCGGCGCGTCGCCGAAACGCGCGCGCCAGCCGGTGCTGCCCGAGAACGGGTCGTTGAAACCCAGCGACACCGCGCTCGTCATCGCGGACGAGATCGGGATCTGCGTCATCGTCTGCACGCCGCCCGCAACCACCACGTCCTGCACACCGCTCATCACGGCCTGCGCGGCGAAGTGCACGGCCTGCTGCGACGAGCCGCACTGGCGGTCGACCGTCACGCCCGGCACCTGCAGCGGCAACCCGGCCGCGAGCCAGCAGGTGCGCGCGATGTTGCCCGCGAGCGGGCCGATCGTGTCGACGCAGCCGAACACCACGTCGTCGTATTCGTCGGCCGGAATCGCGTTGCGTTCGACGAGCGTCTTCAGCACGAAGCCGCCGAGGTCCGCCGCGTGCACGTGCGCGAGCCCGCCCTTGCGGCGGCCGGTCGGCGTGCGCAGCGCGTCGACGATATAGGCTTGTTTCATTGATTGGTTTCCTCGAAGTCGAAGGTCTGCGCGGGGCCGATCGGCAATGCGTCGCCGAGGATCGCGTCGGCCACGCGGGCCTTGTGGAACGCGGTGTCGCCCCAGCTGCCGGAGAGCGCCCAGATCCGCTTCATGAAGATCTGCAGGTCGAGCTCCCACGTGTAGCCGATCGCACCGTGAACCTGCATCGTGTGGCGCGCGGCCAGCTGCGCGGCGGCGCTCGCCGCAAGCTTCGCGTGCGACACCAGCACCGCGCGCTGCGGGTGATCGTCGGCGATCGCTTGAGCCGCGCGCGCGACCACCGGCCGCGCGAACTCGTAGCGGATCGCGACGTCGGCGAGCAGGTGCTTGAGCGCCTGGTACGAACCGATCGCCTTGCCGAACTGCTTGCGCTGCGCGCTGTAGTCGATCGCGACGTCGAGCACGCGTTGCGTGAGGCCGAGCAACTGCGCGGCGACCGCGAACGCGCCGTGGTCGAGCGCGCGATCGAGCAGCGGCCCGGCTTCGTCGGCGCCCGCGATGCGCGTGGCCGCCGACGGTTCCCAGTCGAGCGTGAACAGGCGCCGCGACGGGTCGACGCTGTCGACCGCGCGCCACGCGCACTGCGCGGGATCGACGCGGTGCAGCTCGCCGCGGTGCTCGCAGAGCAGCGCCTGCGCGACGTGCACGTCGGCCGCATACGGGTTCACCGGATGCACGAGCGCGACACGCGCGCGCCCTTCGGCGATGTCGCGCAGCAGCGCGTCGCGCCAGCCGCTGGCGGGCAGCCGCGCGAGCACGCCGGCCGATACCAGCGCCGTGTCGAGCAGCGGCTCCGGGCTGCCGAAATAGCCGTAGGCCTGCGCGAGCAGCGCCCATTCCGCTTCGGTCAGGCCGAGGCCGCCGTGCGCTTCGGGCACCGACACGGCGGTCAGCCCCTGCGACGCGAACAGCGACCACAGCGCGTCGGAGCGGCCGGTCGGCGTGGCCCACAGCTCGCGGATCAGCTCCGGGGTCATCTCGGTCATCAGCAGGCGCTTCACGCTGTCCGCGAGCGCTTCCTGGTCTTCATCGAATACGAAATCCATACGATGTCCGTTCAGTGAGGGAATCGCCGGCGCGCTCACGCGCGCGGCATGCCGAGCATCCGTTCGGCGACGATGTTGCGCTGGATCTCGTTGGTGCCCGCGTAGATCGGGCCGGCCTGCGCGAACAGGAAGCCGTCGAGCCAGTGGCCGAGCATCGCGTGCTGCGCGGCCGTCTGCGGGACGACCTCGCCGTGCGCGCCGAGAATGTCGAGCGCGGTCTGGTGCATCCGCAGGTCCAGCTCCGACCAGAACACCTTGTTGGTGCTCGATTCCGCGCCGATATGGCCGCCCTTCAGCAGCCGGCTTGCGGTCGCATAGGTCGACAGCGCGTACGCCTGCGCGTCCATCCACGCGGACACCACGCGTTCGCGCAGCGTCGGGTCGCGATCCGCGCTGTCACGGTGCGCGAGATACAGGTCGCGCAACGCCTGCGCGGTGCGCTGGAACCGCGCGGGCGAACGCAGCATCAGCCCGCGCTCGAAGCCGGCCGTCGCCATCGCGACCTGCCAGCCCGCGCCTTCGGCCGCGAGGCGGTTCTCGACCGGCACGCGCACGTCGTCGAAGAAAATCTCCGCGAAGCCCGTCTGCCCGTTGAGCTGGCGGATCGGCCGCACCGTGATGCCCGGCGCGGACAGCGGCACCATCAGGAACGTGAGCCCGTGGTGACGCGACGATTCGGGATCGCTGCGGAACAGCCCGAACAGCCAGTCGGCCCACACCGCGCGGGTCGACCAGATCTTCTGGCCGTTGAGCACGTATTCGTCGCCGATGCGGATCGCCGTCGTGCGGATCGCGGCCATGTCCGAACCCGCGTTCGGCTCCGACCAGCCCTGCGCCCACACGTGCTCGCCGGCCGCCATCGCGGGCAGGAAGCGCGCCTTCTGCGCGTCCGTGCCGAAATCCATCAGCGTCGGGCCGAGCAGGAAGATGCCGTTCTGGTTCACGCGCATCGGTGCGTCGGCGCGCCAGTACTCTTCCTCGAAAATCAGCCACTCGATCAGGTCGCAGCCGCGCCCGCCGAGTTCGCGCGGCCACGTGACCATGCTCCAGCGGCCCGAGTGCAGCGTGCGCTCCCATTCGCGGTGCGCGGCGAAGCCTTCCTCGGTATCGAAGCTCGGCAGCCGCTCGCGCGGCACGTGCGCGGCGAGCCATGCGCGGATTTCCGCGCGGAACGCCTGCTGTTGCGGCGTATAGGTCAGGTTCATGCGCGTGCCTCCTCGACGCCTGCCTGCGCGTCGAACCGCGCGTCGCGCTTCTCGACGAATGCGGCGCGCGCCTCCGTCGAGTCGTTCGTCATGTACGCCTGCAGCGTGAAGCCCTGCTCCCAGCGGTACTTGCCCTCGAGATCGCCGTCCTCGACGCCGTTCAGCGCCTCCTTCGCGAGCCGCACCATCGCCGGGCTTTTCTCCGCGATCTTGCGCGCTATCGCGAGCGCCGCGTCGCGCAACGCGTCGCGCGTCACGACCTGCTCGACCGCGCCGAGCCGGTACGCTTCGGCTGCGTCGATCATGTCGCCGGTGAAGTACATCGCGCGCACCTTCTGCACGCCGAACAGTCGTTGCAGATGCGCGCCGCCGCCCATCGCGCCGCGATCGATCTCCGGCACGCCGAAGCGCGCGCAGTCGGCCGCGACGACGATGTCCGCCGCGCCGCAGATGCCGATCCCGCCACCGAGCACGAAACCGTGCACGGCCGCGATCACCGGCTTCGGGTTGCGGTGCACCGCGCGGAACGTCTCGTAGTTGCCCGCGTTGACCGACACGATCCGCTCCGGATGCGCGGCGAGTTCCTTGATGTCGACGCCCGCGCAGAAGCCGCGGCCTTCGCCACGCACGACGATCACGCGCACGTCGTCGTCCTCGCCGAGCGCGTCGAGCGCGCGCGCGAGCGCATGCCAGCCCTGCGCATCGAGCGCGTTCACGGGCGGATGGGCGATCACCAGTTCGGCGATGCCGTCGGCGCGCTCGATCCGGAACGGCGTCGCGCCGCCCGGTTGATTGGATGCAGTCATCTCCAAAGCCTCCCTGTGATGTTGTTCACGCAGCCTGTGCCGCGGCCGCGCCGCGCAATGCGGCCAGCGCGTCGAGCCGCTCGCCGGCTTCCGCGACGATCCGCGCGATCAGCGCGTCGCACGATTCGATCGCGCCGATCATCGCGGCCGCCTGGCCGCTCGGCAGCACGCCTTCGTCCGGCCGCCCCTCGACGATCGCGCGCTGGATCAGGAACGGCGCGTTCGCGGCCATCAGCGTCTGGCTCGCCGTGTAGTCGTGCGAGCGCAGCGCCTTGATCGCGAGGCCGAGCATGTCGCCCGTGCTCAGCCCGTTCTGTCGCCGCCACGCTTCGGCCGTCTTCAGCGCGAACCACGTGCGGCGCAGCGGGCCGAAGCGTTCGAGCTTCAGCAGATACGGGTTGTCGATCATCCGTTGCGGCAGCCCGTCGAGCGCGTCCGACACGCGGATCCGCGCCGGGTCGCCGACCGCGACGTAGCGGTCGAGCGTTTCGCGCGGCACCGGCGATTCGGCGCTCATCAGGAAACGCGTGCCCATCGCGATGCCGGCTGCGCCATACGCGAGCGCGGCCGCCAGCCCGCGGCCGTCGAAGAATCCGCCGGCCGCGACGACCGGCACCCGCACCGCGTCGAGCACCTTCGGCAGCAGCAGCGTGGTCGGCACCGAGCCCGTGTGGCCGCCGCCTTCCGCGCCCTGCACCGTCACGATGTCCGCGCCGAGCTCGACCGCCTTCGACGCGTGCTTCGGCGCGCCGACGGTCGGCATGCAGACGATGCCGGCGTCCTTGAAGCGTCGGATCGTCTTCGCGTCCGGCCCGCGGCCGTAACTGACCGCACGCAGCTGGTGCTTGATCGCGAGATCGACCACCTGTGCGGCGTTCTTCTGGAACATGTGGAAATTGATGCCGAACGGCTTGTCGGTCAGCGACTTCACCTTCAGGATCTCGGCCTCGACCTGCCCGGGTTCGAGCGTCGCGCCGGCGAGGAAGCCGAAGCCGCCCGCGTTGGCGGTCGCCGCGACTAGCCGCGCGTCGGCCACCCAGCCCATCGCGGTCTGCACGATCGGGTAGCGGCAGCCGAGCAGGTCGCACAGCGGCGTATGCAACGTCGTGCTCATGCGGCGGCTCCGTTGACGGCGGCCGGTGCCGCATCGGCCTGCGCTTCGTCGTCCGCCGGTTCCGGCTTGCGCTGCGAGCTGGCCATCTTGCGGGCGTCGTAGCCGCCGAGGCGGTCGCCGCTGACGAGCTCGTTGTGCGCATGCGCGAAGTGGTGCCATGCGAACGCCGCGTCCATCGCCGCGCGCTTGCCCTGCAGTTCCTCGACGTGGTTCAGCGCCTGCTTGGTCAGCGTGAGGCCGAGGCGCGGCATCGTCGCGATCTTCGCGGCGATCGCGTAGGTTGCATCGCGCAGCCGCTCGCGCGGCACGACGCGATTGACCATGCCCATCTGATACGCGCGCTCGGCCGGCATCCGCTCGCCGAGGAACAGGAACTCCTTCGCGATGCGCGGGTTCAGCTCGTACGCATGCGCGAAATACTCGACGCCGGGAATCCCCATCCGCACGACCGGATCCGCGAAAAACGCATCCTCCGACGCGACGATCAGGTCGCACACCCACGCGAGCATCAGCCCGCCCGCGATGCACGCGCCCTGCACCATCGCGATGGTCGGCTTCGGCAGGTCGCGCCAGCGCCGGCACATCCCGAGGTACACCTCCTGTTCGCGCGCATAGAGGAATTCGCCGCCCTCCTTGTCGACGTGGTCGTACCACAGCGACGCGCGGTCGAACGACTCGTGGATGTCGCGGCCCGGCGTGCCGATGTCGTGACCCGCGGAGAAATGCTTGCCGGCGCCCGCGAGCACGATCGCCTTCACCGCGTCGTCGTGCGCCGCGCGCCGGAACGCCGCGTCGAGCGCATACGTCATCTTCGAGTTCTGCGCGTTGTGATACTCGGGACGGTTCATCGTGATCGTCGCGATGCCGTCCTCGACCGCGTAGTCGACGACACCGTCGCCGAACGTCATCTGGGTCGCTTCCATGTCGGACCTCATCCGCGGCGCGGCGCCGGATTGTTGCGCACGATCGTCGCGCGCAGGTTGTGAGGGTCGAGCGCACGCACGATGCGCAGGTCTTCCGCATCCGGCGCGGCCGTCGTGCCGAGGCCGGGCGCCGCGATCAGCGGGAAGCCGGTCGCGTCCTGCACTTCGTCGAAGCTCACGCCCGGATGCAGCGAACGCACGCGGATCGCGTGGTCGGGGCCGCCGAAATCCATCACGCACAGGTCGGTGACGATGCTGCGCAGGTCGACGAAGGTCTTCATGCCAGGCAGCCGGCGCGCCGGGTTGTAGCCGACCGTGCACACCATGTCGACTTCGCCTGCGACGAACGTGCGCTTGCCGTGGCCGCTCACGAAAAACGAGTTCGCGTGGTTCGTCGAGTTGCCGGGGAAGCCGCGCGCGCCGAGCAGCTGCGTCTTCGGACGCGCGTAGTCGTCGCCGAGCCACGAGATGTTCGCCTGGCCGAAGCGGTCGATCTGCGTCGGCATCACCAGCGCATGACGGCGGCCGTGCCACAGGCAGTCGAACACGCGCTCGTAGGTCATCCAGCCGCTCGCCTGCACGCGATAGCCGTCGGGACGCGGCCCGAGAGGGATCGGCGCCTCGACGAGATACGCTTCGCCGTCGGTCAGCATCAGCCCGCTGTTGTACGCGAGCCGCGCGAGGCCGGCCGCGAGCCGCGGGCCCGTGCCGATGCCGGTCGCCAGCACTTCGCCGTCGTCGCGCCAGAGTCGCGCGGACGCGACGATCATCAGTTCCGCGAGGGAATGGTCGAGAGATTCGCTCACAGGCGCTCCTTTACAGAATCGGCAACGGCAGCGTCGTCACGTGCGACAGCCCGCCGACGCCTTCGAGATACTGGCGTTCGTCCTGGCCGACCACGTCGCGCAGGTAAGCCGCCGTCTTCGCATCGTCTTCCGCGCTCGCGCAGTACGCGCGCAGGTGCGGCAGGTCCCAGCCGTAGTCCGGCCCGCACGACGTCGGGTGCGCGCCGCCCGGCGCATGCACGACGCCGGTGACGAGCGAGCGCTCGAACGGGTTGCGGCGTGCGGCGTCGAGGTCGCCGCTCGCGAGCGACGCGTCGACCGTTTCCGCCGACACGTAGCAGCGCTGCGCGGCGCGCGCCATCCACGCATCGAAGAACGGATCGGGACCGTCGATGCGCGTGTTGCCCATCCGGTCGGCCGCGTTCACGTGCAGCAGCGCGACGTCGAGTTCGATCGCCGGCATCGCGAGCAGCGTTTCGCCGTCGTCGTACGGCGATTGCACCGTGCGCAGCTGCGGCGCGTGATCGAGCAGCGCGGTGCCGAGCCCGGCGCGCGTCGGCAGGAACGGCAGGCGCGCGGCGGCCGCGCGCAGGCCGAGCTGCAGCATCCCTTCGTCGAGTTCCAGCACGTCGACGCGGCCCTGTTCGCGGGCCCGGCGGAAATGCGGCTCGAGCGGAATCAAGTCGAGCGACACGAAGCCGAACACCGCCTTGCGCACCTTGCCGGCCGCGCACAGCAGGCCGATGTCGGCGCCGCCGTACGCGACGATCGTCAGGTCCTTCAGGTTCGAGCGCGCGATCTCGCGCACCAGTGCCATCGGCTTGCGCCGCGGCCCCCATCCGCCGATGCCGATCGTCATGCCGTCGGCGAGTTGCGCGACCACGTCGCGCGCGGACATCGTCTTGTCGAGAGGTTTCATCGTCATCGTGCTGGCTTACCGGTATCCGATGCTGAAATCGTGGCCCCACTGGCTCACCTTCGTGGCCTCGAACACCGCATGCTTCGACCAGTCGACCGTGAGGCCGCCGAAGCCGTATTCGAGATCGAAGCCGCCGGGGGTCTTCATGTAGAACGAGATCATCTGGTCGTTGCAGTGGCGGCCGAGCGTCGCCGACATCTTCACGTCGTGCGCGGCGACCCGATCGAGCGCGCGGCCGACTTCGTCCATCGAGTCGACTTCGGCCATCACGTGCACACAGCCCGACGGCACCGCCATCTCGAACAGCGCGAGGCTGTGATGGCGCGCGTTGCGGCAGTGCATGAAGTGAATGCGCTTCTCGGGTTCGGCGGGATCGGGCGTGAACCTCACGCGGTAGATGTCGGACAGCTCGAAGCCGAGCACGCCGCGCACGAACGCGTCGGTCGCGTCGAACTGCGGCGCGGGCAGCACCGCGTGGCCGAGCCCCATGTCGCCGGTGACGAAGCGCGCGACGCCCAGCGGCGACACGAAACGGCGGAAGTCGCAGCGCGCGCCCCAGTACAACTCGTGGCGGTTGCCGGACGGGTCGGTGCACCACGCCATCGCCTGCACGCGGCGCAGCGCGGCTTCGTCGCGCGTGGCGCGCACGGCCTCGACACCCGCCTGCCGCAGTGCCGTCAGCGCGGCGTCGAACGCGGCGCCGTCGGGCAATTCCCAGCCCGACGCGAAATAGCGGTCGGTCGCGCCGGGGACGATCACGTAGCGGAAATCGCGCTCGTCCATCTTCAGGTACAGCGCGCCGTCGGGCGCGTCGAGCACCTGCATGCCCAGCACGTCTTCCGCGTAGCGGCGCCACGCATCGACGCGGGTCGCCTCGACGACGACGTAGCCGAGCGCACGGACATCGATCATGTCGGCCTCCTCCAGGTTCAGAATCCGTTGTTCGTGAAAGGATTCTGGCCGGTCGGGGATGGCGTCACATCGTCTGTTGGGACGAGAGCGGGCGGGTCTTTCAGGACGACGCCGGCCGGGAGAGGACCGGGAATCGGACGCGCGCTAAAGCCCGGCGATACGGGTTGCAAGCGGGCGATGCGCGACGGAGAACGCGCAACGGAAGAAGGCGGGAAGCGATGGCGGATTGCCGCGACGCGGCAACCCGGCTCACTCGAACGGGTTCAGCAGCCGGACGCCGGTGCGGGCGAAATCGTCGACATTGCGCGTGACGACCGTGAGATCGTTGATCAGCGCGGTGGCCGCGATCAGCTTGTCGAGTGCGTGGGCCGGATCGGGTACGCGCAAATGGCCCCACATCTGGCTGGTCTCGAGATCGACCGGCAGGATGTTCGACGCATAGCCGGACAGAATCGTCGCCATCCATGCCTCGAGCGCCGACGCCTGCGGATGATCGCCGCGATGGCGGATCAGATCGACGCCGCGCCGAAGTTCGGCCACCGTGACGATCGACAGGTAAAGCGGGCTCGCGTCGGCCTCGGCCTGCCTGAAGAACCCGCGCACGCCGCGGTTGGTTCGCTTGCCCTTCCTGATCTCGCTGATGACGTTCGTATCAATCAAAAACACGCCTGACCTCGCCGGAATCCTGAACACGTTGGAAATCCGCGTCTTCGCCGACGTCCGGCATGCTCATCAGCACTTGCGCGAATGTCCTTCGCTTCGGCCGGCCGAGCGCATCGGCCAGAATGGCCCGATGTTCGGCCTCGGCACTCCTGCCGTTCGCCGCAGCCTGCTCTCGAAGGCTCTGAACGATACTGTCATCCACGTTACGCACCAGAAGATTTGCCATGAGTCCCTCCATCCAGATTGCTATCAATGATAGCGCCAACGCGGTGAATTGCAAGCATTGCTATCATCGTCGTGATCGGACGGAAGCCGGGTGTCGGCGTTGGCCGGCGGCAGCGGACGGGATGAAGCCACCCACGTTCCGCCGTCGGCCCGACGCGTCGAACTGCTGTCATCCAAGGTAATCCAGCCGCGGCGACGAAAAAAGACGGCCGAATGGCCATTCACCGACGGATAGTCTGCGCCGGTGGGGGATGTCCGACGCGCGCCGCACGACCATCACCAGCACCGCGACCAGAATCACGGACGCGATCGGCGACATCGTGCCGGTAACGACTGCGACGAACGCCTGGGCCGGCACGGTCCAGGTGAGTGCCAGGACGATAGATTCGAGCCGGTTCGGCCGGACGTTCCGGCAGTCGAGCAACAGGCAACGGGAAGGTCTGCGGATGCGGCCACGGCACGAAAGCGTCGAACGGCCGGAGCGCGGCCGTGCCATAACGCGCGTCCCGCTCAGAACCGGTACGAGATCCCGATCTGCAGCACCGGGTACCACCGATACCGCGACATCACCCGGTTCAGTTCGTCGAGGCCGCTGGCGGTCAGAATCTGGCTCTTCTGCGGTCCGGCCGCGGCGGCGAGTTGCGGCGACAGCGTGTACGAGCAGCGCGGGATGCCGTACGCGACGCCCAGGTCGGCGACGAAACCGAGCCCCTTCGACGCCGGCCGGTGCCCGTAGCCGATCCCGACATACGGCATCACGGTCGGATAGCGTGCCTCCGCGACCGCGTACATCCCGGGGAGCGCCGGATAACGCTTGCCGGCGAACACGTAGGTCCCGTCGGTGGGCACCGACACGCCGCGGATATCGTCGTCGTTGAAGCGCAATCCGATCGTCGCGCGAAAGCCGCTGCCGCGCCACGGAAAGATGTCCGCATACAGGCCGCCTTGCCGCAACTTGATGTCGTCCTGGTAGCGGTTGCCGGCCACCGTGAAGTCATGCGTCAGATTGATCGCGTTGAAATCCGCGTGCGCGCCCAGCACCGAATTGAAGCTGACGGCCGCGCCGATGCCGACGCCCTGCGTGCCGCCCTGCAGGTAGATTTCCTGTGCGTGCGCGCCGGCCGTGACTACCATCGCCAGCGCTGCCCATTGGTTCATTGTCATTTTCACGGGCGTCCCCCCGACATGTGCCGGGCGCGCCGACCCGCCACGTGCAGCGCATGTCGCCACGCGCGGCGGGTCCCCCGGCACGACATCTTGCAAGCAAGCTTGCTGTTTGACGGATCGAGCGTACGATGCCCGTGCGTGCCGCCGATACGACGCAGCGCGTCCGGCACGACGGGCCGCTATCCCGCGGCTCGATCCGATCCCCGATATTTCGATGTCGTTACGTGCCGCTCCCGCGATTTGTCGTTGCCATCGGTCGCGATTGTGTCGAGCGGCCCCGACCTAACCGCAAGGCATGTGCCATGCGGCGCGAACCGGCACGGGACAAGCGTCGCGGCCAAACGTCCGCGGTGATGCGGGGGAGAATCGACGGAAATGTTTCAGGAACGCATCTGTTTTCGGCACGTCAGCACCGTGCCTGATGCAGCGGAGCGATGCATCGGGTGCCGCGACGCGCGCCGGGCAAGCACGCGCGGCTGTCGGCACGCGCGACATCGCAACGGCGTGCAAGCACGTGTGACGTCACGCATGGCAGGAAATGTTTCATCGACGTGACCTCGCGCGAGTCGCGCGTGGTCAGGATGCGAGAAGCGCGCAGCGCGGATCAGGGTGAATACCGAGGACGGTGCGCGCGCAACCAGTTGCCGCCGAGACGGCCGTTCATGCGCTTCGACGCATGCATGCAGGCAGTCGCTCCCGGGCGCCTGCGGCGCGAAGATCCGGGATCGATACGGCGGATTCGGCGCCGAAAGCAACCGAACGTTCGTCTGCCGGGCCCGCTCTCCCGAGCGGGCTCCGCGCATCCGCTACAACCCGTACCCGCCCGAGACGTTCAACTGCTGCCCCGTGATGTAGTTCGCGCGATCCGACGCGAGGAACACCCCCGCACGCCCGATATCGTGCGCCTTCCCCCAGCGCTTGAGCGCGAGCATCTTCTGCGTGTCGTCGATCCACGCCTGGTCGAACTGCCCCTGTTCGAGCAGCACCGGAAACATCCCGGCCTCGATCACGCCGACCAGGATCGAGTTGGCGCGAATCTCGTGACGGCCCTCCTCGCGCGCGAGCCCCTTCACCAGCGCCTCGTTCGCCGCCTTCGGCGCGACCGACAAGCCGTCGCGATCCGGCCAGCGCAGATGCCCGGCCGAGCCGAGCGTGACGAACGACCCGCCGCCCGACGCACGCAAATGCGGCAACGCGGCCTTCGCCGCATTGAAGAAGCCGACCGTCTCGACCTCGATCGCACGGCGCCAGTCGTCGTGCGTCATGTCGCCGATGCGACGCTGGTTCACGAACGGGCCGGCCGCCCACACGATCGTGTGCACGCGGCCGTGCGCGCCGATCGCGGCCGCGAGCGCGGCATCGATCTGCGCGGGAGCGGTCACGTCCGCGCAATGCGTGGTGGCCGCGACGCCTGCGGCGCGCACCTCGCGCGCGACGCGCTCGGCCACCTCGGCCTTGCTGCGGTAACCGAGCGCGACCGGCACGCCGGCGCGCGCGAATTCGAGCGCGACGCCCTGCCCGATTCCGCCGCTGCCGCCGAACACGAGTACCGCGCCCTGCGGAAATCCGTTGTCGTTCATCCGTTCGTCCCGTTGATTTCGTGCCGTGCGCCGGCGTTCAGGCCGCCGCTTCGGTGCCCGCGCGCAGCCGGTACTTCAGCACCTTGCCGGCCGCGCTCGTCGGCAGTTGCTCGACGAACGTGAAATGCCGCGGCACCTTGTAGTTCGCCATGTTGCTGCGCGCCCAGTCGTTCAGTGCGTCGGCGTCGGTGCGCGCGCCGGGACGCAACACGACATACGCATGTCCGACCTCGCCGAGCCGCGTATCGGGCACGCCGACCAGCGCGACCTGCGCGATCGCCGGATGCGCGGCCAGCAGCCGCTCGATCTCGGCCGGATAGCAGTTGAAGCCGCCGACGATGAACATGTCCTTGATCCGGTCGGTGATCTTCAGGTTGCCGTTCGCGTCGACACAGCCGAGGTCGCCGGTATGCAGCCAGCCGTCGGCGTCGACGGCTTCGCGCGTCGCATCCGGCTGGTTGAAGTAGCCGCGCATCACGTTGTAGCCGCGCACCCAGATCTCGCCGGTCTCGTCCGGCCCGAGCGCCGCGCCGCCAGGCCCCGCGATGCGCAGTTCGACACCCGGCATCGGGCGGCCCGACGTAGAGGCGACCGTCTCCGCGTCGTCGCCGTGGCGGCACAGCGTCGCGAACCCGCATGATTCGGTCAGTCCGTAGCCGGTCAGAACGGTCTCGAAGCCGAGCTCCGCGCGCATCCGCTCGATCAGGCTCGGCGCGATCGCGGCCGCGCCCGTCACCGCGATCCGCAGCGACGACAGGTCGCGCGTCGCGCGATCGGGCGCATCGAGCAGCGCGTAGTACAGCGTCGGCGGGCCGGGCAGCACCGACACGCGTTCGTCGGCGATGCGGCGCAAGACGTCGGCCGGCTGGAACACGAGATGCGGCAGCACGGTCGCGCCGCTCGACAGCGCGGCGAGCCAGCCGGCCTTGTAGCCGAACGTATGGAAGAACGGATTGACGATCAGGTAGCGGTCGTCCCGGCGCACGCCGGCGATCGTCGCCCACCCCTGCGCGGCGCGCAGGTTCTGTCCGTGCGCGGTCATCACGCCCTTCGGGCGGCCCGTCGTGCCGGACGTGAACATCAGGTCCATCACGGTATCCGGCGTCACCTGCGCCTCCCGCTCGCGCACGGCGGCGAGCGGCACCGCCGCGCCGCGCGCGAGGAATGCATTCCAGCTTTCATCGTGCGCGCCGGACGGCGGCTCGCCGTCGAACACGACGACGCGTTCGAGCGTCGCGGGCCGGTGCGGCGCGAGCAGCGCCGGATAGGATTCGCCGAGGAAGGTGCCGCAGCAGAACAGCAGCCGCGCGCCGCCGTCGTGCAGGATGCCGCCCACTTCCATGCCCTTCATCCGCGTGTTGACCGGCACGAGGATCGCGCCGACGGTGTGGATCGCCAGCGCCGCGACGATCCATTGCGGCAGGTTCGGCGCCCATACGGCGATCCGATCGCCGGCGTCGATGCCGCTCGCGAGGAGCGCGCGCGCCGCCTCGAGACGCGCCGCGTCGAGTTCCGCGTAGGTCAGCCGGCCGTGCTCCGACTCGATCGCCGGATGCGCGCCGTGGCGCGCGGCAGCCCGCGCGATCAGCGCGGGCGTGGTGAGGATTTCGTTGTCCATCGTCATATGCGTCGAAACAGGGTTGCCGTCGGTGCCATCGACACGTCGCGGCTCAATCGGGGAACACCACGCGCAGCGCGTCGCTCGCGGGCCGCGCGCAGCAGGCGAGCGTCCAGCCCGCCGCGATCTCGTCGTCGTCGAGCACGTGGTTGCTGTCGAGCGTCACCGCGCCGCGTTCGACGCGGCACATGCACGCGCCGCACTGCCCCATCCGGCAGGAATTCGGCGCAGGCAGGCCGGCGCGCAGCATCGCGTCGAGCAGCGTTTCGCCGGGCGCGCTGTCGAACGCGAACGCCTCGCCGTCGAGCACCGTCTCGATCGCCGCGCCTTCACCGTCGCCGTCGCGATCGTCATCGCCGGACGTCGCCGCCGTTGCGGTCGATGCCGCCGGATCGGCCTGCGCCGGCGCATCGGGCAGCGACGCGAAGCGCTCGACATGCACGCGCGCACGCGGCAGCCCGAGGCCGAGCATCGCGGCGAGCGCGTTCTCCATGAACAGCGCCGGCCCGCAGATGAACGTCTCCTGCTGGCTGAACGGCCGCGCGAGTTCCTCGAGATGCCGCTGCTGCGGCACGCCCTGCACGCTGTCGAGCCAGTGGATCACGCGCAGGCGGCCCGGATGACGGTGCGCGAGCTGCCGCAGTTCGTCGCGGAAAATCACCGCGCGCTCGTCGCGGTTCGCATAGATCAGCGTCAGCATCCCGCGGCCGTGCACGAGCGCCGATTTCAGGATCGACAGCACCGGCGTGATGCCGCTGCCGCCCGCGAACAGCAGCAGGTCGCCGTCGAGCGTACGCGGCGTGAAGACGCCGGCCGGCGGCAGCACGTCGAGCGCATCGCCCGCGCGAATGCGGTCGCACAGCCAGTTCGACGCACGGCCGTCGCGCACGCGCTTGACGGTGATCTTCGGCGCCGCGTCGATGCCCGGCGCGCTCGACAGCGAGTAGCAGCGCGCGACGGTCGCGTCCGTGCATGGCACGCTCAGCGTCAGGAACTGGCCGGGCCGATACGCGAACGCATCGCGCAACGCGGCGGGCACGTCGAACACGAACGAGCACGCGTCGTCGCTTTCGGCGATGACGTCGGCCACGGTCAGCCGGTGAAAACGGGGATCGCTCATCGCCGGCTCCTCATGCAGTGCGAGCCGCGCCGGCCGCACCCGCCGAAGCCGTATGCCAGCCGGCTTCTCCCGCACGGCACCGCGCGTCGTTCGACGCCAGCGCCAGCGCTGGCGCAACACCGGCGAACGCGTTCAGCACCTGCGTTGCCGCCGCGCCGATCAACTGCACGAACTCGTGCACGATCGTTGTGTCCGCACCATTCTCGATATTGCGGTTCAATCTGCGTGTCATGGATCGTCTCGTTCCGATGCGGAAAAACGCGCACCGCCGTCACGCGACCGCGCGGGCCGCGGGCGCGCCGGGCGTCGTGTACGCACCGTCGAGATAGACGAGCGGATCGACGTCACCGCTCATCAGCACCTCGCGAATGCGCCCGATGAACACCGTATGCGTGCCGTATTCGAAGCGGCCGTCCTGCTCGCACACGAGGCTCGCCTGCGAATCGTGCAGATACGGCACACCCAGCGGCGACGTGTGCCACTCGCCGGTCGTGAAGCGCGCCTCGCCCTTCAGGCGGCCGCTGCAATCGATCGCGATGCCTTCATGCCGTGCCGACAGCACGTTCACGCAGAACGGTGCCCCCGCATCGAGCGGCGGATACAGCGACGCATTGCGGTTGATGCAGATCAGCAGCGACGGCGGATCGGTCGACAGCGAATCGACCGCCGTCGCGGACATCGAGTAGCGCCGGCCGTCGTGCGCGCTGCTGATGACCGTGACGGAGCGCGCGAGGCGGCGCATCGCGAGCAGCATGTCGGTGCGCAGCGGATGGGTGGTGAGATCGCTCATGGTTGGACTCCGTCAAGTTCTGTCGTGGACGGCCGGGCTGACCGGCCGCCGGCGTCGGCCGCTTGCGCGGCCAGGTGGTCGGCGGCGATGAACCCGAAGGTCATCGCCGGACCGAGCGTCGAGCCCGCGCCGGGGTAGCTCGCGCCCATCACCGATGCACTGGTGTTGCCGATTGCATAGAGGCCGTCGATCGGCGCGCCGTCGGCGCGCAGCACGCGCGCCTGCGCGTCGGTGACGAGCCCGCCCTTCGTGCCGATGTCGCCTGCGTCGATCCGCACCGCGTAGAACGGCGCCTCGTCGACCGGCCCGAGGCACGGATTCGGCCGGCTCCTCGGATCGCCGTAGTACGTGTCGAACAGGTTGTCGCCCTTGCCGAACGCTTCGTCGATACCGGTTGCCGCGTAACGCGCCATGTCGCGCAGCGTGTCGTGCAGCCCGGCCGCATCGACGCCGATCCGCACGGCGAGCGCGTCGATCGTGTCGGCTTTCACGAGCACGTCGCGAAACGCGTCCGGAATGCGGGAATCGGGCATCATCGACGCCGGCATGATCGGCCCGCACGGATACTTGCGGCGAAAGCGCGCGTCGAACACCATCCACGCCGGCACGCACGCGCCGGTGCGCGCATGGTCGCGATACATCGCCGGCACGAATTCCGAATACGGCGCGGCTTCGTTGACGAAGCGCTTGCCGAGACCGTTGACGATCACGCAGCCGGGCAGGTTGCGCTCGACGAACAGCGCGCGTTGCTTCTCCTCGCCCGCGACGCCGACCGTAGGCGCGCCCCATACGTGTTCCATCAGCGCGAGCGCGCCGCCGAGCCGGTGGCCTTCGGCGATCGCGTCGCCGGTGTTGGCCGGCGGCGTCGCGCTCCATTGCATCTGCGTCGGTTGCGGCAGGTAGCGTTCGCGCATCGGCTGGTTGCGCTCGAAGCCGCCCGCGCCGAGGATCACGCCGCGCCGCGCGGCGATTGTCACCGGCTGCCCGAAGCGCTGCGCGCGCACGCCCGTCACGCGGCCGTCGACGTCGAGCAGGTCGCGCATCGGCGTGTCGAGCCACACGGGCACGTTGCGCTCGAGCAGCGCGCGGCGCAGCCCGCCGATCAACGCGTTGCCGAGCGTCAGGCGCCGGTCGCGCCGCGTGCGGCGGCGCACGCCGAAATCGAGCCAGTAGCGGCCGAACTGCGCGATCGCGAGCCTCATGAAGCCCGGCCCGCGCGAGAACAGCGTGTGCGCCTCCTTCGACGTCACGGCGACGCGGCCGCCGATCAGCGTGCCGGGCGACGGCGGACGCAGCCGGTCGAGTTCGTCGCCGAGCAGCCCGCCGTCGAACGGCAGCGGATCGAGCGCGCGATAGCCCGGCATCGCGCCCGGCAGCTTCTGGAAATAGTCCGCGTACTTCGGCAGCGCCTGGTAGCGCACCGGCGTCTTCGTTTCGAGGTAGCGCAGCATCTCGGGCGCCTGGTCGAGATACGCGTCGAGCCGCTCGCGCGACGATGCGCCGGCCGTGCACGCGTCGAGATAGCGGCTCGCAGCCTCGCGCGTGTCGGTCGCGCCGAGCTCAGCGATATGGTGATTGCACGGCACCCAGATGCCGCCGCCCGAGACCGCCGACGTGCCGCCGTACAGCGCCGTCTTCTCGATCACGACGACGGACAGCCCGCGGTCGGCCGCGCGGCAGGCCGCGAGCAGCGCGCCCGCGCCCGAGCCGACGACCACGACGTCGAACACGTATTGCTGCGCTTGCGTGTCGTTCATCGCCGCCTCGTCAGATGAAGTAGTCCGTGTTCTCGCGGCCGAGCATCACGGCGCCGAGGTTCTGGCCGAAGCGGTCCACGTTGTTCGCGTAGTGCGCGCGGGCCGCGTGCAGGTCGAGGAAGCGGCGCACCAGCGGATTGCGGTGGTAGATGCCATTGCCGCCCGCATAGCGCAGCAGCGCGTTCGCGGCCTGCGCGCAACGCTCGGCGACCTGCGCGGACTGGTAGCGGAAATGCACGCGGCGCTCGATCGACACGGCCGGGCCGCCCGTCACCGACGCCATCAGTTCCGCGAAATTGCGCTTGAGCAGCACCTTCATCTCGTCGATCGCGACGGCCGCGTTCGCGCACGCGTTCTGCGCGCCCGGATCGTCGGTCGTCTTCGCGCCGCTATTGGCCGACACGCGCGTGGCCGCATAGCCGGTGAAATCGTCGAGCGCGCCCTGCAGCGCGCCGATGCACGACGTGCACACCGCGCGCACGAAGATCTGCGCGAACGGCAGCCTGAACAGCGGCGCGTCATTGACGGCCAGGCCCGGGCTCGTGCCCATCATCCCGTCGATCGCCTTGTGCGTGCGGTACGCGGGCACGAACACGTCGTCGACGACGATGTCGTGGCTGCCGGTCGCGCGCAGGCCGAGCACGTCCCAGTCCTGCTGGATCCGGTAGTCGGATTTCGGCAGCAGGAAGGTGCGGTATTCCGGCGGCTGGCCGGCCTCGGCCGGCGGCACCAGCGCGCCGAGGAACACCCATTCGCACAGCTCGCTGCCGCTCGAGAACTTCCAGTGGCCGGACAGCCGGAAGCCGCCGTCGACCGGCGTCACGCGGCCGACCGGCATGTAGGTCGACGCGATCAGCGTCGCGGAATCCTTGCCCCACACGTCCTGCTGCGCGCGTTCGTCGAACAGCGCGAGCTGCCAGTTGTGCACGCCGACGACGCCGTACACCCATGCCGTCGACATGCAGCCGCGCGCGAGCGCCATCTGGATGTCGAAGAAGGTTTGCGGATCGAGCTCGTAGCCGCCGTAGCGTTTCGGTTGCAGCACCTTGAAGAAGCCGGCGGCCTGCATGTCGGCGATCGTCTCGGCCGGGATGCGGCCCTGCGCTTCCGCCTGCGCGGCGCGGCCGGCCAGCGTCGGCGCGAGCGCCTCGGCCCGGGCGATCAGCGTGGCGGCCAATGCGTTCGAATCGTTGTCGCGATGCACGAATGTCTCCTGTGATACGGAGCGCGCGCGGCGGCGCCCACCCCGGTCTCTCTTTAAGTGATTCGTCGCGGGCGGCGCCGCGAGCGAGGGTTCCTGCCGACGATGGTCGGCTTCGCGCGGCCGCGCCGCATCGTCCGAAGGGACGACGGGCGCGACGTGGCGCGACACGCCTCGCCTTATGCGCAGGCGCGCTCCTGTTCCTTGTTGAAGAATGGGATCACGTGCTCGCCGATGTTGCGGATCGTCTCCATCTGCGCGTCGTGCGGCACCGTGCCCATCTGGCACAGGAACAGCACTTCGTCGACGCCCGCTTCCTGCAGGCGGCCCACGTAGCCGATGCAGTCGTCCACCGTGCCGTACGCATGGTTCGGGTTCATCATCGCGAGCGCCGGATCGGCGAAGTTCACGACGACTTCCTCCGACGCGAAGCGCGAGCGGATCACCATCTCGCCGGTATCGGCCTGCACGAGGTCGTCGCCCCACTTCGCCGGGTCCGGACGCTCGCCGCCCGTGTACCAGTACGCGAGCGATTCCATGAAGTAGCGCTGGCCACGGATGCCGATCTTGCGGGCCTTCTGGCCGTCGGCCATCACGACCGTCGGGCACAGCGCCGCGAGGTGCTGGGTCGGGCGGAAGCCGACCTGGTCTTCCGGCTTGCGGTTCGCCCACGCTTCGCGATAGATCGCGTTCTTCTTCGCGACCTCATCGGGCCCGCCGAAGCCGAGCACCAGCGCGCCCATACCGCGCTGGCCGGCGCGCAGCAGCGCGTCGGTGTTCGTGCAGGCGAGGTACATCGGCGGATGCGGATCCTGGAACGGCTTCGGATGGATCGGACGCTTCGGAATCTTGATGTACTTGCCGTCGTGCTCGATCTCGTCCTGCACGAACATCTTCGGAACCAGGTACATCGACTCGTCGATCATCGGCTGCAGTTCGTTGAGGTCGTAGCCGAACGCGCCCGCTTCCTGCTGGCTGCCGCCCTTGCCGACGCCGAAATGCACGCGGCCGCCTGACAGGATGTCGAGCAGCGCGACGCGCTCGGCGACCTTGATCGGATGGTTCATCGCCGGCGGCAGGCACACGACGCCGTGACCGAGGCCGATGCGCGTCGTGCGGCCGGCCAGGTACGCAAGGAAGGTTTCCGGCGCGCTCATGTGCGCATAGTTGGTCAGCGACGTGTGCTCCACGCACCAGATCGTGTCGAAACCGACCTGCTCGGCCAGCAGCGCCTGTTCGACCGTCTCCTTGAACACCCGGTGGTCGCCCTCGCGCGATGCGTCGGTGGTCTGGGCTTCGTAGATGAGGGAAAACTTCATTGCGTGCGTCTCCATGTATGTTGGACGAGTCGGGGTCGCGCAGCCCGCCCGCACGATACGGACGAATAGCGACGGTCCACGGATGGGAGTGTCGGCGCGCGGGCCCGCCCGGGCATCGTCTGTTTGGAGTAACGGCACGCATGCGGGGACAGAGGGGTTTCACCGTCGTCCGATCGGACTGCGTCGCGGCCGGCACCGCGCGCTAGCATCGAACGACGGTGCGGTGCGCGCCGGTCACATCACGACAAGGGAGAGAGGGAATGAAGGTATCGATGCTGCTGTACCCGGTCGACGACATCGACACGGCGCTGCCGCTGTTCGTCGACGGACTGGGCCTGAACGTGAAGTTCCGCGACGGCGACCGCTATTGCGCGCTCGACGGCGGCCCGCTGACGATCGCGCTGGTCGCCGGCGACGAGCAGATCGTCGAGCGCGCGGCGCTCACGCTGCGGGTCGATGAGGATGACGACCTTTACGCGGCGATGGCGCGGGTCGTGAAAGCCGGTGCGTCGGTGCGCGTGCCGGTGCAGGCCGGCCCGCACGAATACCGTGCGGTGCTGGAGGACAGGAACGGCGCGCTGCTGGTGCTTTCGCAGAAACGCGCGGCATGACACGGCGGTGCGTGGTGCGCGGTGCGTGGCGCGCGGACCGGCCGGCGGGGACCCGGCCGGATGCCGCGCGACGCGTCGCTGTCCGATAACAACGTGCGCTACCCGCCTTGATCGACCGCGCCGGGCGCGCGCAGGTCGCTGGTTTCCGGTAGCTCGAGCAGCGTACCGGCCGGCTGGCCGAGCCGCTTCGCGGCGCGCGCGATGCATTCGACGTCGGGCAGCGCGGGCGGCCGGTCGCCGTTCAGCGCATCGAGGCATCTTCCCGATGACCACCGGAATCGGTACCATCGAGTGCTCGTAGACCGGCCGTGCGCCGGCGCGCGCCTGCCGCTGCCGGGCCGCGCCCCCGTCGCGTCGCCGCCGCGCCGGTCGCCGCACTTCCCGTTTCGTCATGTCCCGCGAACCCTCACACTCCGCGCTGCTGTGGATCGTCGCCGCCGCGTTCTTCATGCAGTCGCTCGACACGACGATCGTCAACACCGCGCTGCCGTCGATCGCGCAAAGCCTGCATGCGTCGCCGCTCGCGATGCAGCCGGTCGTGGTCGTCTATACGCTGACGATGGCGATGCTCACGCCGGCGTCCGGCTGGCTCGCCGACCGCTTCGGCACGCGCCGCGTGTTCTCGCTCGCCATCCTGGTGTTCTCGCTCGCATCGATCGGCTGCGCGGCGTCGCACACGCTCGGCCAGCTCGTCGTCGCGCGCGCCGTGCAGGGCATCGGCGGCTCGATGCTGCTGCCGATCGGGCGGCTCGCCGTGCTGCGCCGCGTGCCCGGCGAGCGGTACGTCGCGGCGATCGCGTTCGTGTCGATCGCCGCGCAGCTCGGCCCGATCGTCGGGCCGACGCTCGGCGGCTGGCTCACGCAGGCGATTTCCTGGCACTGGGTGTTCATCGTCAACGTGCCGGTCGGCATGGTCGGCTTCATCGCGGTGCAGCGCTTCCTGCCGCACGACCAGGCGATGCAGCCGCCGCCGTTCGACTTCGTCGGCTGCGCGATGCTGTCGGTCGCGATGATCGCGCTGTCGCTCGCGATCGATCCGCCGATGCGCGCGCACCGCACCGGCTGGGCGATCGGGCTGGCCGTGCTCGGCGTGGCAAGCGCGCTCGCGTACCTGCCCCATGCGCGGCGGCGCGCGCAGCCGCTGTTCCGGCTCGGGCTGTTCCGCGAGCCGAACTTCGGCGCGGGGCTGCTCGGCAACCTGCTGTGCCGGATCGGCACGAGCTCGGTGCCTTTCATGCTGCCGCTGCTGATGCAGGTGCAGCTCGGCTATACGCCGCTGCAGTCGGGGATGATGCTGCTGCCGGCCGCGATCGCCGGCGTGATCGCGAAACGCTGGATCGCGCCCCTCGCGAAACGCTTCGGTTATGCGACGTTCCTGGTCGTGAACACGGGGATCGTCGGTGGCGCGATCGCCGGGTTCGCGCTGGTGTCGGCCCGGCCCGCGCCGGTGCTGGAGATGGCGTTGCTGGTCGTGTTCGGCGCCGCGAACTCGATGCAGTTCGCCGCGATGAACGCCGTGACGCTCAAGGGCCTGTCGCACGGCGACGCCGGCAGCGGCAACAGCCTGTTCACGATGATGCAGATGCTGGCGATGGGGCTCGGCGTATCGATCGGCGGCGGGCTCGTGAACCTGTTCGCCGCGCATTGGGGCTCGATGGCGAACGGCTTCATGCTGTCGTTCGTCTGCATGGGCGCGGTCACGCTGCTGTCGTCCGTCGTGTTCCGGCGGATCGATACCGCCGCGCCGCCGCGGCCGGTCGCGCCGCGGCCGTCCGCGTAAGCGCCGCCGCGGGCAGGCGCGGCCGTCAGTTCACCGGGCGGCGCTCGACGACCCGCTTGAGCACCCAGCGGATCGACGAACCGTCGGCCGGCGGCTGCGCGACGCGGTATTCATCGACTTCCAGCACATATTGATAGCCGGGCTGGTACGCAAAGCCCTCGATGCCCGCGTACCACAGGCTCCACGGCCCGGCCGGACTGCTGCGCACCTGCAGGCAGTCCATCGGCGCGACGCCCGTGCAGCGCGCCGCCTGCGGCGCGACATAAACGGTCCGGGTCACGGGCCGGCCGTCGGCCGGGCGGTCCGCGCGTGCATCCGGCGCGGCCGCGCCAGTCTGGCATCCGGCGAGTAACGTGCTGCCGGCGATCACGGCCGCGCCGAGCAGCGTTCTGATCTTGCGAATCATCTGATGGTCCTCAGGAAGCGTTGGCGGGCCGATTAGACGAATGCTGCGCCGGCAAAGTTCACAAATGGCTTACAGCGCGCGCGCCGCCACCCTCATTCGTGGGATGTCACGTCTGCACGGGCACGTTACCGTATTCCGGTGCAGGCAACCGCGCGCCGCCGCCGGCGGTCCGCATTCGCGCATGCACGCACCCGCACGCCCGGCGCACCGCGACCCGGCGGCGGCAACAGGAGACAACCCGATGACCACGGCGCCCCCGGCCCTTCCCCCGTGCCTTGCCCAATCGAAACTGACGCTCGAGCAGTACGACGCGCTGCTCGCGACAATCTACGAAGGCCCGCTGGAAGACGTGCCGTGGGGCGGCGCGCTCGAACAGATCCGCGTGCACCTGGACGCGAACTACGTGACGATGATCCTGCGCTGGCCCGCCAGCGGCCACGCGGGGCTGATGATCAATGCGTCCGCGGCGAGCGCGCCGCTGACCGGCGTCGCGTCGTACAACAACTACTATTACGCGCTCGATCCGTTCGTGAACCTGCCGAGCGATCGCGTCGTCACCGTCGACGAGCTGCTCGGCGTCGGCGTGTGGCGCCGCAGCGCGATGTATCGCGAGTTCCTCGAGCCGTTCGACGTCGGCTACCTGATGGGCGCCGACCTGCGCACGCCCGACGGGATCGAATGCCGCTTCCGCGTGTGCCGCTCGCATCACGGCCGCGCGTTCTCGGCGACCGACAAGGCCGTCTGCAATGCGCTGCTGCCGCACCTGAAGCGCGCGGTGCGGCTGCATGCGAAGTTCGGGATGGTCGAATCGGAGCGCACGCTGTATGCGAGCGCGATCGACCGCATGCTCGTCGCGACCGCGATCCTCGACGAGCGCGGCACGATCATGAAGACCAATTCCGTCGCGGACGAGATCTTCGCCGAATGCGACGGCCTGCGCGTGCGCGCCGGTGCGCTCGAGGCATCGTATCCGCTGGAGGACCGCAAGCTGCAAAAGCTCATCCGCCACGTGCTCGCGGAGCGCGCGGGCGGCGCGCCGTCGGTCGCGCAGGCGATTGCCGTGCCGCGCCCGTCCGGCAAGCCGCCGCTCGGCGTGCTGATCCGCACGGTCCCGCTCAGCGAATGGTCGGAGGACAATCCGCGCCGGCCCGCGTGCGCGATCTTCATCCGCGATGCGGAGCGCAAGTCGCAGGCGTCTCACGACATCGTGCGCAAGCTGTTCGATCTCACGCCGGCCGAGACCGCGCTGGCGCTCGCGCTCGTCAACGGATCGACGCTCGAGGAAGCGGCCGACGAACTCGACATCAGCAAGAACACCGCGCGCTCGCACCTGCGGGCGATCTTTTCCAAGACGGGTGTCACGCGACAGGCGACGCTCGTGCGGACGTTGCTGAACAGCGTGTTGTCGCTGGGGTGAGGTGTTCGACAGGCCGGGAAGCCGGATTCGTGGACGAGTTGCTCCCGACGCCGGAAAGCAGGAAGCGGCCTGCACCGAAACGGCCGATGCGGACGGTATGAGCGCCAGCCGTAAACCCGTTGCGCTTCGCCAAGTCGTGATCGTGTATTACCATCGGCGTTTCCTCGTACGCTTCGTCGCGGCGCGTGCGCCCGCCCGGCCACGGGCGAGCCGCGCCCCCTGTTCGCATGACCTCACCCGTTCCGTCCGACACCGCGCTGCGGCCGCAGCCGATCGACGCGCTGACCGTGCCGGCCGCGCTCGACGGACGCGCGGGCACCAATCGCTCCACGAGCGCGCATCCGCAGATCGCCGCGAACCATGATCTCGACGCCATGCGCGCATGGCTCGCACGCTTCGTCGATACGCCCACCACGTTCCAGAACTACCGCAAGGAGGCCGAGCGCCTGCTGCTGTGGGCCGTGATCGCGTGCGGCAAGCCGCTGTCGTCGCTCACCCACGAGGATCTCGTCGTGTACCGGCAGTTCCTGCTCGCGCCCGCGCCCGCCGACGTGTGGTGCGCGAACGGCGGTCGCAAGCATCCGCGCGGCGACCCGCGCTGGCGGCCGTTCTACGGGCCGCTGTCGGCGGCCAGCCAGCGGCAGGCGATGGTGATCCTGAACGTGATGTTCTCGTGGCTCGTGCAGGCCGGCTATCTGGCAGGCAATCCGCTCGCGCTGTCGCGGCAGCGGCAACGGCGGCCCGCGCCGCGCGTCACGCGCCATCTCGGGCCGCCGCTGTGGCAGGCGGTCAAGGATGCGATCGCCGCGATGCCGCGCGACGATGCGCGTGCCGCCTTCCATGCGGATCGCGCGCGCTGGGTGTTCACGCTGCTGTATCTCGGCGGACTGCGCATCACCGAGGCGGCCGACACGACGATGGGGCAATTCTTTGCACGGCGCGATGCGAACGGGCGCGATCGCTGGTGGCTCGACGTGACCGGCAAAGGCGGCCGCCAGCGCCTCGTGCCGGCCACCGCCGAGATGATGGCCGAGCTCGCGCGCTACCGGCGCGCGCATGGCCTGCCGGCGCTGCCGGCCGACGGCGAAACCACGCCGCTCGTGCTGCCCGCCGGTCGCACGCGCAAGCCGCTCACGCGCGCTGCGCTGCACCGGATCGTAAAGCAGGTGTTCAGGTTCGCGGCCGAGCGGTTGCGTGCGCAAGGGGATGCCGGCGAACAACAGGCGCGCGTGCTCGAACAGGCATCGGCCCACTGGCTGCGCCACAGCGCGGGTTCGCACATGGCGGACGGACGCGTCGACCTGCGGCTCGTGCGCGACAACCTCGGTCACGTATCGCTGACGACGACGAGCCAGTATCTGCACGCAGACGACGACTGGCGACACAGCGAAACCGAGGAGAAGCACCGGATCGGCTGGTGAACGGCGCGCCGGCCCCCTGCTTCAATACACGGCGGCCCAGTGCCCGGACACCCACGCCCAGTGGTTGCCGGCCCAGCGGTAATGACCTTTCGCCCAGCGATAACCGGGCGCGGGCGGCGGCGGCATCACTTCGGCGACCGGCGCAGGCTGCGGCGGCCGCGCGGGTTCGACCACGCACGCGGACAGCAGCGCCGCGCTCGTCGTCACCCATACGGCAAGCGATACGGATCGGATCTTCATCGTCGACTCTCCCTGTTGTGTAATCGATCGGTCGGCGGAGGCGAACCCGCGTACGCCGTGCATCGAGCCGTGCATCGCGCTGCGCATCACTCCGCGCGTCACGCGGTTCCGCGAACGAGGCCCGTCATCGGCCGCGTCGCGCCGCTTTCCGCGAACAGCGTCGACGCGGTATGAGCGGGATCGAGCCGCAGGCTTTCGGCGGCCGCGCCCGCGATCAGCGCGTCGAGCGACGCGGTCGGCTTCAGGTCGCGCCCTTCGTACAGGTCGCCCGGCCGCAGGCCCGGCCAGTCGGCGATCACGCGTCCGCCCGCGACCGCCCCGCCCGCCAGCATCGCGACCGACGCCTGCCCGTGATCGGTGCCGCCCGTGCCGTTCGCGGCGGCCGTGCGGCCGAACTCGGTCGCGACGAGCACCGTGGTCCGCTGCCACACGGGCCCGAGACCGTCGCGCAACGCGGCGAGCATCGTGTCGAGCGCCTTCAACTGATTCGCGAGCCGCGCGTTCTGCGCGCTGTGCGTGTCCCAGCCGCCCGTCTCGATCATCGCGATCCGCGGGCCGTCGTCGCGCACGAGAAACGTCGCCGCGAGCTTGCCGACGCCCGCCGGATCCTGGCGCGCATGCGCGTCGCCGGCGAGACCGCGCGCGGCCATCGCCGATTGCCACAGCGGCCCGAGCTGCGCGTCGGCCTCGTACAGCGCCGACACGCGCGCGAGCAGGTCGTCCGGTGCGGCCGGCAACCCGGACGCCGCATACGACGCGGCCTGCACGCTGCCGCGCAACGCGAGCGGCACCGTCGGCGCGAACGCGATCGCGTTGTCCCGCGTCGCCGGCAACATCGCGGCGAGCCGGTTCAGCCAGCCGTCCTTCACCTGGTACGGCGCGCGCCCGCCCGTCTCGAGCACGTTCTGGCCGTCGAAATGCGAGCGGTCGCGATACGGCGACGCGATCGCGTGGACGAACAGCGCCTCTTTGTCGCGAACCATTTGCGCGGTCCGAACGAGCGACGGATGCAGCGCGAACGTGCCGTCGATGCGGGTCGCCGTCGACGCGTCGATCGCCAGCGGGCCGCGCAACGACGCATACGCGGGTTCCGCATACGGGACGACGATGTTCAGCCCGTCGGCCGCGCCGCGCTGGATCACGAACACGAAGCGCCGGTCGGTTTCGACGTTCGCGAACACGATGCGCGGCGCGACGAGGATCGCGCCCGCACCGGCGGCGGCGATGCTCAGGAAATGTCGACGGGTAAGGGATCGGGCCATGTTCATCTCCGTTGAAAATCGGGCGACACGAGCAGCAGTGCAAGCGACGTGGTCGCGCTCTCGGCACGCGAGAGTGCCGTCGCCGTCGGTGCGCTCAGCGAGCCGGCCAGCAGCGTCTTGCCGAGCGTGCGCGGGTCGAGCCGGTCGCCCGTGCGTGCGGCAAACCGCTGCGCGATCTCGACGCGACGCACCAGCGCGTCGGGCGCGGCCCAGCTCGCGGCGACGTCGTCGTAGCCGGCCGGCGAGCCGGGCCGCCACACCGGCTGGCCGAGCTGCGCGAGCAGCGGCGCGGCCTTCAGATCGCCGGTATCGCGCCAGCCGAGCCCGCGCAGCGACGACGCGGCCCACTCCCACGGCGTCTTGAACTTGCGATTGACCGGCGACCATGCGTCTGGCGCATCGACCAGCGCGCGATAGACGGTCGGCAAATCGCCGCCGCTCGTATCGAATGCACGGGCGAGCCGGTCGGTGAGCGCGGGCGGCGGATCGTCGGCGACGAAATGACGGGCGAGCTGGAACGCGACATGCCGGCCCGTCGCCGGCGAACGCGCCAGATCGCCCAGGATCGCGCGCGCTTGCGCGTTGCCCGGCTGATCGTAGGTGCGGCCCATCACCGTGCGCGCGCCCGGTTCGTGCAGCTTCGGGCGGAACACGAACGCGCCGGGCGCCACATCGCCGGGCTGCGGCCCGCGGCCGCCGGCGATGCTCCAGCCGGTCAGCGCACGCGCGAATTCCGTCACGTCCGTTTGCGTGTAACCGGTGCGTACCCCGAGCGTGTGCAGTTCCATGATTTCGCGCGCGAGGTTCTCGTTGAGGCCGCGCCGTGCCGCCGGCTGGCGGGCTTCGGCGCGCAGCGCGGCCGGGCTGTCGGGGCCGACCGAGCGCGCCTGGTCGAGGAACAGCTGCATCGCGGGATGCTGCTCGACGGCGACGAGCATGTCCTCGAAGCGGCCGAGCACGTGCGGGCGGATCGCATCGCGCTCGAATGCGCCCGCATACGCGGCAACCGGCCCCTTGTCGACCGACACCGCGAAATGGTTCGACCAGAAATGCACGAGCCGCTCGACGAACGGCGTGGACGTGGCGAGCGCGCTGTTCAACCGCGCGGTGACGGCGCTGCGATAGGCGTCGTAGCCGTCGCGACGGATCGACTGCGCGGTTGCGCGCCTGGCTGCCGCGTCGTCGCTCGTCATCGTGTTGCGGGTCGTCGCAAAGCGCGTGGCGAGCGTGATCGCGTCCGGTTCGCCGGCCCATGCGGCCGGCCTCGGGTCGTAACGATCGAGCTGGGCGACCAGCGCGGCCTTCGGATCGGCAGGCGGCGCTTCGTCGGCCCGCGCGCCGAGACCGAAGCGGTTCAGCGCGATGGCGGCCGGTGAGATGTCGTTCGGGTGGTCCATGACGGGGGCTCTCGCGATGCGTACCCGTGTTTAACGGAGGGTGGCGGGAAATCCGTCGCGGGATGAGCGAAATATTTCGGGTTCGGCGCGGGGATGTATAGCTTGCGGTCGGCTTTCAAGCAGCGGCGAGCTGCGCGCGTGCCGCGCCCGATCGTCAGATTTCCACAGCACTGGTGTTCCCTCCATCACGAGCTGCCGGACGGCAATCCTCCGAGCCTATTCGTGACCGTCACCCCAGCTCGAACGACGTCACGCCGAACACGCGGTCGATCGCGATCGCCGGCGCTTCCTTCGTATACATCCGCGCGGTTTCGAACACGCTCGACATGCCGTGCCGTTCCGCCAGCGCGACGGCCGCGGGATTCGTTTCCGGCACGTCGAGCACGATCATCTCGCCGGGCATGCGCGCCGCCAGCGCGCGAAACAGCCCCGTGGCGACGCCGGCGTCATCGGCGAATAGCGGGCCGATCTTGCAGCCGGCGTTGCAGCGGCGCACGACGCCGTATCCGGTGATGCGACCCGCGTCGACCGTTGCGAGCGCAACGGAATCCGGTTGCGCGAGCCACGCGGAAACGAAACGCGCGCGCGGCGCAGGAAAACACTGGCGATCGTACGCCAGCAACTGCTCGAACGGGACCTCGGCCGCCGCGGCCGCGTGCGCGCATCCGATGCCGTCGACGCGCCCCTGATAACGGATGTTGCGATACGCGAGCCGGAACCCCGACTTCCGGTAGTTCGCCTGTTGAGGCACGACACCGTCGAGACCGACATTGCGGTCTCCCAGGTAACGCATGCCGTGCTGCCAGATTCGCATGCCGAAGCCTTTGCCGCGAAACCCGGGTTTCACGATGTACAGACCGATGAAGCCGAAGCGTTCGTCATACGCGACGGCAGCAAGGCACGCGACCGGCTCGCCACGCCACACGCCGACGAAAAAACCGGCCGGGTCCGCTTCCCTGAAACACGGCGGATCATGCAGGCCGGGGTTCCACCCTTCGGCTGCCGCCCATTCGACCGACATGGCCACCTCGTCGGCCGACATGGTGCGCACGATCAAGTCTTCGCTTCGATCCATGGTTTGCCTCCGTCGCGGCACTCGAGATCGCCGCCAACCGATTCGCGAGCGTGACGCGTCGTCACGCCACGCCAGTTACTGGCTCCCCGCCGCGTCGTGCTTCCTCTGAAACCTCGCCGGCAGCCGCCAGTTCCCGCTGCGTCGCAACCCGTCGACGAATTTCACGCGCTCGTCGGGCGTCAGCGTCGCCGCGAAATCGACGACGCTGCGCTCGACCTGCCCCCGCAATGCACTATCGGCCGCCCGCGTCCGATCGAGCGCCGCGTCGATCGCCGCACGATCGAGCTGCGGCGCCGCCAGCAGATCCAGCACCGTGATCCGCCCGTCACGCCCTTCCCGCGCGAAATCCCGACCTTCCTTGCGCGCCGCCTTCAGCGCCGCCGCAAACGCTTGCTGACGCGCGTCGGACAATTCGTCCGCGGCGAACCGCAATGCCGTGCGCTGTCCGGGCATCCCGCCCCCATCCAGGCCTCGATGCGTAGAAAACCATTGATACGCGCCGCCGCCGATCGCGCCGAGCATGAACACGTTCAACACGACCGACCCGACGAGCATGAATTTCCAGCCGCGTTCGCTCATTCGTCGCCTCCGTCGATGCCCGGGCCGCCGAACGTCGTCGTCAGGTATCCCGGTTCGTGTTGCGCGATCGGCGCGCTGCCGAGCATCAGCATCGACACGGCCACCGCGCCCGCCAGCGCGCCGGCGAGCCCGACACCCGCGAACGCCGCGCCCGACCACCACACCGTGCCCCGGCGCCGCGCACGTTGCGGCGCGGGCGCCGACGCGACGATGCGTTCGACGAGCGCCGGCGCGGGCGGCGCGACCGTATCCTGCACGAGCCAGGCATCGAGCTCGGCGGCATCGTCGAGCGCCGCGAGCGCGTCGCGCGGATGCGCTTGCGCCCACGCTTCGGCCGCCGCGCGTTCGTCGCGCGGCCAGCGCCGCGCATCCGAGCCGTACGCGGCGACGATGGTACGGAATCGTTCGGGTGTCATCGCTTGTCCTCGCTAGGTGGGTCGCCGGCCAGTTGCGCGCGCAGGTTGCGCCTCGCGCGCGCGAGCAGGCTTTCCAGCGCATCGACGGTGATGCCCATCAGGTTGGCCGCTTCAACGTTCGACATGTCCTGATAGTACTGGAGCACGAGCGCTTCCCGCTGCCTGGGCGGCAATGCGGCGAGCGCCTCGCGCACGCGCGCATCGCGCGCGCGCAACTCCGCGTGCGCGGCCGGCTCGGGTTGCGGGTCGGGCACGTCGGGCAGTGTGTCGACCGGCTCCTCGCGCCGCCCGCGCAACCGGTCGTAGCACAGGTTCAGCACCACGCGATGCAGCCACGTGTCGAAGCGCGCTTCGCCATCCCGCCAGCGCGGCGCGTGATGCCAGATCCGCAGGAAGGTTTCCTGCGCAACGTCTTCGGCTTCGGTCCGGTCGCCGAGCATGCGCGTCGCGAGCGCAAGCAGGCGCGGCAGCTTGCGTGCGACGAGCACGCGCACGGCCGACGTGTCGCGCGCGCCGACCCGCGCGACGAGTTCCGCGTCCGGATCGGCGTCGCTCAACGCGGGCTGCTCCGCCATGCGCGGCGCGCCCGCCGCATGCTGCCGGCGAGCGTGCCCGCCGTCCGGCTGAAGCTCATCGTCGTGCTCTCCTTGCATGCGTCGGGCCGGCACCGCACGGCGCCATGCCGGCGCGTCCACGGCGCATCGCGCGCCGTGCCCGGCATCCGCCCGGCCGGTTTCGTCGACATCCGGTTCGAACGGCATATCGATCCTGTCGATCGCCAGCCGGCCGGCGCGATCAATATACGACGACCGGCGCGGGCCGGTAATACACCGGACGCGCCGGCACCACGACGCAGCCGGCCAGCACGACGGCCGCGGCTGTCAGGATCACGATGGTTCGAAAAGGCATGGCTCGACGGATGAAGTTGTGTGGAAGTCCCGCCGCACCGGCGCTGCGCGCCGCGCGGCACCCTGCGCGTCACGCCCAGTGACCCGGCACCCAGCGCCAGTTCGGGCCGCGCGCGGCCCAGTGCCCGGGCACCCAGCGATAGCCGACGCGCACCGCTTGCCAATGCCCGGGGATCCACACGTAGCGGCCCTGCCGCCAGTGCCAGTGGCCCTGATCCCACACGTAGCCCGCGCGCGGCGCCGGCATCACTTCGACGCGCGGCGGCGGCGGCGCGACCGGCGCGACGATGACGGCCTGCGCGAATGCAGCGGAGGTCGCCAGCGCGGCCACGCATCCCGCGGCAACCCGTAATGAAATGGAAAGTTTCATGAAAGACTCCGAAGCGTCGTGTAGCGAACGTGATGGCCGGAAGTGGCCGTTCGTTCGTTAAACGACGCATGCGGAAAAATCCGTCGCGACGCGCGCAAATAAAATTCCGCCGCACCGGCGACGCCGCGCTCATCCGGCGACGCATCGGGCCCGGGCGTGGACGACCGTCTGTCACAACCCGGCAAAACTGCGCTTCGACAATGCATGTCACCGGGATCCCGCTCGTTTCCGGCCCACGCCCCGGACGCGCTCGCGCACGGCCGGGCGGTTCCGCATTTCGCGTGTCACTCAACGAAAATACGATCATGTCGAACCAGGACAACTTCCCCGCCGAGTCGAACGAGCCGGCCGCTTCCGTATCGCGTCGCGGCTTCCTGAAACTGGCCGGCGTCTCCGGCCTCGCCACCGCCGCGGGCGGGCTCGCGGCCGCTCGTGCCGCCGGGTCGAACCCGGACGGCACCCCGAACAGGTGCACCTGACATGGGGCAGCGACCCGGCGTCGGAAGTCGCGATCTCGTGGGCATCGCTCGCGCCGGCCGTCAATCCGCGGGCGCGGATCGTCGCCGACGGCGAACCGGCACGCACCGTGCACGGCGTGCAGCGCCTTTACACCGACGGCCTGAACGGCGAAACGGTGTTCACGTACCACGCACGCGTGCACGGCCTGAAGCCGAACACGCGCTACCGCTACGAACTGACGGCCGACAACGACAGCAACGCCGCGCAGCCGTTTGCCGCGACCTTCACGACCGCGCCGCGCGGGCGCGCACCGTTCCGCTTCACGAGCTACGGCGACCTCGCGACGCCGAACGGCGCATGGGTGCTGTCGTCGCCGCAAAGCCGCTTCGCGGTGCAGGCCGTCGAGCAGTTCCAGCCGCTGTTCCACCTGCTGAACGGCGACCTCTGCTACGCGAACCTGAACCCCGCGCATCAGCCGGAGGTGTGGCGCGACTTCGGCAACAACAACCAGACGTCGGCCGCGAACCGCCCGTGGATGCCGTGCCCGGGCAATCACGAGATCGAATTCAACAACGGCCCGCAGGGGCTCGACTCGTACCTCGCGCGCTACACGCTGCCGGAGAACGGCACGCGCTTTCCGGGCCGCTGGTACAGCTTCCGCGTGAGCTCGGTGCTGTTCATCTCGCTCGACGCCGACGACGTCGTGTACCAGGATGCGGCCGCGTTCGTCGGCGGCCCCGCTCCGCTGGTGCCGGCCGCGAGCACCGGCCGCGCGCCGATCGAACCGGGCACGTCGTTCTACGTGCGCGGCTACAGCGACGGCGTGCAGACGCGCTGGCTCGAGCACACGCTGCGTCAAGCGTCGCACGATGACGACATCGACTGGATCGTCGTGCAGATGCACCAGGACGCGCTGAGTTCGTCGAAGACGGGCAACGGCTCGGACAAGGGCATCCGCGAGGCGTGGCTGCCGCTGTTCGACCGTTACGGCGTCGACCTCGTGCTGTGCGGTCACGATCACGATTACGAGCGCAGCTACCCGGTGCGCGGCTGCAATCACCGCGCGGGCGTCGATGCATCGACCGGCGAAGTCGTCGAGACGCTGCAGCCGCGTCCGGTCGGGTCGACCGATCCCGAGCGCACGACCTTCGACACGAGCCACGGCACGATCCACCTGATCCTCGGCGGCGGCGGCACCAGTGCGCCGCTCGACGTATACGGCGAGAACCCGGCGACCGGCTTCGCGCAGGCCAAGGTCTTCACGAAGCCGAACCGGCCGGTGCCGGGCGCCGCGCCGAACACGTTCGTGCGCAAGCCGGCCGATGCGCTGGAGGATGCGATCTGGTCCGCGCGCCGCGATACGGGCACCGGCTACGGGATCGCCGTGTTCGACCACGATCCGGGCAAGCCGGGCGGCCACACGACGATCACGATGCGCTACTACCATGCGCCGGGCGCGGATCAGCACCCGAGCGCACAGTACGAGCTGTTCGAGACGATCGAGCTGAGCAAGAAGCGCCGCGAGCGCTGATGCGACGGCCGCCCGCAACGCATGATCGCGCGGCGGGCGGCCGGGGCTGGCGCGTGCGGGACGGCGCGCGCGACGCGCTGATGGATACGGCGAATACGTGACGGCTGCGCCATGCGGAGCGGCTGCGTCCATTCGACCGCCGCACCTTGCATGCGCATCGGCACGCCGGTTTCCACCGCAAGCCGCGTTGCCGCCACCGTGCCCCTAGCTTCGCGATTCCAGCGCGATACGCACGGCCAGTCCGGCCAGCACGGTGCCCATCAACCCGCGCTGCACCCGCGCCCAGACGGGCCGACCGGCAAGAAACCCCGCGATCGAGCCGGCCATGCTCGCGATCAGCGCATTCACGCAGACACTGACCGCGATCTGCACGCAGCCCAGTGCCAGCGATTGCACGAGCACGCTGCCGTGCCCGGGCGCAATGAACTGCGGCAGCAGCGACAGGTACATCACAGCGATCTTCGGGTTCGCGAGGTTGGTGACGAAGCCCATCGTGAAGAGCCGTGCGCCGCTGTCGTGCGGCAGTTGCCGCACCTGGAACGCGGAGCGGCCACCCGGCTTGAGCGCCTGCCACGCGAGATACGACAGGTACAGCGCGCCCGATAAACGCAGCGCGTCATACGCGTACGGCACGGTCAGCACCAGCGCGGTAATGCCGAATGCCGCGCAGAACATGTAGAACACGAACCCCAGCGCGACGCCGCTGAGCGACACCAGCCCCGCACGGCGGCCCTGACAGATCGAGCGGGAGATCAGGTAAAGCATGTTCGGGCCGGGCGTCAGGGCCATGCCGAGCGATACGAGTCCGAAAGCAATCAGGGTGGGCAAGGCCGGCACGGCAGTCTCCTTCGGCGCGATGAAGTCGGGGCGAGTGTCCAGCAATGTATTGCATGTCGGCGTCTGTCGGCATGAATAAACTGCAAGTCATGCATGAGCGCGCTTCACCCCGTCATCGCGTCGTTCCGCCGGCCCGCTACTTGCCCTTTTTCGCGCGTGCCTGCATCGCCTTTCCGGCCTTCGCGCGTTGCGCGTCGACCAGTTTCACGAATGCGTCGGCGACCGCGTTGCCGCTCGCGTTCCACGCCAGTCGCACGGAACGATGCAGCCTGGGCGACAACGCCAGCACCCGGCCGCCGAACCGGGTATAGGTGAGCGTGATGCGCGGGACGATCGACACGCCCATTCCCGCCTCCGCCATCGACAGAATGGTCCGCATCTCGACCACGTTGAACGCGGCGCGAAGCGATGCACCGTTGCGCGCGAAGTAATCCGCGATGACCGGCCCGCACCCCGCCTTCGAAAAAATGAACGGCATCGTGGCCAACCGTTTCGCCGACACGCTCTCGCGCCCGTCGAACATGCCGTTCGCCGCCACCGCGACGAAATCCTCGTCGAGCAACGGCAGGTTGTTCGCGAAAGTCTTCGTGCCGGCGACCACGCCGATGTCGGCGGTGCCGTCGTCGAGCCACCCTTCGACTTCCGCGTCCGTGCCTTCGAGCAGCACGGCCGTCACGCCCTCATGCGCCGCCTTCAACGCTTCGAGCGCGGGTACGACGAACGCGAGCGAGACGCTCGGCAGCGACGCCACCACCAGCCGACCCTCGAGCTTGCCGCGCGCCAGGCCGAACTGCTGGCGCAGCGTCTGCGCTTCCCGGACGACGTTCTGCACGTACGGCCACAGGCGTTCGCCGGCAGCGGTCAGGACGACCGGCTGGCGGTCGCGCAACAGCAGCTTGACCTCGGTGATGTCCTCCAATTCGGTCAACGCGTGGCTGATCGCCGATTGACTGCGACTGAGCCGGTCGGCCGCGGCCGTCAGCGAGCCGAGTTCGACCACGGCAGCCAGGGCCTGCAACTGCGCAAGCGTCATCTCGCCTCCTTGTTGCGATGCATGTATTTTTCACATGATAGAGCGACGCATCATGAATTTGATTGATCCGGTGTCATGCGCTTCGATTGCGCGCCATCGCGTGACCTCACCCGATGCCCCGCGCCGCGCTCGGGCAAGATTCAGCCTCGAATCATGTCGAACGCCGTCGCCGGACACGCGCGCGATTGCGCCGGCGCCCGCGCCCGTCCAAGCCCCGTCCGTCGCGCCTTCAGCTCCGATCGCCAAGACGCGTTAGACTGTCCCGATGGAACAATGCCGTTATTGCCAGAGAATCCGCGATGAATGGGATTGCCACGGGGACGAATGCCGCCGGGCAATCGCGAAGGCACTGCGCCGGCAGCGCGCGGGCCTGCCGATGGTTCCCGATCGCATCCGCAACGAGCTGCCGTCCGGCGCGCCCACCCAGCAGGTGATCGCGGTCCTGTCGCGCCAGCGCCTGCGGGCGCGCCGCGGCAACGAGGAACGCCGCGAGCGCAAGGAAATCGACGACGCCGACGGCGTCTGACCCGCCAACGCCCCCCGCCAGCCGCCGCACCTGCCGGTGCCCCGCCACCGGGCGTTCGCCCGTGCGCGATGTCTCGCCGCCCGTCCGCCGTCAGTTTGCAATTCCCGCAACGCGGAACGGGGACGGATCGACCTTATGTTGGAATTGTTGCCTCACCGACAATGATCTTTCGCCGGAATCCACGTTTACCCTGAATCCACCGACGCCTACGATGTAATCAATCGCTTACGACATGGTGTCGCCGGCGAACCCAATAGAACATCGGAGGTCATCATGAAATCGCTCGTTTCCGCAGTCGTCGCCGCTGTCGCCCTGTCCGCTTCGTTCGGCGCTTTCGCACAAAGCACCGTGACCCGTGCTCAAGTCCGCAACGAACTGGTTCAGCTCGAAAATGCCGGCTACAAGCCGAGCCAGTCGAGCCCGTACTACCCGGCCGACATCCAGGCCGCGCAAGCGCGCGCACACGCTGCCGACAACAGCGGCTACGGCGCGCAGCCGGCCCCGGTCGTCCAGGGCGGCGCACCGGCGGTCAAGGTGCGCAACGCGCGCGACTCGGTCTACTTCGGCCACTAAGTCCGCCGCCGCGCGCATCGCGCGCGGTCCGCCCGGATCCAGCGAGCCCGTCCCGTGACGGGCTCGCCGCGTTTTTGCCACGCGCCGGGCCGGCCCGCCGTCAGCGGCTGCCCTCCGCCGCCACGCGGCCGCCGTCGTCGGTGGCGATACCGCCGCCGAGCAGTTCCTGGTAACGCACGCACGCGCACTGCGCGGACGCCTTCGCCGCGTACATCGCCGCGTCGGCCTTGACCAGCAGTTCCTCGGCCGACGCGCCATCCGCCGGATATTCACTCACGCCGATGCTCGCGCCCACGGCCAGGTGCCGGTCGCCGAATTCCAGTTCCTCGGCCATCACGATCTGGATACGCGACGCGATATCGCCGATCACCGCGGGCGATCGCACGTCCGAAATCAGCACGATGAATTCGTCGCCGCCGAGCCGCGCGGCCATGTCGCCGCTGCGCAGCGCGAGGCTCAGCCGTTTCGCGACCGCGACGAGCGTGCGATCGCCGGCCGCGTGCCCGTGCTGGTCGTTGATCTGCTTGAAGCGATCGAGATCGACGAACATCACCGCCAGCCCCTCGCGCACCGCGGCCGCATGCCGGATCGCGGCATCGAGATGCTCCATGAACAACAGGCGGTTCGGCAAGCCGGTCAGCGGGTCGTGACCGGCGAGGTGCGCGAGTTCCAGCTGCTTCGCGCGCAGCATCGCGACCTGCGTACGAATCTCGACGCGCATGCTGTCGAAACAGCGCGCCAGCACGCCGATCTCGTCGGCCCGCGCGACCGGCAACCGTTCGGCGGCCGGATCGTCGAACACGTGGGTCGCCGCGCGCGCGAGCATCTGCAACGGCCGCGTGATCGCGCTCGCAAACAGGATCGCGAGAATCACCGCCGCCACGCTCATCAAGAGCACCATCCGGATGATCCGCTCGCCGAGCATCCCGGCCGGCGCCAGCACGTCCGTGAGCGGACGCGCCATGCCGAGCACCACGAAGCGGTTGCCCTCGTTGTTGCCGAACGGCGTGCGCACGAACGCGAACATCTGGCCCGGTGCGGCGTCGGGCTGCGTGAGACCGTTGAGCGCCACGTTCGTGCGCGCCCCGACGAACAGCAGCCGCGTGTCGGGGAAGCTGTCCTGCATCAGCACGCGGTGCCCGCGATCGAAGCCGAAGATCTGCGACGGATCGGGGTGCACGAGGAAATCGCCCCATTTGTTCGCGAGATACACCACGTAGTCTGGCGGCAGATCGCGTTCAAGCCGGTCGAACATGCGCGTCAGCTCGACGTCGACGACCAGCGCGCCGACGACCCGGCCGCCTTCGTCGACCACCGGCGTGCCCACGCGCAGGATCGGCAGCCCTTCGGCCGCATGCGAGCCGGTCTCGTGATTGATCGCGATCGGCGACAGGTAGATATGACCGGGCGCCGTCGCAAGCGTATCGAATACGTAAGGAAACTGCCCTTTTTCCTGGAATGCACTCTCCGGCAACACGACGATGCCGTGCGCGTCGCGATCGACGCGGATCCGCTCGAGCCCGAAATCCCCGCGCGCGATCAGCCGGATCTGCAGGTACTCGGGGTGATTTTTCATGAAGCTGTAATACACCTGTTCGAGCCGCGTGCGCGGCGCGCGATCGGCGCCTTCCCCGCTCGCGACGGACGCCGACGCCGGCAATTGCGCGAGCACGAGCACATCGTCGGCCACGTCGGACAGCGCGGTCGTGAAGCGCTGTCCGAGCAAGTGCGTCGACATCAGCAGGCTGTGCTGCGCTTCCTGCACGAGCATCGTCCGGTTCGCGCGGTAGGTGTAGTAGCCGGTCGTGCCGGACGCGATCACGCCGATGCACGCGAACAGCATCGACAGCTTCCACGTGAGCCCGAGCCTGATCATTTTTCGAACCGCTCCGGCCGGTCGCCCGACACGATGCGGCTCCATAGCGACTCACGCCGCGCGATGTCCTCGACCGGCTGGATCCAGACGAGGTGCTGGTGGCCGGCCTCGAGACCGGGTGGCGGTTGGAGCGTATTCGCGAGCCCCTGGCGTTCGGTCAGCAGCACGCCGATCGCCGGTTCGAGCATGTAGTTGATCCACGCGAACGCCAGTTCGCGATGCTCCGCGCCGCGCGTGACGCCCCAGCAGTCGAGCCACGCGAGCGCGCCTTCGTCCGGAATCACGTAGCCGACATCCGCACCGGCGCGACGCAGCTGTTCGACCTGTTGCGTGCCATAGTTGCCGAACATCAGCGCCGCGCGATGCTGGACGAACAGCGTGGTCGCCTCGTCCGGAAGCGTGTAATACGTGAGCAGGTTGCGCCGCAGTTCGACCAGCTTGTGCGCGACGGCAAGCGTTTGCGCGGGCGACAGGCGAAACGGGTCGGGATAGCCGAGCGCGAGCGCGGTGAACGAAAAATTATGCGGCGCGCTGTTGAAGTCGAGCACCTTGCCGCGGTAACGCGGATTCCAGAGTTCCAGCATCGAGCGCGGCGCGACCGGCACCTGCTTGCGATCGTAGATCAGTCCCATCGACGAATACGTGAACGGAATCGCATAGGTCGAGCCGTTGCGCACGAGTCCGCCGATCGTCGCGAGCTGCTGGAAATTCGGCAGTTGCCGCCGGCGGTTGGGGATCTGCGACAGGTCGATCGGCGTGAGCAGGCCGTCGCTCGCATAGCGCTGGATCTCGGCCGTGTTGGCCGCAAGCACGTCGTACGGCGGCGGCGACGCGCTGTGCATCCGTGTCCACAACGCTTCGTCGGAATCGACGAAGGTTACTTCGACGTGCACATGAAAGTGCGTCTCGAATGCATTGACGACATCGTTGTCCGCGTAGCCGGGCCACGCAAGGACACGCAGTACGTTGTCGCCGACGGTCTCGGGGGAAGCGGCGCAGGCAGGCAGGCCCTGCCAGCCCAGCGTCAGGACGACAAGCCACCGGCACGCGGCGCGGCGCGCACGGCGCGCGCCGATTCCCCTGATCAATCGGTCCTCGTCCGAATTCCCCGTATGCATTCGACTGTCCTTTTTTCGAGTCGATGCTTGATCGTGCAACAAGACCACAAAAAATATCGCCGCGCAATTGGAACAAGCCGCACGCGCACTGCATCCGCCTATTCGGAGCGCGTCATCCGTGTACGCGTTCGATCGCACGTCGCTGCACGCGCTCGAACCCGGCCACGCGAACGGAGAATCATCAGGTGAAAGGCAAGACGCGACGTGTGCCGACTCCGCTTGCAGCCACGGCGCCACGCGGTATGTACTGCGTATGCGTTCGGAGCGTTCGGAGCGTTCGGTGCATTCGATGCATTCGGCGACGCGCGTCATCCATCGCGTCGTGTCACCACCTCCGCCTGCATGCGCGTCGAGCCATCGCATGCGCATCCGCGCCACGCAGGCATGAACGCCGCGATCGCGCGCGACGGATGCGCACGCATCGGCATCGCCACGACAGCGCGACCGGCCGCGGCCGTCGCGCTTTCCTTTTCGGGCCGCTCGTCGGACAATGACGCGCGCCCGCCGGCGCGGCGCCGCATCGGCCCCGCGCGAGCGGCACCAAGCATGCTCCGCCCGCGCCGATGAAACGCTACGAAACCCTCGCCCAGACGATCGCCGACGAAATCCGCAACGGCAACCTCGCGGTCGGCACACGCCTGCCGTCGCTGCGGCGGATCATCGCGCAGCATGGCGTGAGCCAGTCGACGGTGTTTCGCGCGTACTACCTGCTCGAACAGTGGGGGCTGATCCGCGCACGCGAGCGTTCCGGCTATTTCGTCGCGCCCGGCGCGGGCCCGGCGGCGAACCCGCCCGCGAAACGCCGCGCGAGCCGTGCCGGCGCCACGCGCAAGGTCGACATCAGCGACCTCGTGTTCTCGGTGCTCGACGCCGCGACGCAGCCCGGCATCGTGCCGCTCGGCTCCGCATTTCCCGCGCCGCAGCTGTTTCCGCTGCCGCGCCTCGCGAAATCGCTCGCACAGGCGACGCGGCTCGTCAGCCCGTGGAGCACGGTCGTCGACCTGCCGCCCGGCAGCGAGGCGCTGCGCCAGCAGATCGCGCGGCGCTATCTGGCAACCGGTGTCGCGCAGCCCGTCGACGAGATCGTCGTCACCAACGGTGCGCTCGAAGCGCTGAACCTGTGCCTGATGGCCGTCACGCGGCCCGGCGACGTCGTCGCGGTCGAGTCTCCCGGCTTCTATGCGGCGCTGCAGGCGATCGAGCGGCTCGACCTGCGCGCGGTCGAGATTCCCGTCGATCCACGCACGGGCCTCGATCTCGATGCGCTCGCGAACGCGCTGGACCGGCACGACATCCGCGCGTGCTGGTTCATGACCAATTTCCAGAATCCGACCGGTGTCACGCTGTCGCTCGACAAGAAGCGCGCGCTCGTCGAGCTGCTGGCCGCACGCGAGGTGCCGCTGATCGAGGACGACGTATACGGCGAGCTGCATTTCGGCCCCGACTACCCGCTGCCCGCGCGCGCATTCGACCGGCACGGCCTCGTGATGCATTGCAGTTCGTTCTCGAAGACGCTCGCGCCCGGCTACCGGATCGGCTGGGCCGCCGCCGGCCGGTTCGCGGAGAAGGTGCAGCGGCTCAAGCTGATGACCACGCTGTCGGCGAGCATTCCCGCGCAGGCCGGCATCGCGAACTATCTGGAGCACGGCGGCTACGACCGTCACCTGCGCAAGCTGCGCGGCACCCTGCAGGCGCAGCTCGCGCGCATGGACGACGCGCTGCGGCGCTGGCTGCCGCCCGGCGTCGAGTGGGTGCGGCCGGACGGCGGGTATTTCCTGTGGCTGTCGTTTCCCGACGCGATCGACGCGATGGAACTGCACCGCCAGGCGATCGCGCGCGGCATCAGCTTCGCACCGGGGCCGCTGTTCTCGGCCGCGCACGGCTTCGAGCGCTGCGTGCGCGTGAACTTCGGCCATCCGTGGAGCCGCGACATCGAGCGCGCGATCCGCGTGCTCGGCGAGCTGGTCGCCGGGCCGGCGGTACGCAAGTCGGGCTGATCGCGCCTCGTGCGCACGCTGCGCGCCGCGCGCATCACGTCCATGCAGCGAAGCCGCGCGCGGGTTACATTGCTGGTCCCGCCGCTCCTTCACGATTGCCCATGAGCCAACTGCCCTACCTCGATCACGACGCGTTGCTGAAACTGGCGGCCGAAGCGGCACACGTTACGCAGCCGTGCACGTGCACGAGAACCTCGCTCGCCGGCTGGACGACCCTGCCGCTGTCGCTGCAGGACACGCAACTGACCGAAGTGGCCACGCTTGCGCCGCCCGGCGAGACCGAGCCGACCTACGACGAATATCATCCGGCCGGCACGCGCTATGCGTCGGACGACGCGCCGATCGCACCGCGCCACTTTCCGTACAACCGCTGCAACGTCAGCCGCTGCGTATCGTGCGGCCGGCTCTATCTGCGCTATCAGGAAGGCGGCGGCTACTTCATCGACCAGCGCATCCGCGCGCTCGATCCGACGTTGATCGTCGACGCGCCGGCGCAAACCTGAACCCGACGCGGGGCATGCGCAATGCATGCCCCGGCACACAACGGCGCGCTCCGCCGATCTGCTGCGCCGTTTCCATTCCGATCTGCGCCGTTTCCGCTCCGATCTGCTGCGCCGTTTCCGCTCCGATCTGCTGCTTGTCCCGCCGCCCCGCGTTCCCTACGCTGTCCCTGTTGCCCGACACCCGTCGCAACGTCCCCTCCCGAGCGGCGCGCGCCTCTGCGCCGCCGCTCCTCTCGCGTATCACGTCATGTACCGATATACCGATTTCGACCGGGCGCTCGTGCACAGCCGCGCCGCCCAGTTCCGCGACCAGCTCGAACGCTGGCAGCACGGCACGCTGAGCGAGGATGCGTTCCGGCCGTTGCGCCTGCAGAACGGCTGGTACGTGCAGCGCCATGCGCCGATGCTGCGCGTGGCCGTGCCGTACGGCGAACTGTCGAGCGCGCAGCTGCGCGTGCTCGCCCGGATCGCACGCGACTACGACGTGCCCGACGACGCCACCTACCGCGCCGCCTGCGACGCGCAGGCGCAGCTCGGCACGCTGCGCCTGCCGACCCGCAACGCGCACTTCACGACCCGCACCAACGTGCAGTTCAACTGGATTCCGCTCGCGAAGGCGGCCGACGTGATGGACTTGCTCGCGACCGTCGACATGCACGGGATCCAGACGAGCGGCAATTGCATCCGCAACATTTCATGCGACGAGCGTGCGGGCGTCGCGCCGGACGAGATCGCCGATCCGCGCCCGTTCGCCGAGGTGATGCGCCAGTGGACGACACTGCATCCGGAATTCGCGTTCCTGCCGCGCAAGTTCAAGATCGCGATCACCGGCGCGGCCGAGGACCGTGCGGCGACCGACTGGCACGACGTCGGGCTGAAACTCGTGCGCAACGACGCGGGCGAACTCGGCTTTCGCGTGAGCGCCGGCGGTGGCATGGGCCGCACGCCGCTGATCGCGACGCTGCTGCGCGCGTTCCTGCCGTGGCAGCAGGTGATGAACTACATCGAGGCGATCGTCCGCGTGTACAACCGCTACGGGCGGCGCGACAACAAGTACAAGGCGCGCATCAAGATCCTCGTGAAGAGCGAGGGACAGCGCTATATCGACGACGTCGAGGAAGAATTCCGCCAGATCGTCGAGCATGACGGCGGCCCGCACACGATCCCGCAGGCCGAGTTCGACCGGATCGCCGCATCGTTCGTGCCGCCGCGCCTCGCGCCCCGCACGCTCGACCTGCACGACATCGAAGCGCGCATGGCCGCACACGCCAGCCGCCATCCGGCCTTCGCGCGCTGGCTCGCGCGCAATGTCGCAGCGCATCGCGACCCGGCGCTGCGCATCGTCACGCTGTCGTTCAAGCGCCGCCTGCAGGCGCCCGGCGACGCGTCGCCCGAGCAGCTCGACGCGCTCGCCGAACTCGCCGAGCGCTTCTCGGCCGGCGAGGCACGCGTCACGCATACTCAGAACGTGGTGCTGCCGTGGGTGCACGTCGACGACCTGTTCCTGCTGTGGGAGCAAGCGCGCGCGATCGGCCTTGCCAGCGCAAACGTCGGACTCCTGACTGACATGATCGCGTGCCCGGGCGGCGATTTCTGCGCGCTCGCGAACGCGCGCTCGATCCCGATCGCCGATGCGATCGCCGAGCGGTTCCAGGATCTCGACATGCTGCACGACGTCGGCGACATCGACCTGCACATCAGCGGCTGCATCAACTCCTGCGGCCATCATCACAGCGGGCACATCGGCATCCTCGGCGTCGACAAGGACGGCGCCGAGTGGTACCAGGTGACGCTCGGCGGTTCGGACGGCTCGAGCGCGAGCGGCCCCGCTCGGCCGGGCAAGGTGATCGGCCCGTCGTTCTCGGCGGACGAGATCGTCGATGTCGTCGACGCGCTCGTCAATGTCTATCTCGACGCGCGGCTCGACGCCGACGGCCGCAGCGAACGATTCATCGACACGGTGCGCCGCATCGGCGCCGAGCCCTTCAAGGCCGCGGCCAACGACGCCCGTCACCAGGCGGAGCACGCATGACACCGACCGACGCACACGCCAGCACGAACGTACGCATCCGCCTGCTGACGCCGGCCGAACACGCCGACGATACGAATGCGCCGGACACCGCGACCCGCACGATCCTGACGATCGGCAACGACGAGGAACTGCGGCCGCTCGCCGCTCGCATCGCGCAGGCCGCGCGCATCGACCTGCACTTCCCGTCATTCACCGACGGCCGCGCATACAGCCAGGCGTATCTGCTGCGCAAGCGCTTCGGTTTCGCCGGCGACCTGCGCGCGACCGGCGACGTGCTGGTCGATCAGTTGCTGTTGATGGAGCGCACCGGGTTTTCGAGCGCGGTGCTCGGCGCCGATGCCGATCTGGCCGCCGCGCGCCGGCAGCTCGACCGGTTTCCCGGCTTCTATCAGCGCGATGCGAGAACGGCGGCGCCGCGGCAGGACGCGGCGCCGCAAGTCGAGACGCAAGCCGGGAAATGAAAACGGGCGGCCCGCAGGCCGCCCGTCCGATGAACCGCAAGCGCCGCGCCCGCCACGCAGCGGGCGCCGGCGTTCAGCGCGCCGCCACCGGCTTGCCGAACGCGCCGAGGATCTTCTTCTCGAGCGCGATGTAGTCGTGGCCGAAGTGGTGGTCGCCGCCCGTCTTGATCACGTCGGCACCGGTGTTCGCGAGCGCCGGACACATCGTGTCCTTCTCTTCCGCGCCGTAGAAGCACTGCACGAGCTGCGGCGGCACCTTCGCGATTTCCGGCGCGACCTTCATCGCCTTGTCGCTCGCCGGCATCCCGAGCCAGCCCGTCACGCGGATCTGGAAATCCGCCGCCGGCGCGAAGCCGAGCAGCGACATCACCGCCACCTTGTCACGCAGGTCGGCCGGCAGCCGGTTGTACGCGAACGGCATCACGTCCGCGCCGAACGAGTAGCCGACCAGCGCCACGCGGTTCGCATGCCAGCGCGCCATGTAGGTGCGCATCACGCGCGCCAGGTCGCGGCTCACCTGTGCAGGCGGCTTCTCGCTCCAGAAGTAGCGCAGGCTGTCGATGCCGACCACCGCCACGCCGTCGCGCTGCAGCGCCTCGGCGATCGTCTTGTCGAGATCGCGCCAGCCGCCGTCGCCCGAGATCACGATCGCGAGGCGGTCGCTGCCGCCCTTGGCCGGCAACTCGACGAGCGGCAGGTCCGACACGTCGAGCTCGTCGGTGCTGCTGGTGTCGTGCAGGTGCGACGTGACGAGCGACACGAGCTTCGCGGTGTCGCCGGCCGCGGCCGTTTCGACGAAGCCCGGCATCGCGCGGCGCACGATCGTCGGATCGGGCGGGCACGGCTTGAAGCGCGCATCGAGCTTCGCCGCCGGCGCGACCGACGCGACACCGGCGATCGTGTTTTCCGGCGCCATCGACAGGATCTGCTTCGCGATCGCGCCGCCCTGGCCCACGCCCGCGACGATAGGCGTGTAGTAACGCGCCGATTGCGCGAGGCGTTCGAGCTGGTGGCTGACCGCTTCGGCATCGCCGTCGAGGTGGTGACAGGTTTCCTGCTTCGCGGCGAGGTTCGCCGCATAGCGCTCCGAATCCACCCCGACCGTCATCGCGCCCGCTTTAGCGAGGGCGTCGGCCGCCTGCTGGTCGGCGGCGCCCCAGCCCCGCCCGCGCGAAAACAGCACGACGAAGCCGCGCAGCGGGCCGCCCGGCTTCGTCACGGTCACGGGGCCGTAGCGGCCGCCCGACACGGTTTCCGGTTGCGCCGCGGCCTGCGCCGCGAACGCCGCGCCGGCCAGCATCATTCCCGCGCAGGCGACTGCCGCCCGCGCGATACCCTTCTTCAACATCATGAACGCCGACCTCCAGCCAGCAGGGACAGATCCGCGAGCGTGACGAACACGCCGACCGAGCCCGAGGCCGCGAGATAGCGCGGCTCCCAGTGCGGCTCGAACTTGCTCTTGAATGCACGCAAGCCGCGGAAGTTGTAGAAGCGGCCGCCGAAGCGCCAGACCATCAGCCCGAACCGGTGCCACGGCGACGGCATCTTCGCCGCCCCCATCCCCGAGAACGGAGCGATGCCCAGGCTCAGCTTGCGGAACCCCGCTTCCTTCAGATGCAGCGCGAGCTGCGTAAACAGATACTCCATCGCATACGGCGACGCGTCCGGCAGATGACGCATCACGCCGACCGTCGCCTCGGTGTTGAGGTCGGTCGTCATGAACGTGACGAACGCGATCGGCTTGTCGGCCTGGCGCACGAGCATCACCGACTGCGTCGCGAGATAGCCGTCGTGGAACGCGGCCACCGAGAAGCTCTTCTCGCGCGCGTCGCGGCTATCGAGCCAGCCGTCGGAGATGTCGCGCAGCGACGGCAGCGCGGCCGGCACGTCGCGCGGCGCGATCACCTCGACCGTCAGCGCGTCCTTGTCGCCGCGGCGCAGCGCATAGCGCAGGTGCGACCGGTTCGAACCCTTCAGGTCGAAGCGGTCGAGCGCGATGTGCGCTTCCTCGCCGAGCTTCATCAGCGTGAGCCCCGCGTCGAGATACAGCGGCAGCGCGTTCGCGCGCACCTGGTAGAACGCCGCGCGGCCGCTGTGCGCATGCGCCAGCGCGATGAACTTGCCGATCAGCGCCGGCCATTCCTCGCGCGGGCCGACCGGATCGTGCAGCGCGGCCCACGTGCGGCCGTTCTTCGCATACATCAGGAACGCGCGGCGCGATTCGGAGAACAGGAACGACTTGTCGCCCATCAGCGCGAGGCCCGCATCGCTGCACTCCTGCGCGCGGATGATCTGCTCCGCGTCGATCAGGTCCTGCTCGGCGGGCTTCACGAAACGCCCGGGCGCCGGCCGCAGCAGTTGCCACAGCGCGAACATCGCGACGAACACGCCGGCCGCCAGCGTCGCGCGCAGTGCCCGCGGCGCGCGCTCGTCGAACGCGAAATGCGACCACAGATCGCGCGTGTAAGGCACGTCGCGGAACGCGAAGCACAGCACCCACACGGCGAGCACGAGCACCATCGTCACCGACACGAACCAGCTCACCGTAAAGCGCTCGGCGAGCAGCGACGAATGCCGGTTGAAGCGGCGGCGGCTGACGAGCAGCAGCACCAGCAGCGTGCCGAGCACGCCGGCCTCGACGAACGCGAGGCCCTTGGCCAGCGACAGCGCGAGGCTCGCGAGCGTCAGCGCGAAAGTCATCCACCATGCGCCGTCGAGCCGGCGCAACAGCCCGCGCGCGACGAACAGCAACGCGACGCCCAGCACGCTGCAGATCACCTGCGAGCCTTCGAGCACCCACAGCGGCACGATGTTGCGCAGGATCGCGATCCGGTGCCAGAACGCGGGCGTCGCGCTCGAGATCACCAGCATCCCGCCGACCGCGAAGGTCACGAGGCTAAGGAACAGCGGCGCCAGCTGCGACACGCGCGCGGCCTGCCGCGTCACGAGCCGGCGGCGCAGCGCGCGGCCCTCGAACCCGGCCAGCAGGCCGGCCGACAGCACGAGCGGCACGCCGAAGTAGATCGCGCGATAGGCGATCAGCGCGGCGACCATCGCGTGCGCCGGCACTTCGCGGCCCAGCGTGAAGACCATCGCGGCCTCGAACACGCCGATCCCGCCCGGCGTATGGCCGATCATCCCGAGCAGCAGCGCGGCCGCGTACACGGTGATGAAAGTCGGCAAGCCGACTGGAGCGGACGGCAACAGCACCCACAGCGTCAGGCCCGCGGCCACGACGTCGAGCACCGCATAGACGACCTGGGCGACGAGGTCGCGCCGCGCCGGCACGTCGAACGCGAGCCATTTGAAGCGCGTGACGACCGGGCGCGCGACGTTGCCGCACAGCATCGTCATGACGGCCAGCACCACGAGCAGCGCGGCGCCGCTCCACGTCAGCACGCCGGGCGCGACATGCAGCATCGCGGCGAGCGTCTGCGGCACGCAGACCATGCCGACCGCCGTCATCAGCACCAGTGCGAGTGCGAGCGTGCCGCTGGTGAAGACGGTCATCCGGCCGATCTGCGCGGGGGTGACGCCCGACACGCCGTACACGCGCGCGCGCACGGCGCCGCCCGTCAGCGCGCCGAAGCCGGTTGCATTGCCGAGCGCGGAGCCGGCGATCGCGCCGATCCACAGCGCGGCGCGCGGCACTTTCGCGGCGACGTAGCGCAGGCCGACCGCATCGCGGGCGACGAGCGCGAGATAGCTGAGGGCCGTCGCGGCCAGCGACGCGCCCCACTCGCCCACGGACAGGTGGCGCAGTTGGCGGATCACCGACCGGTAGTCGACGGATTCGGACAGGTGCTGGAACACCACGATCAGCAGCAGGCCGATGCCGAGCGCGAGCAGCGGCGACAGCACGCGCTCATTGCGGATCAGCGTCGCGACACGGGCGATCGCTGCCGCGGCACGGCCGGGCTGGCCAGGGTGGCGGGAAGACATAGAGTGTTCAGTGGTGGTGCGTAGCTTGTCGCGGCGCAGGGTGGCCTCGCGGCGACGAATCTGGTTGTTCTGCGTGGGCGGTCGGCCTGGGACGAAGCCAGGCGGCGCCTGAATCAGAAATTACGAGTATACGGATTTTATATTACAGAATCTTTCGATCCCGTACTGAGCGGTTCGGGCGCGGCGGTCGCATCAACGACGCGTCAAATTCATGCGCAAGGTGCGCATCATACCGGGAACCGCCGGGAATTTTTCATCGAATGAATGACTTGCGACGCTTTTGGGAGAAATTCTCCCGGCCCGGCCGAGCCCGCGAGAGCAAACCCGCGACCAGCGCGGGATTCGGGGAATGGGGACGGATTGCCGTGCCCGCGTCATGGGCCCTTTGTCGCTCCGTCATCGTGCCAGTCGGCGCCGGCCCGCTCCCGCAGTATGTCGATGAATGCGCGCAGCTTCGCCGGCACGTGCTTGCGATTCACGTAATAGAGCCACATCGGCGGCAGCGTCCGGCACGCGCCCGGCAGCACCTCGACGAGCGTGCCGTCGCGCAGGTCCGCGTCGATGCGCTCGCGCATGAACGCGAACGCGATGCCGACGCCCTCGCGCGCGGCATCGATCACCGCATCCGCGTCGTTCGTCACGAGCACGCCTTCCGGGTCGAGATCGACGTCGTGACGCCCGTCGCGCAGCAGCCACTTGTGCAGGCGCCCGCTCTCGGAGAACCGGAACCGGATGCACGCATGGCGCGCCAGCTCGGCGATCGACGCGGGCGTGCCGTGCCGCGCCAGATAGCCGGGTGATGCGACCAGCGCGCAGGTCAGCGCGGGCGCGATCCGCACACCGATCATGCCGGGCTGCAGCCGGTCGGCAAGACGAATCCCCGCGTCGAAACCCTCCTTCGCGATATCGACCAGCTCGTTCTCGTAGCGGATTTCGAGCCGGACCTTCGGATAGCGCGCGCGGAACGCGGCCAGTATCGGCGCGATCACGAGCGAACGCGCGAGCGGCAGCGCCGTGACGCGCAGCAGCCCGCCCGGCTCGCTGCGCACCTCCTTCAGCGCGTCGCGCGCCTGCATGACCTGCCGGTACGCAGGCTCCGTCTGCTGCCGGTAATGCTGGCCGGCTTCGGTCAGGCTCACGCCGCGCGTGCTGCGGTTGAACAGTTTCACGTTCAGTTCGCCTTCGAGCTGGCCGATCGCAAGGCTGACGGCAGCCGGCGTCAGGCCGAGCGCGGCGGCAGCACGCGTGAAGTTGCCGGCCGTCGCGACCGTCATGAACACGTGCAGCCCGGCCATCGGATCGCGTCTGCTCATCATTAAAAAAACTTGAAACTCCTTCGAGTGGAATGCCGATTCTCCCATATACAAGAACTACCTACACTGGCCCCGTCGTCTTCCACCGGAGCATCGAATGAATCCGCATCACAGCCCCGCCCTGCCGCTCGCAGCTGTCCGGCAGACGATCGAAGCCGCGCTCGCGCAGGCCGCGTCGCTGCAGGTCGCCGGTGTGTCGATCGCGATCGTCGACGCCGGCGCGAACCTGCTCGCATTCATCCGCACCGACGATTGCTTTCTCGGTGCGATCGACCTCGCGCAACGCAAGGCGCTGACGGCGATCCGCTTCCGCGCATCGACCGCCTCGCTCGGCGCGATGTCCGGCGACGGCCCGCTGCGCGGGATCGAGCACAGTCACGGCGGGCTCGTCACGTTCGGCGGCGGCGAGCCGCTCGTCGACGGCGACGGGCGCTGCGTCGGCGCGATCGGCATATCGGGCGGCAGCGTCGAGCAGGACGACGCGATCGCGCGGCATTGCCGCGATCGCTTTCACGCAACCTTTCCCACCTCGAGGTAAGCACATGGCACAGAAACGCATCCTCATCACCGGCGCGGGCAGCGGCTTCGGCCGCGAAGTCGCGCTGCGGCTCGCGCAACACGGTCACGCGGTCACGGCCGGCGTCCGCACGACCGCAGAAATCGACGCGCTGACGGACGCCGCCGCGCAGCGCGGCACGGCACTGCGCGCGGTGAAACTCGACGTGACTTCGGCCTACGACCGCGCCCGCGCGGCCGAATTCGAAGTCGACGTGCTCGTGAACAACGCGGGCGTCGGCGAAGCCGGCGCGCTGGTCGACCTGCCGGTCGAGATCGTGCGCGAGCTGTTCGACGTCAACCTGTTCGGGCCGCTCGAACTCACGCAGCAGATCGCCCGCGGCATGCTCGCGCGCGGGCACGGCAAGATCGTGTTCGTGTCGTCGATCGCGGGGTTGATCACGGGGCCGTTCACGGGCGCCTATTGCGCGTCGAAGCACGCGGTCGAATCGGTCGCCGAGGCGATGCACGCGGAGCTGGCGCCGCACGGCATCCGTGTCGCGGTCGTGAACCCGGGCCCGTACAGCACCGGCTTCAACGACCGCATGATGGAAACGCCACGGCGCTGGCGCGATCCGGCCGTCCACACGGTGACGCCCGAGCGCCTGACCTTCCCGCTCGAGCAGCACGATCCGGAGGAAATGATCGCGAAGATGGTCGACGTGATCGAAAACGACGGCGGCGCGTTCCGCAACCTGCTGCCGCAGTCGTCGGAAGCGTTCGTGCGCGCCGAGCAGGCGCGCGCGTGGGACCGGCAGCAGTGACGCAAACCGGCGGCGGCCGGCGGTTCACGCAGGAACGCCCTGCCCGCCGCCCGGCCTGTCGCGTACGACGTTCGCCGTCGATGACCTTCCCGACGGCGCGAACCGTCGCGGGTCAACGCATCGCCGAAGCCGGGCTCGCAACAGGGCGGGCCGCGTCGAGCCGCGCCGAGCGCGCTCAGTACACGTCCCGCATGTAGCGCCGCGCCTTCGAGAGCTTCGCGACGTAGTCGTTCGCGGCTTCGTCCGACATCCCGCCGTGCTCGGCGACGACCGCCTTCAGCGCGGTATCGACGTCCTTGGCCATCCGCGCGGCGTCGCCGCACACGTAGAAGTGCGCGCCTTCCTCCAGCCACTTGTACAGCTCGGCGCCCTGCTCGCGCATCCGGTCCTGCACGTAGATCTTGTCGGCCTGGTCGCGCGAGAACGCGAGATCGAGCCGCGTGAGGAAACCGCTGTCGCGCATCGCGCTCAGTTCGTCGCCATAGTAGAAGTCGGTCTGCGCGTGCTGCTCGCCGAAGAACAGCCAGTTGCGGCCGCGCGCGCCGCGCGCCTGCCGCTCGTGCAGGAAGCCGCGGAACGGCGCGACGCCGGTGCCGGGCCCGACCATCACGACCGGCACGTCACCGTTCACCGGCGGCCGGAAATGCGCGGACTTCTGCACGAACACCGGCACGCGGCCGTCGTCCGCGCGATCGGCGAGGAACGTCGACGCGACGCCTTTGCGCGCGCGGCGGCCATTGTGATAACGCACGGCCGACACCGTCAGGTGAATCTCGCCCGGGTGCGCGCTCGGGCTCGACGCGATCGAATACAGGCGCGGCTGCAGCCGCTTCAGCATCCCGACCAGCTCCGCGCCCGACAGCTCGACCGGGAATTCGTGCAGCACGTCCGCGAGCTGTTGCCCCCACAACCATTGCTTCAGGTCGGCCTTGCGATCGTCGCCGAGCAGCGCCTTCAGCGCACCGTTCGCGCTGCGCGACGCGATGAACGCGAGCGTGTCGGGGTGCGGGCGCGTGATGTCGAAGTGGCGCGCCAGCGCATCGCCGAGCCGCATGTCGCCGACGCCCGCGACCGACACGGGGGCGTCGGCCTTCAGCGCGGTGACCGACAGCAGCTCGTCGACCAGCTCCGGGCAGTTGGTCGGCCACACGCCGAGCGCGTCGCCGGTTTCGTATTCGAGGTTCGCGCCTTCGGTCGACAGCGACACGTAGCGCGTGTCCTTCGCGGCGCCCGGCCGGTTGAGCCGCAGGTTCGCGACGAGCTTCGACGGCGCCGGATGCGCCTTGGTCGGCAGCAGCCCCGACGCGCTCATCCCGGCGGTCGGCACCGCATGCAGCGCCGCATCCGCTTCCTTGATCCGGGCGACCACGCGTTCGAGCCACTGGTCGGCATCGCGCTGGAACTCGACGTCGCAATCGACGCGCGCGCACAGGCGCGCCGCGCCGAGTTCCGCGAGCCTTGCATCGAGCCGGCGGCCGTGCCCGCAGAACTGGTCGTAGTTGCGATCGCCGAACGCGAGCACCGCGAAGTGCACGCCGTCGAGGCGCGCGGCGCTGCCGGCCTGCAGCGCGTCCCAGAACTCGCTGCCGTTGTCGGGCGCGTCGCCGTCGCCGAACGTGCTCGTCATCAGCAGCACGTATTGCGCGCCGGCCAGCGACGCGACCGGATAGTCGGACATGCACGCGGTGCGGATCTCGAAGCCGGCGTTCATCAGCTGCGTCGCGTAGTCCTCGGTCAGCGATTCGATGTTGCCGGTCTGCGACGCCCACAGCAGCACGACCTTCGGGCGCGTGCGCACGATCCGCACGCCGCCGGGCGCGGCGGCCTCGGCCGACAGTGCGGGCACAGCGCCTTCCGCGGTGTGGGCCGGCACCGCTCGGCTGAACAGCCCCGCCAGCATCCCGTCGAGCCAGAACCGCACCGGCGGCGTGAGCGGCGCGCCGGCCGGCAGCACCGGCACGCCGCCATCGCGCCGGCCGGCGCTCGCCTTCAGCCCGCTGACGAGGCCGGCCACGTACAGGCGCTCCGCGTCGGTGAGCGGCGGCGGCGCGAGATCGGCCACGCCGAGCGCGGCCGCGAAAGTGTCGAGGTCTGCCATGTCGGATTCCTGTGAAGCCGTGATCTGCGCCGCCGCCGGCACGGGCCGCGCGTCGCCGGCGGCGGCATCGGGTCGCGCCGTGTCGTCGGCGGCGGACGCGAACGCGTCCGTGTCGACGCGCGCGAGCGCGACCGCGCAATACTTCAGTTCGGGTTGCTGCGATTCCGGATCGATCGCGTCGTTCGTCACCGCGTTGATGCACAGGTCCTCGCCGTACACGTCGTTCCAGTGCATCGGCGCGAAGCAGTTGCCGCGTTGCACGCGCTCGGTCACGACGGCCGGCAGCACGGCGCGGCCGCGCGCCGAGCGAATCTCGACGCTGTCCTGCGTGGCGATGCCGAGCGCGCTCGCGTCGTCCGGATGCAGTTCGACGAACGGGCGCGGATTGAGCTTGTTCAGCATCGCGACCTTGCCCGTCTTCGTCATCGTGTGCCATTGATGCTGCAGCCGGCCGGTGTTCAGCACGATCGGGAACGTATCGTCCGGCAGCTCTGCCGGATCGACGTGCGGCCGAGCGAAAAAGCGCGCCTTGCCCGACGGCGTCGGGAACGCGAGGCGCGGCGCAGCGCCGCCGTCGGCTGCCGCGCGCGGCGTCTGGCTCACGCCGTCGTTCAGGTAGCGGACCGGGTGCCGCTCGCGCGCGGTGCCCGGCGCGACCGGCCATTGCACCGGGCCCTCGCGCAGCGCCGCATGGCTCGCGCCGCGCAGGTCGTAGCCGGTCGCCGGATTCGAAAAGCGCACGATCTCGTCGAACACGTCGGCCACCGACGCATAGTCGAACGCATCGCCGAAACCCATCGCGCGCGCGACTTCCGCGACGATGCGCCAGTCCGGCAGCGCGTCGCCGGGCGGCGCAACCGCGGCACGCATCAGCGTCATGTTGCGTTCGGAGTTGATCATCACGCCGTCGCCCTCGGCCCACAGCGCGCCGGGCAGCAGGATGTCCGCGTAGCGGTTGGTCTCGGTGTCGAGGAATGCGTCCTGCGCGATCACGAGCTCCGCGGCCTGCAACCCGGCGATCACGTTCTGCCGGTTCGGCACCGTCGCGACCGGATTCGTGCAGACGATCCAGCACGCCTTGATGTCGCCGGCCGCCATCCGTTCGAACAGGTCGACGGTGCCGCGGCCCGCGTCCTTGCGCAGCGTGCCGGCCGGCACGCGCCACAGGTGCTCGACGAAGCGCCGGTCGTCGTCGGACAGCACCGAGCGCTGGCCCGGCAGCCCGGGCCCCATGTAGCCCATCTCGCGCCCGCCCATCGCGTTCGGCTGGCCGGTCAGCGAGAACGGCCCGCTGCCAGGCCGGCAGATCGTGCCCGTCGCGAGATGCAGGTTGCAGATCGCGTTGGTGTTCCACACGCCGTGCGTGCTCTGGTTGAGCCCCATCGTCCAGCAGCTCATCCATTCCTGCGCGTCGCCGATCCATTGCGCGGCCGTGCGGATGTCGGCTTCGGCGAGGCCAGTGATCTCGGCGACGCGCTCGGGCGTGTAGTCGGCGAGGAACGCGGGCATCGCGTCCCAGCCTTCGGTGTACGCATCGATGAACGCGGCATCGGTGCGGCCGTTCGCGTGCAGCAGGTGCAGCAATCCGTTGGTCAGCGCGAGATCGGTGCCCGGCCGGATCTGCAGGAACAGGTCGGCCTTGTCGGCGGTGCCGGTGCGGCGCGGATCGACGACGATCAGCTTCGCGCCGGCCTTCACGCGATCCATCATCCGCAGGAACAGGATCGGGTGGCAGTCGGCCATGTTCGCGCCGATCACGAAGAACAGGTTCGCGCGATCGAAGTCCTGGTACGACCCCGGCGGGCCGTCCGCGCCGAGCGACTGCTTGTAGCCGGTGCCCGCGCTCGCCATGCACAGGCGCGAGTTCGACTCGATGTTGTTGGTGCCGACGAAGCCCTTCGCGAGCTTGTTCACGAGGTATTGCGCCTCGATCGACATCTGCCCCGACACGTAGAACGACAGTGCGTCGGGCCCGTGCGCGTCGAGCACCGCGCGCAGCCGCCGCGCGGTCTCGGCGATCGCGTCGCGGGCCGGCAGCGGCACGAGGTCGTCCTCGCGCGCGCGCCGCGCGAACGCGCGGTCGAGCCGCCCCGAGCGGCGCAGCGCGACATGCGCCGACGAACCCTTCGTGCACAGCCGTCCGAAGTTGGCCGGATGGTCGGAGTCGCCCGACACCTTGACGACTTCGTCATCCTCGACGTGCAGCACCATCCCGCAGCCGACGCCGCAGTATGGGCACACGCTCTTGACAGGGGTCGCGCTCATGCGTGCTCCGGGGCGTTCAGGCGGCAATCCATACGAAGCCGTCCTCGACCCGCGACGGATACGCGTTCACCGACTGCTCGGGCGCTTCGAGGCATTCGCCGGTCCGCAGGTCGAAATGCTGCTTGTACAGCGGCGACGCGACCACCACGCGCTCGCCGAGGCTGCCGATCAGCCCGCGCGACATCACCGCCGCCTGCGACACCGGGTCGACGTTGCCGATCGCGAACACGCCGCCTTCCTCGGCATGCGCGACGTGAAACACGGCGACCTGCTCGCCGTTGACGAGCGCGCACACGCCGGTGTTCGGCACGATGTCGTCGAGCGGGCACACGCGAGTCCAGGACAGGGGATGACGATCGTTCATGATGGGCTCCTTGGAAAAGACGCTGGTGTCGGTCGAAGTCACACGGTGGCGGGTTCGGCGACGACGGGGATCGCGACGGGCCTGCCGCCCGCGCGCTCGGCCGGCGTGGCAGGCCGGATCTGGCCGCGCGTCTCGACGAATGCGATGGTCGTGTCCGGCGCGTCGCTGTTCACGAAGTGGCGGAAGCGCTTGCGCGTGTCCGGATCGGTGACGGCCTTCTTCCATTCGCATTCGTAGGTGTCGACCACGTTCTGCATGTCGGCTTCGAGTTCGGCCGCGATCCCGAGCGTGTCGCGCACGACGACGTCGGCCAGGTAGTCGAGCCCGCCTTCGAGGTTGTCGCGCCACACGCTGGTGCGCTGCAGCCGGTCGGCGGTGCGCACGTAGAACATCAGGAAGCGGTCGATGTAGCGGATCAGCGTGGCGCGGTCGAGGTCGGACGCGAGCAGTTCCGCGTGGCGCGGCTTCATCCCGCCGTTGCCGCATACGTACAGGTTCCAGCCCTTCTCGGTCGCGATGATCCCGACGTCCTTGCCTTGCGCTTCCGCGCACTCGCGCGTGCAGCCCGACACGCCGAACTTGATCTTGTGCGGCGCGCGCAGGCCCTTGTAGCGGTTCTCGAGGTCGATCGCGAGGCCGACCGAATCGTCGACGCCGTAGCGGCACCACGTCGAGCCGACGCACGACTTCACGGTACGAAGCGCCTTGCCGTACGCATGCCCCGATTCGAAGCCGGCCGCGATCAGTTCTTCCCAGATCGACGGCAGCTGCTCGACGCGCGCGCCGAACAGGTCGACGCGCTGGCCGCCGGTGATCTTCGTGTAGAGCCCGTACTTCTTCGCGACCTGGCCCACCGCGATCAGCCCTTCCGGCGTCACCTCGCCGCCCGGCATGCGCGGCACGACCGAGTACGTGCCGTCGCGCTGGATGTTCGCGAGGTAGTAGTCGTTCGAATCCTGCAGCCCCGCATGCTCCTTCTTCAGCACGAACTCGTTGAAGCACGACGCGAGGATGCCCGCCACCGCCGGCTTGCACACGTCGCAGCCGAGCCCGTGGCCGTGCTTCGCGAGCAGTGCGTCGAAGGTCGTGATGCGCTCGACGCGGATCAGGTGGAACAGCTCCTGGCGCGAATACGGGAAGTGCTCGCACAGATGGTTGTTGACCGCGAGGCCCTGCTTCTTCATCTCGGCCTTCATGATCTGCGTGACGAGCGGCACGCAGCCGCCGCACGACGTGCCCGCGCCCGTGCACGACTTCAGTGCGCCCAGGCTCGTCGCGCCGTCGGCCACCGCCGCGCAGATCTGCGACTTCGACACGTTGTTGCACGAGCAGATCTGCGCGCCGTCCGGCAATGCGTCGACGCCGATCGCGGGCTTCGCCGCGCCGTCCGACGACGGCAGGATCAGGAATTCCGGCGACTCGGGCAGCTCGATGCGGTTCAGCATCATCTGCAGCAGCGTGCCGTATTCGGTCGCGTCGCCGACCATCACCGCGCCGTGCAGGAACTTGCCGCAGTCCGACACCACCAGCTTCTTGTAGACCTGGCGGCGCTCGTCCGCGTACTGGTAGGTGCGGCTGCCGGCCGTCGCGCCGTGCGCGTCGCCGATGCTCGCGACGTCGACGCCCATCAGCTTCAGCTTGGTGCTCATGTCGGCGCCCGCGAATGCGGCGTCGGCCGCTTCTTCCGGGGCGCCGCCGAGCTGCTTCGCGACCACGCGCGCCATGTCGTAGCCCGGTGCGACGAGCCCGTACACCATCCCGTTCCAGGCCGCGCATTCGCCGATCGCGTAGATGTCGGCGTCGCTCGTGCGGCACGCGTCGTCGATCGCGACGCCGCCACGCGGGCCGATTTCGAGGCCGCACGCACGCGCCAGTTCGTCGCGTGCGCGGATGCCCGCCGAGAACACGATCATGTCGGCATCGAGATGCGAACCGTCGGCGAACGCCATCCGGTGCGTGCCTTCTTCGCCGTCGACGATTTCGAGCGTGTTCTTGCCCGTATGCACGGTCACGCCGAGCGCCTCGATCTTCGCGCGCAGCATCCGGCCGCCGCCGTCGTCGACCTGCACCGCCATCAGCCGCGGCGCGAATTCGACGACGTGCGTGTCGAGCCCCATGTCGCGCAGCGCCTTCGCGCATTCGAGGCCGAGCAGTCCGCCGCCGATCACCACGCCGCGCTTCGCGTGCGTGCCGCACGCCTGCATCGCTTCGAGATCCTCGATCGTCCGGTACACGAAGCAGCCCGCGCGATCGCGCCCCGGCACCGGCGGCACGAACGGACGCGAGCCCGTCGCGAGCACCAGCTTGTCGTACGCGAGCGTTTCGCCGGACGCGAGCGTGACCGTGTGCGCGTCGCGATCGATCGACGCGACGCACGCGTTCAGGCGCAGGTCGAACTGCGGATGACGCTCGAAGAAGCCGGGTTCGACGAGCGACAGGTCGTCGGCCGACTTGCCCGCGAAGAATTCCGACAGGTGCACGCGGTCGTACGCCGGGCGCGGTTCCTCGCCGAGCACAGTGACCTGCAGCGCGCCCGCCGCGCCGGCTTGCGCGGCGACGCATTCGAGGAGCTTGTGGCCGACCATCCCGTGGCCGATGACGATGAGTTTCATGATGACGTTTCCTTCGGTCGATCAGTTCGCGGCGCCGGCGGCGGCGAGCGCGCGGTCGCGCAGCTCGGCCTCGCGTGCCTTGTGTTCCTCGCTGAAGCGCACGGCCATCGCGCACAGCGCGGTCGCGGTGACGGCGAGCCCGAGCAGGCTCAGCGTGTGCTGCACGTCGCCGACGCCCTTCAGCAGGAACGCCGCGGCCACCGCGCCGACGTTGCCGCCCGCGCCGACGATCCCCGCGACGCCGCCGAGCGCCTTGCGGTCGATGAACGGCACCAGCGCATAGGTCGCGCCGCAAGCCATGTGCGTGAAGAGGCCGAAGGTCAGCATCGCGACGAGCGCCATGCCGATGCCTTGCGCATGCGAGAACCAGACCAGCCCGAGCCCTTCGCCGACGATCAGCGCGCACAGCAGCGTCGCGCGCACGTCGAGGCTGCGGCGCGCGGCGATCTTGTCCGACAGCCAGCCGCCGAGCGCGCGGGCGAACAGCGCGAGCAGCCCGAACATCCCGACCGCGAAGCCCGCGTCCTTCAGCGACAGCTTGAAGTGATCGACGTAGTACAGCGCGGCGATGTTGTGGATGAACACCTCGACGCCGAAGCACGCGCCGTACGTGACGAACAGCATCCACACGCGATAGTTGCCGCACGCGGCGAAGAAGCTCGCCCAGCCGCCCTTCTTGCCGCTGTCGACCGTCACGCCCTGCTTGCGCAGCGCGACGAAGTCGCCTTGCGGGCAGTCCTGCGTGAAGCGCCAGTACGCCCAGGCCATCGCGAGCATCGCGACGCCCGGCACGACGAGCGCGATGCGCCACGACGCGTCGTCGCCGAAGCCGAGCATCAGGCCGGCCGCGACGAGCAGCGGCATCATCGCCTGCGTCGCGCCCGCGCCCGCGTTGCCCCAGCCGGCGGTGGTCGCGTTCGCGGTGCCGACCACGTTCGGCGCGAACATCACCGACGTGTGGTACTGCGTGATCACGAAGCCCGCGCCGATCGCGCCGATGCCGAGCCGGCAGATCAGGAACGTCACATAGTCGTGCGAGAACGACACCGCGAACACCGGAATCGCGCCGAGCACCAGCAGCCCGACATACACGCGGCGCGGGCCGAAGCGGTCGCACATCGGGCCGACCAGCAGCCGCACGGCGATCGTCGCGGCCACCGCGGCGATGTTGATGTTCGCGACCTGTGCCGCGGTGAGATGGAACTCGCGTGCAATCAGCGGCATCAGCGGCGCGCATGCGAACCACGCGAAGAAGCATACGAAGAACGCCATCCACGTCATGTGGAACGCGCGCATCGGCGCGGTGCGGAAGCTGAAGAGATCGATACGGGTAGCTTTGTCGGTCATGTCATCCGCCAAACGAAAAACGGCGTCCTGCACACCCGGTCTCGTCGAGACCCGATGTGTAGGACGCCGTTGCCCATGAAGCCCGTTTCCGGGCGCGTCGGTAATCGGTACTGCGGACGAATCGCCATTGACCCGCCCGAGCCAGCTTACGCAAACGCCGTGCCATATCGGCCCGAATCGCACCTGCAGCCCCGCCGCACAAGGCTCGCCGGCCGTTGCACGCGTCGCTGCACGACGCCGCGCATGATGCGTCGGGATGCAGCGAGGCACAGATACGGTGCGCTGCAGCACTGTCGCCGTGCGACATCGCGGTGCGCGTGGACGGGGCCGCGATGCACGCCGATGCGGCATCGCGTGCGCCGCGGCCCCGCGGCCGCATGCGGGCCGGCGTCCGTCGTGGCGGTCGCGCCGTGTGTATCGCCGCACTTATTGCCGCATTTGTCGCCACGTCTGTTGCCGCGCTCGCCGCCCGGTTCGAGCAGGTTGGCCCGGATATTGCTGATTCCGGACCACACCGGCAACGGCGCCGGTGGGCAGTCCCCGCAAGTCGGGCCCGCCGTTGCAGGCGGGCGCAACAGATCAGGACAACGACGTCCCCCCGTGCCCGGCACGGCCGGATGTCGCGATCGCGTCGACCGCTCGCCGCCGCCGCAAGCAACAATGCGCTATCGACCGCCGCACGCACGCGGCACTGGAACACGACATGACGACTGGAAAAGTCACGCTGCTGGGCGCCGGGCCCGGCGATCCCGATCTCCTCACACTGAAGGCCGTGAAGGCGCTGGCGGCCGCCGACGTGCTGCTGCTCGACGATCTCGTCGCGCCCGGCATCGTCGAACTCGCGCCGCACGCGCGCGTGATCCGCGTCGGCAAGCGCGGCGGTTGCCGCTCCACGCCGCAGGCGTTCATCGAGAAACTGATGCGCCGCTACGCGCTGCGCGGCGCGCACGTCGTGCGCGTCAAGGGCGGCGACGCGCTGCTGTTCGGCCGCGCCGGCGAGGAACTCGCGACGCTGCGCGCCGCCGCGATTCCCGTCGACATCGTCAACGGCATCTCGTCGGGTTTCGCGGCCGCCGCGAGCCTCGGCATCTCGCTCACGCACCGCGAGCACTGCCAGGGCGTCACGTTCGTCACCGCACACCGCCAGGACCACGGCGAACCCGACTGGGCGGCGCTCGCGGCGACCGGCACCACGCTCGCGATCTACATGGGCATGAGCCGCGTCGACAGCATCGCGGCGGGCCTGCTCGCCGCCTTGCCCGCGTCGACGCCGGCCGCCGCCGTGCAGTGGGCCGGCACGCCGCACGAGCGCCGCTGGACCGGCACGCTCGGCGGCCTCGCGCGCGGCGTCGCGGCGGCCCGGCTCGGCAGCCCGGCCGTGATGCTGGTCGGCGCGGCGATCGGCGAAACCGCCGTGCGGTGCACCGATGTCGCCGGCGAGGCGCTCCTGTCGCGGGCGGCGTAGCATGGGTCACGTCACGCGGCACCGTCCGCACGCCCGTTCCGCTCACCGCGGCCGCGTTCACGCCGGCTGCCGGGGATGCATGCGCGAGGTTCCGCGCACATCGACTTCCGCCCGCACCCCGCAACCCCCGTTCAACCCTTGCACCGAAGCCGGTCCGTCCCCGTTCGCGTCATGAGTTCGTCCGTCCCGCCCGCACGCCTGCGCGTGCTGCTCGTCACCGACACCGACAAGCCGATCGGCGAACTCGGCGACGCGCTCGCGCGCCTCGGCTACGAGATGCTCAACGACGTCGCGACGCCCGCGCGCCTGCCCGCGGCCGTCGAGGAGCAGCGCCCCGACGTCGTGATCATCGATACCGATTCGCCGTCGCGCGACACGCTCGAGCAACTGGCCGTGATGCACGCGACCGCGCCGCGCCCCGTGCTGATGTTCAGTCACGATGCCGACCAGGCGCTGATTCACGCGGCGGTCGGCGCCGGCGTCAGCGCGTATCTCGTCGAGGGCCTGTCGGCCGAGCGCCTCGCGCCGATCCTCGAAGTCGCGCTTGCGCGCTTCTCGCACGACGATGCGCTGCGCCGCCGGCTCGCCGACGTCGAGCGCGAGCTCGCCGAACGCAAGCTGATCGATCGCGCGAAGCGCCTGCTGATGGATCAGCGCAGGCTGTCCGAGCACGATGCGTATGCGTTGCTGCGCAAGCGCGCGATGGACCAGGGCCTGCGCATCGTCGACGTCGCGCGGCAACTGCTCGATGCGACCCAACCGTCATGAATGCCATGAACCCTTCGCCTCCCGCCGCGCCGGAACGCGCGCATCTTCGTCTCGGGTTCGTCGCGCTGAGCGACGCGGCCCCGCTGATCGTCGCGCAGCAGCTGAATCTCGGCGCGCGCCACGGCCTGACGCTGGAACTGAGCCGCCAGCCGTCCTGGGCCGCCGTGCGCGACAAGCTGCTGAGCGGCGAACTCGACGCCGCGCACGCGCTGTACGGGCTCGTGTGCGGGCTGCAGCTCGGCATCGGCGGCCCGCAGGCCGACATGGCCGCGCTGATGGTGCTGAACCGCAACGGCCAGGCGATCACGTTCGCCCGCGGCCTCGCCGACGCTTACCGCGCAAGCGGCGACGTCCGCGCGGCGCTCGCGACGCTCGGACGCAAGCCGCTGCTCGCGCAGACCTTCCCGACCGGCACGCATGCGATGTGGCTGAACCACTGGCTCGCGTCGCACGGCATCGATCCGTTGCGCGACGTGCGCAGCGTCGTGATTCCGCCGCCCGAGATGGTCGCGGCGCTCGCGAGCGGCGAACTCGACGGCTTCTGCGCGGGCGAGCCGTGGCACGCGGTGGCCGAAGCGTGCGGCGCGGGCCGGACCGTCGCCGTCACCAGCGAGATCTGGCCCGATCATCCGGAGAAGGTGCTCGCGGCCCGGCGCGATTTCGTCGCGCTGTATCCGGCCACCGCGCGCGCGCTGATCCGCACGCTCGTCGATGCGTGCGCGTGGCTCGACAGCGCCGCGCACCGTCGCGACGCGGCCGGCTGGCTCGCGTCGCCCGATGCGCTCGGCGTGCCGGCCCGGCTGATCGCGCCGCGCCTGCTCGGCGACTACGGCCCGGGGCCGTTCGCGCAGCCGCCGCTGCCGATCCGCTTCCACGACGGCGGCGCCGTGAACCGGCCGGATCCGCAGGAAGGCCGGTGGTTCCTGTTGCAATACCGGCGCTGGGGCATGCTCGACGGCACGCACGACGACGCGGCCATCGCCGCGGCGATCGCGCAGACGGCGTTGTATGATGCTGCGGTCGCCGAAGGCGGTGCGGCGGACCGGTGATCCCGGCACGGATGCCGGGGCCGCCGCGCAGCACCATGCCGCGCCCCGCGGAATGCCTGACCCGATGCGCCGGTCCGCTCCGGCTCGCCGCGCCGCCAGTCCGTCCCCGTTCAGAATCGATGCCGAAACGAACGCGCACACCGCTCGACGTGCTGCTCACCGAAATCCGCGCGTGCCGCGCCTGCGAAGCCGACCTGCCGCTCGGCCCGCGCCCCGTCGTGCGCGCCCATCGCGACGCCCGCATCCTGATCGTCGGGCAGGCGCCCGGCGCCCGCGTCCATGCGAGCGGCATCCCGTGGGACGATGCGAGCGGCAAGCGGCTGCGCGACTGGCTCGGTGTCGACGCCGACACGTTCTACGACGAGACCCGCTTCGCGATCGTGCCGATGGGTTTCTGCTACCCCGGCCGCGGCGCGAGCGGCGACAACCCGCCGCGTCCTGAATGCGCGCCACTGTGGATCGACCGGCTGCTCGCCGAATTGCCGTCGATCCGGCTGACGCTGCTGATCGGCCAGTACGCGCAGCGGCATTTCCTGCGCGACACGCGCCAGGCGACGCTGACCGACACCGTGCAGGCGTGGCGCGACTACGGCCCCGACGTGCTGCCCCTGCCGCATCCGTCGCCGCGCAACCAGGCGTGGTTCAAGCACCATCCGTGGTTCGATGCCGAGGTCGTGCCGGAACTGCGGCGGCGCGTCGCGCCGCTGATCGCCGGCTGACGGAAACCGGGCGCGCCCCTGCTCCCTGTCGCGACGAACCGGAACGACATCGACTTTGTTCGGCCGCCTGATTGCGGTGTCGCCGGGCCGGATGGAGCGTGTCCCCGCCCGCCCAGCCTGCGCGGATCGGCCCGCGGATTCCGGCCGCGCCCGGTTCGCTGTACCATCGCGGCTCAACCGCGTCACCAACAGCAGAATCCTTCATGCCCTCCACCGCCCCGCCGCGCCTGTACGGGATGCCCGAACGCAGCGACCGGCTCGATTTCTACATCCGCGACCAGGCGTCGCGCCAGGCGATCACCGAGCCGCACCGGCACGCGTATTTCCAGATCCAGTTCAACCTCGGCGGCGACACCGAGCAGCGGATCGGCGGCGTCACGCGGCCGTTTCCGCGCGGCGCGCTCGCGTTCGTGCTGCCGCACCGAGAACACCTGATTCCGCATCCGGAAGGCGCGCACTTCATCGTCATCAACTTCAGCCAGGCGTTCCTGCGCGCCGATCTCGACGTCGATCCGCTCGATCTCGAGGATGTCCCCGCGCAGCGCTTTCCGGAGCTGACGCCGTTCCGCTTCCAGGAACATCTCGACTTCATCCTGACCGGCGACGCGTTCGACGAGGCGCGGCGCCTCGCGCTGTGCATGCTCGATGCCGACCGCGTGCGCACCTTCGGCTCGACCACGCTGCTGCGCGGCTACCTGCTGCAGTTGATCGGCCTCGTCTGCACGCAGTACGCGGGCGCGCTCGACAAGCTCGCGCAGCGTGGCGCCCAGCGCGCGGGCCGGCGCGACGCCCTCGCTCGCGTGCTGCGCCACGTGCGCGCGAACCTGACCCGCGAGGACCTCACGCTCGCGGCCACCGCCGAGGCCGCGTTCCTGTCGCCGAACTACCTCGCGCACCTGGTGCGCAAGGAAACCGGCAGCACCTTCACCGATCTCGTGACCGAGCGCCGGATCGCGCTCGCGCAGTCGCTGCTCGCGCATACGAGCCGGCGCATCGCCGACATCGCGCGCTCGGTCGGCTTCCGCGACGAAGGGTATTTCGCGCGGCGCTTCCGCGCGCGGGTCGGCGTGTCGCCGAAGGCGTACCGGGATGCCAACGCCGCGCTGCCGGACGCCGACGCAGCGCCGACGGCCGGCGACGCGTAGATTTGTCCGGTTAAAGCGCAGTTGCGTCGCATCCCGGCGCGCATGCGTCGGGTATCGTTCCATGCATGCCGGCCCGCGTCGCATTGCGCGGGCAACGGCATCCGTCTATTCATCGAACGAGGTCATCCGATGTCCGCATACGTCATCGACGCTTCCGAGCGTCCTTCCGTCGAAGTCGAACAGTCGTCCGCGCGCTTTCCGGTGCGCCGCGTGTTCTGCGTCGGCCGCAACTACGCCGACCACGCACGCGAAATGGGCGCCGATCCCGACCGTGAACCGCCGTTCTTCTTCACGAAGCCGGCCGACGCGATCGTCCCGGCCGCCGGCACCGTCCCGTATCCGCCGCTGACCGGCGACCTCCATCATGAAATCGAGCTGGTCGTCGCGATCGGCAAGGACGGCCGGTCGATCGACCCGGCCGATGCGCTGTCGCACGTGTGGGGCTACGGCGTCGGCGTCGACCTCACGCGCCGCGACCTGCAGGCCGAAGCGAAGAAGCTTAGCCGGCCGTGGGACTGGGCGAAGGGTTTCGACGCGTCGGGCCCCGTGACCGCGCTGCGCGCGGCGACCGCGACCGGCCATCCGGCAAGCGGCCGGATCTGGCTCGCGGTCAATGGCGAAACGCGCCAGCAAGGCGATCTCGCCGACATGATCTGGGCCGTGCCGGACGTGATCGCGTACGTGTCGCGCTCGGTCGAGCTGAAGGCCGGCGACCTGATCTTCACCGGCACGCCGGCCGGCGTCGGCGCGCTGCAGCCGGGCGACCGCGTGACGGGTGGCGTCGACGGCGTCGCGACGTTCGAGTTCACGATGGGGGCGAAGCCGTAAGGCATCGTGCGGGCGCATGCGATGCGCAGTCGGTCCGACGGACGTCGGGTCGGGTCGTATCGCTCCTTGTCGATCCGGGCAGCGATCGCATCGCGCCGGATCGGCATGCCGGTCCTGTCGCGTCAATCACGCGCGCCGTTCGCGGGCGTCGAAGATTCGTACGCACACCGCGGCCGCCAGCGCGATCGCCGTGGACTGGTCGCCATCGCGCAGCCCAGCGACCCGAGCGTGAAGATGCCGAGGCGCGTCAGCATGATCGGTCGCCGCCCGGACCGGTCCGAGAGCGGCCCCATCACGAACTCGAGCGACACGGCGACCGCTGCGTAGCCGCCTAGCGACAGCGCGACGAGCGCATAGTCGGCACGCAGGTCGCGCGCGATCGCCGGCAGCGACGGCAGGAACAGGCTCAACGGCAGCACCGAGAACGCGCACAGCAGGATCAGCGTTGCGTGTCGCGGTGCAGCCGGCTCGGAAGCGATCGGCAAGTTTGGATGCAAGCGGGTGCCCACCCCGCACGCGTCGCGTGGACGTGCGCAATGCAAAAGACGTTCTTCGTGGATTTCCGGGGAGGTCGGTTGTCGACCCTGAACGGCCCTTCAGATTCATCCAAAGCGGCCAATCGTTGTGACCTGCAGCGGGATTTTGTAGCCACGCTCGATGAGTATCTTGGCCTCGGCGCGACTGCGGAATCATGCCCGATTAAATTGCTTCTCCCGCAGCGTGCCGTCGGAACCTTCAACGGAGTCGTTCTGCCAATGGCGGCAAGAACGGACACAGCGTGTACGATCTGGTCTTCAAGAAAACCATCCAAGGAGAGAGGAATGAATCCGGAACAGGCCCGAGCCGAAGAAACCCAGGCGATGGAGCGCATGGTGGCCGCCACGCTGCGCGTGCAGAGTACGTTCGCCTCGATGCAGAAGCAATTTCCGCCGCAAGGCAGCGGCGAGCCCTCGCCGTTCGCGCTGCAAACCTTTGATGCCGCCCTGCAGGAACTTGAAGACGCACAGGCCGCGTTCGATGCGCTGCTGAACGATCTGATCGACGGTAACCGCTAAAGACCACGCCCTTATCTGCACCGATTGTCGACGATCTAAAAAGCTGTGTCGAACGGCCGTTTGTGGCCGAACACTGCCCAACTAGCCGTCAATTCATAAAGCAGTCGATCGAAGAACCTCCGCCGAAGATGCCACCGACCGCGGCCAAGTTCCGCGTTTGCAAAACCGGTCCCCCACCAGGACTCACGGGCGCAGCCCGAACACGCCGTGCCACAGAGCGCTGAAAAAATCCGTATGCGCGTGTTCGTCACTCCTTCGTGCGTCGCTCTTTGGCGCCTGCTCCGATGCCTCCTGTGTCGCCCTCTCGTCGCCTTGCGGCATCTGCTCATCACGCTGCCCGTCCCGCGATGCGCCCGGCTGGCGCGACGCATGCAGCTCGACCACACTGCCGGCAATGCGCTCGGCGAGTTGAACATCGCAATCACGGCCGAGCAGAACACCGAACACGACGTCGCGGTTGTGCCCTTGCTCGGCGAAGCGCATCGCCAATGCCACGAACCGCGCATATTCCGCTTCGCGCTCTGCCTTCAGGCGTTCCTCTTCTTCGCGAAGCCGTGCGTGACGGCGCATTTCCTCTGCGTAAACGGTGTCATAGACGCGGCGCAGCTTCGGGTCCGAGAGAATCGCGTATGCCTCCTTGATCTCCTGAAATCGCGCATGCGCGTCCGCTTCGGACCCGACGTTGCGGTCGGGATGTGCTTTCATCGCTGCTTTCCGGTAGCCGCGCTTGATTTCCTCGTCGGTGGCGTTCTCGCGCACACCGAGCAATTCATACATTGTCGTCATGGTGCGTCGGGATGAAAGTCGGATCGCATTGATCGTAGCATGTCGCCGCGGCGCCAATCCGCCGGGTTGAGAATTCACCAGGTACTGAACATCCTGACTGCAGGTCAGGGGCGCTTTGGCAGATGACGAGATCCGAATCATTCTCGTCGGAACGGCCGTTTGCCGACTGGAGCGGTCGCGCGAGTGTCCGAATGAGCATGCAGCAATCGTTCACCCCGATGGCCAAGGTCAGTGGCCGCTTTCGAGCGGCTATCGAAACACGGCTGCCACCCAGGTTCGTCGTAGTCGACGAGCCAATCCGTTCAACCCTGCCTCTTCGTGAAGCGCTCCCGTTTTGTATCTCCATGCTGGAACAACGGTGCGTACTCGTGCAAATCTCGCGGCGAGATGTCGAAGGCTCGACGGAATGCACGAGTAAAGCTTGATGCATCATTGAAGCCCAACCCCGAGGCAACGTCCTGTACCTCCACATTGGGAAAGCGCACCAGTTCATCGGCCGCCATTCGCAGCCTGCGGTTGCGGATATAAGCGGCCAAGCCCCCTTCATGCTCGAATATTCGGTACACGCTGGCGCGTGAGAGATTAAGCGACGCCAACACGCTGTCGGGCGACAGATTCGGATCATGCAGATTTGCCTCGACGTGCCGCCGCACTTGCCCGTATACAGCAGCGCGGACCGCCGCGCGGGCATTGCCGGCAAGACCCGCCTGGCGGCAGAAGGCCGCAACGATCAACTCTACCGCCGTGAGCAAGGACCGATGCGCTTCGTCCTTGCTCAGTCCGACGATGGTTTTATTGAGCGCCACCAGATGCTCGATCAGCATGCGCGTCAGAGGATCGGTAGCGTGAATCCAGCGGCCATGCAGCGACGCCGCATCAGGGAATGACTTTTCCACCAGTGCGCGTGGCACAAACAGGAGAAGTATCCGGCTATGAAAACTCCGGACCGTGCACGGCTGATCCATGTCCAGGGCGAGGATACTTGGCACGTGCGGCACGTGCGGCGCGTCGGACCGTGGTTTGCCGCCCAGGAACTGCCCCGGCGATCCTTCAAGGTATATGCTGAACGAGACGTCCCGCACGCTCTCGGTCGAAACCCGACCCAACGATCGCACGGCCAGGTTCGGCCCCGTGCGAAAGTCGAAGATGCTCAGATTGTCGATCGTGTAACGGGACATCGATGCATCGAACGTATCCTCGGCTTGCTTCGACGAAGGCAATATGTCGTAGACGGGACTCATGCGCTCTTGCCAGGCCAGCAAGCTTCGACGGGCGTCGCCTTGAACGCTGAAACTGCTGTGCACGATGCCGGGCGCGAGCACCGGCCGCTCCGGCGGCAACAACAGGCGGCCTGGCGGTATCGCAGTGTGTAGTGGGTCGTCGTTCAATGCGGCGCTCTTCGCTGATTTTCGTCCGGCTTTGATCTGCCCAGCACTCCTGAACGCCATATCGATCCAATCGCTCGCCCGGAACGCGCTAGTGCAGCATGGGAAGCATACCAGTACGTGCTTTGCCGTAGCACACGGCGCGTCCCCTCCCGCTTCTTCAGCATCACGCAATCGTTTGCGAATCGCGATTTCACCACCTGCGCGAAGGCGAGCCTGATCGCTCGTGCTTCCGGCAATTCGACCGGGCCCAGCGCATCCGATAGAAGTTCCGTTTTTTTGAGACGGAGTGTCAAGCCGACCCGACCGCCCTTTCTAGAATTCTCGGGGCCGCATGTCCGCGGGTGCTTGCCTGTTTCAGGCGGCCACAGGCTGTCGAATCCGGCCACGCGATAGTTGTCGAAGGCCGCCTGTAAGGCATGCGTCAACGGCTTCGAGTTGCAGAGCCCGAAGCGGGCCGCTGCCGGTCAACAACATCCTTGGGGAATCACCGATGGAATCGGAGCACTCCACCATGTCTCGCTCGCGGATGCCCACCGCAGGGGCGCCGACGCGAGTCGACATTGTGCTGTCCAACGGATTTGCACTGCACGACGTCGCGGCGATCATCGAGATCTTTCATAAGGCAAGTGCGCTGACGACAGCTCGCCAGTCCGGCGAGGCGCGCTATGACGTATCGCTGGTGTCCGCTGCCGGCGGCCGAATTGCCGCCTCTTCATCGGTCTTCGTCTGGACGGAAAGCATCGATTCGCGGCGGCGCGTGGAAGGCAAGCAGATCATGTTCGTCGCAGGCGGAGCGGCTGCTGATCCGGCCTGTCGCGACAAGCGGCTGATCGATTGGCTGCGCCGCCAGCATCCGCTATGCGAAACCGTTCATCCGATCGCAGACGGAAAGCTTCTCCTGGATGCGGCAGGTCTTCCGAGCGGATTTCGTGCCGCCAACGACACGCCCGACATGCAGGCCGCCAGATCGCCGGGCGGCGAGCCTGATGCCATTCGCATTGCGTTGCGCGTGGTCGAAGACGATTTGGGCGGCGAGCTCGCGCGGCAAGTGTCCGGGTCTCTGGCGATGCCGGCGCCTGCACCGTCGGATGCGTTCGTTGCGGCGAGCAACGCGCCACGTGTGAGCGAGCAGATCACGGCATCCGCGCGCTGGCTGGAGGCGAACGTCGACCGGCCCGTCTCGATCGATGCTGCGGCGCAAGTCGCGGCCATGAGCGCGCGCAACTTCCTGAGAAGGTTCAAGAGCGAGATCGGCATGACGCCATCCGACTACCTGCAGCGCGCGCGCTTGAACATGAGCTGCAGGATGCTGGTGGAATCGAGCTTGCCGGTCGACAAGGTCGCGCGTCGCTGTGGCATCAACAGTGGCGCCCAACTGGCGCGGCTGTTCCGGAAATACCTGTCGACAACGCCGACTGAATATCGCATGCGTAACGATGCGACCACCGGCATGGCGTGAGTGCAACGTACATCGGCCGACGTGCGCTCGATTCCGGTGCCACGCGTTGCGCGTCGTCGCGATCAGGGGCGCCCATGAAGCGCGTCGCAACCTGTTCGCCGTTTCCGGTCAAGCCGTCGCATGCGCTGCATCGTCCACATGACGAATCGACGGAGCGCCGCCGCTCTTCCCCGCGCCCCCGTCGACACCCTACCGCGCCCGCACCGACACGAACTTGCGTGCGTTCTCGCGCTGAATCAGCACGGCGATCACGCCGCCTTTCGCTTCGAGCGCCTGCACGTCGTCCGGCGTTTCGAGCAGCGTGTCGTTGAGTTCGAGCACGACGTCGCCGGGCCGGATGCCCGCGTTCGCGGCCGGCCCGTGCACCGCATCCACCATCATCCCGACCGCGAGCCCGGTCGAACGCCGTTCGGCGTCGCTCAGCGGATGCATCGTCAGCCCGAGCCGATCGCCGGAGTCTGCCGGCCGCGCGGCGGCCATCGCCACGCCGGCGGCACCGGCCACGCCAACCGTGCCCGCGCTGCCCGCACTGCTGCCCGTCGCGGCCGCGTTGTCGATCGCGTCGCCGGCCCCAACTCCCGCTCCCGTGACAGTCAGCATCATCGGCGTGCGGTTGCGGATCAGCCGCAGCGGCGCCTTTGCGCCGGGCGGCAACGCGGCGGCCAGGTCATTCAGCTCGGCCGACCGTCCGATCGGCTTGCCGCCGAACTTCACGATCACGTCACCGGGCTTCACGCCGGCCGCGGCGGCGGGCGAGCCGGCATCGACGCCGTTGACGAGCGCGCCCGCCGGACGCGGCAGGCCGAACGCCGCGGCCAGCCCGACGCCGACATCCTGCACGTCGACACCCAGCGCATTGCCGGACGACGCACGCTGCGCCTGAGCATTGGCCCGCATCTGCGCCTGCACCTGCGCACGCACCTTGATGGCGAGTGCGATCGGAATCGCGAACGTCGTGCTCGCATAACGGTCGGCATCCGTATAGACCTGCACCGCGATGCCGATCACGTCGCCCGCGCGATTGAACACGGGGCCGCCCGAGTTGTCGGGGTTCACCGCGATATCGGTCTGGAAGAACGGAAACGCGCTGCCGTCCGGCAGCGCATGCGACGTCGCGCTGACGATGCCGGCCGTGACCGTGTTGCCCGAGCCGTCCGGCGCGCCGATCGTCATCACCGGTTCGCCGGCACGCACCCGCGACGAATCGCCGATATGCACGACCGGCAGCTTTGTCGCGTCGATGTGCAGCACGGCGACGTCGCTCTGCGGATCGACGGTCACCACCGTCGCCTTCAACTCTCGACGATCGGCCAGTCGCACCGTCACATCGGTCGCGTCGGCGACGACATGCGCGGAAGTCAGGATCACCCCGTCGGCGCCGACGATGAAGCCCGAACCGATGCCCGCGATCGCGCGCGGCGACGTATCAGGCGCAGGCGCCTGCGCGCCTTGCGCGGGCGGCAGCGGCGCGCCGCGGCGGAAGAACGCGGCAAGCGGATCGTCGGGATCGAGGTACACGAAGGACGGCCCGCCGGCCTGCTGGTCGGTCGCCGCGGTCATGACGGTCACGATCGTCGGGCCGTAGCGATCGACGATCGCCGAGAAGTCGACCGGCATCGAGTAAGACCGTGCGGCAGGCCTGTTCTTCATCACCGGTGGCGTGGCGGGCGGCGCGACGGTCCCGGCAGCGGCCGGCGGCGCCGCCAAAACCAGGGCGAACACGCCCCCGATCAACGCGGTGCGAAGCACGGCGCGAGCAAGCGTCTGGCGAACCACGGTGCACCTCCCCCGGGCAGTCGCAGCGCCGACCCGCGCGAGACGCGCGGACGCCCGACAAGCACCGGTACACCCCTCCATTTATAGTCCACGCCACCTCGGGAACATACGAATCGAAACCCGCATGCCGGGTGGTCGGGCAGCGGCGGAACCGCGACAGCGTTCGTTCCGGACAAAGTTCGCGGTTCGTCAATCGGAACATTCCCCCGACGCGGCGGCGAGGCGCGACGCAATGCGTCCCGCGCTACCAGGCCAGCGCCAGAAAATTGCGCACCACCGCCGACGGATCGTCGCGCCGCGACGCAATCGCGAGCCTCGCGCGCAGCCCGTTTCCCGCGACCTGCCGATACACGACGCCCGCGACCTGCACCTGCGTGATCGCCTTCGGCACGATCGACACGCCGAGCCCGGCCGCGACGAGCGTCACCGCCGAAGCGATTTGCGGCGCTGGCTGCGCCATGCGCGGCTGGAAGCCGGCGGCATTGCACGCGGCGACGATGTCGTCGAACAGCGCGCTGCCCGCTTCGCGCGGCACCTGCACGAACGCCTCGTCGGCCAGCTCCGCCAGATCGATCCGACGCCGCTGCGCGAGCCGATGCGCGACCGGCATCGCGACGAACATCGGCTCCTCGTCCCAGTCCGCTGCCTGCAGCGTGTCCGCGATGCGGCGTTCCGGACGAACGATCGCGACGTCGAGCCGCCCGGCCGCCAGCGCGTCGAGCAGCACGCCGGAGGTCGCCTCCTGCAACGTCAGATCCGTATCGGGAAACGCTTCGCGAAAGCGGCGAATCAGGTCCGCTACTTTCGAATTGAAGGCCGCCGTCCCGGTGAACCCGACCCGCAACTGCCCGATCTCCCCGCGCGCCGCCCGTCTTGCCGCCCGCGCCGCGCGCTCCGCGTCGTCGAGCACGCGCCGTGCCTCTTCCGCGAACACTCTCCCGCCACGGTCAGTTCAGCACCGCGTGCGGTCCGCTTGAACAACGCCACGCCGAGTTCGTTCTCGAGCGCCTTGATCTGCTGGCTGAGCGGCGGCTGACCCATGCCGAGCGTTTCCGCGGCCTTCGTGAAGTTGGATGTGGCCGCCACGGCCAGAAAGTATCGGAGATGCCGAAGTTCCATGCGTTGACGTGATCCCGGGGTAGATGGAGGCGGCGTTCGAGCCAGTCGAAAAACGTATCGCTACGGTTCATTTCATATATTGGACATATACATGAGCGTGCGCAAGAATTCGGGCATTCCCTGACCCATCGGGCACCTGTCATGTCCACTCCCGCAATGTCACCCGCCACGAATCGCGCCGCGAACGCCGCGCCGGATGCGCTGCCTATCGGCGTGTCGCCGCGCTCGGCAGCCTACAAGCGCATCGCGCTGGCGCTGTTCCTCGCCGGCTTTTCCACCTTCTCGCTGCTGTACTGCGTGCAGCCGCTGCTGCCCGCGTTCGCACGCGAGTTCAACATCGGCGCGGCGTCGAGCTCGCTGTCCCTGTCGCTGTCGACCGGGCTGCTGGCGGTCTCCATCCTGTGCGCCGGCGCGCTGTCCGAACGCGTCGGACGACGCGGGCTGATGTTCGCGTCGATGACGCTGGCCGCGCTGTTCAACCTGCTCGCCGCGATTTCGCCGAACTGGAACCTGCTGCTGCTCTGGCGCGCGCTCGAAGGGTTCGCGCTCGGCGGCGTTCCGGCGGTGGCGATGGCCTATCTCGCCGAGGAAATCGCCGCCGACGGGCTGGGCCTGGCGATGGGACTCTACGTCGGCGGCACCGCGTTCGGCGGCATGATCGGGCGGATCGGGATGAGCGCGCTCGAAGAGTATTTCTCGTGGCGCACCGCGATGCTGACGATCGGCGTGGTCGACCTCGTCGCGGCGGTCGCGTTCGTGATGCTGCTGCCGCAGTCGCGACGCTTCGTGAAGCGCACCGACCTGACGCTGCGTCACCATCTGCGGCTGTGGAACGCGCAGCTGCATCACGCGCGGCTGCCGTTCGTGTTCGCGATCGGCTTCCTCGTGATGGGCGCGTTCGTGACCGTCTACAACTACGCCGGATTCCGGCTGACGGCCGCACCGTTCAACCTGAGTGCGACCGCCTGCGGGCTGATCTTCGGCGCCTATCTGTTCGGGATGGTGTCTTCGTCGAGCGCCGGTGCGCTCGCCGATCGTCTCGGGCGCGCGCCCGTCCTCGTCAGCGGCATGCTCGTGTTCGCGGCCGGCCTCGCGCTGACGCTGTCGCATTCGCTCGTCGCGATCATCGTCGGAATCGTGCTGATCACGATCGGCTTCTTCGTCGCCCATGCGGTCGCGAGCGGCTGGGTCGGGCATCTCGCCGGTTCCGCGAAGGGGCACGCCGCGTCGCTCTACCTGCTGGCCTATTACCTCGGGTCGAGCGTGCTGGGCTCGATCGGCGGCTCGTTCTGGCAACACGGTGCGTGGAGCGCGGTCGTCGCGTATGTCGCGGTGCTGCTCGTGCTCAGCCTTGCAGCGGCGCACCGGATCATGCGCGTAGAACGCGTGCGGTAAGCACCGGCTCGCCCGCTGCGCCTTCCGGCGATTTGTGGCGGATTTGCGGTGAATTCGCGGCGATGCGACTGCGCCTCACTCGCCCGCGACCCGATGCGCGATCGTCGACAGCGTCCGCAGCATCGGCGCGAACGCATCGGCCGACGTATTGCCGAACCCGAGCACGAGCCCGTTGGCCGGCGACGTCGCGTGGATCGAGAACCCCGACAGCGGGAACGGCCCGATCCCGTGCGCGCGCGCCGCTTCGACGATCACGCGGTCGCGATAACGGGCCGGCAGCCGCAACGCCAGATGCAGCCCGCACGGCCCGCCCTCGACCTGATGCGGCACGGTGAACGCGTCGTCCAGCGCGGCGAGCAGCGAGCGCCGCCGGTCGCGATACAGCCGCCGCATCCGCCCGAGATGGCGCCCGTACTCCCCCGTCTCGATGAAATCGGCGAGCGCGAGCTGCACGTGGCGCGTCCCGCCGCGCAGCATCTCCGGCAACGCTGGCCGCACCGCGGCGAGCAGCGCGTCGGGCAACACGAGAAAGCCGATCCGCAAGGCCGGAAACATCGTCTTGCTGAACGAGCCGAGATAGACGACCGGCGAATCGGCCGCGAGCCCGTGCAACGCGCCGATCGGCTCGCCGGTATGCCGAAACTCGCTGTCGTAATCGTCCTCGATGATCCACGCGCGATGCCGGCGTGCGGCGTCGATGAGCGCGAGCCGGCGCGAGATCGACAGCACCGCGCCGGTCGGGAACTGGTTCGACGGCGTGGTGTAGACGAGCCGGGGCGTCCGTTCGCGCCAGTCCGTGTCGGCCGCGCGCAGCCCCTCCGCGTCGACCGGCATCGGCACGACGTCGAGATCGGCCGCCTGCATCGCGGTGCGCGCACCGCGATAGCCGGGCTCCTCGACCCAGACCGTGTCGCCGGGGTTCGTCAGCAACTGCGCGCACAGCGCGATCGCGCCCTGCGCGCCTTCGGTGATCACGATCTGCTCCGGATCGCAGCGCACGCCGCGCGCCACGGCCAGGTGGCGCGCGATCGACTCGCGCAGCGCGCGTTCGCCGAGCGGGTCGCCATACGCGAGCAGGTCGTGGCCGGCTCGGCGCAGCGCGCGGTCGATCGCATGCCGCCATGCATCCACCGGGAAATGCGACAGCGCGGGCACGCCCGGCCGGAAGCCTTCCGACTCGCCGGCGCCGATCAGGCTCGGGCGGATCCGGCCGAGCCGCTGCGCGACGGCCGGCGGTGCGGCCCGCCGGCGCGGCGCGGCCGGCCGCGACAGGCCGACCACGCGCGTGCCGCGGCGATCGGATTGCAGGAAGCCTTCGGCGACGAGCTGCTCGTAGACGGCCGCCGTCGTGTTGCGCGACACGCCGAGCGTCTCGGCCAGCGCGCGCGTGCCGGGCAGCCGCGTGCCGGCCGGCATCGCGCCGCCGAGAATCGCGTCGCGCACGCGGCGCAGCAGTTGCCGCTGCAACGAAGGCGCGCCGGCCGTGCGCGCGAGCGGCGCGTCGAGCGGCAACAGCGGTGCGTCGCCGGAAGAAAAGGCAGTCGTCATCGGGATATCGCAGTGTGGAAGCCTCGGGGCATGGCGCGTCGAGCGCGGCGCCGGCATGGCACCGGCGTGGCGCGTTCGTGGCGCGTTCGTGGCACCATAAATTTGCTGTCGGCTGGCGCTTCTCATGGTACCTCGCCGGGACTACGATCGTCTGCATGCCGGCATGTCGCCGGCCGCCAACCGAAGCGAGATCGACCTTGTCCACGCTCACCAACGACTTCCAGCAGCCCATCGGCCACCCCGTCCCCGACTGGTCCGCGCGCCCTCGCCCGGAGCGCATCGTGCTCGAGGGCCGCTACTGCCGCCTCGAACCGCTCGACGCCGACCGCCATGCCGCCGACCTGTACGCCGCGTACGCGCAGGCGCCGGACGGCAGCGACTGGACCTATCTCGCGCACGGGCCGTACGCCGACGAGTCGAGCTACCGCGACTACGCGCGCGGCGCGGCGGCCAGCGCCGATCCGCTGCACTACACGGTGATCGACCGCGCGACGAACCGCGCCGTCGGCACGCTCGCGCTGATGCGCATCGACCCGGCCAACGGCGTGATCGAGGTCGGTTCCGTCACCTTCTCGCCGCTACTGAAGCGCACGCCGATTTCGACCGAAGCGCAGTACCTGCTGATGAAGTACGCGTTCGACACGCTCGGCTACCGGCGCTACGAATGGAAGTGCGACGACCTCAACGAACCGTCGCGCAAGGCGGCCGCGCGGCTCGGCTTCCGTTACGAAGGCACGTTCCGGCAGGCGATCATCTACAAGGGCCGCAACCGCGACACGGCATGGTTCTCGATCGTCGACGGCGAATGGCCGGACGTGCGCGCCGCGTTCGAAGCCTGGCTCGCGCCGGAGAACTTCGACGCCAGCGGTACGCAGCGCGAGACGCTCGTCGCGATCCGCCACGCGCGGGCGCGTGCGCGCGACGCGGCCGGCCGCGCGAACGACGCGACGCGCGTCACGGTCCGGCCGCTCGTGGCCTCCGACGAAGCCGCGTGGCGCCCGCTGTGGCAGGGCTACCAGACTTTCTACGAGACCGCGCTGAGCGACGCCGTGTTCGCGACGACATGGGCGCGCCTGATGGATCCCGCCGAACCGATGTTCGCGCTCGGCGCCTTCGACGCGTCGGGTACGCTGGTCGGCATCGTGCACGCGATCTATCACCGCTCGTGCTGGACCGAAGGGCCGTACTGCTATCTGCAGGACCTGTTCACGGCGGCGGACGCCCGCGGGCAAGGCGCGGGCGGCGCACTGATCGAAGCCGTGTACGAGCGGGCCCGCGAAGCCGGCGCAAGCCGCGTGTACTGGCTCACGCACGAAACCAACACGACCGCCCGCGCGCTGTACGACAAGCTCGCGAACAACGCGGGGTTCATCCAGTACCGGAAGGATCTCAAGTAACGCGAGAGTGCAACCGGTCGCTCAGCCCGGGGCATCGACCGGATCCGTCGCCTCGCCGCGGCCTGGTGCCGCGCGACACGCGGCGCCAGCCGCAGGCGGCACCGACGCGGGGTGGATCATCTCGTCGCCGTTGACCGGCACCGGCCGCCGCACCGGCCGGTACACCGGTTCGCCCGGCTCGATCGCCTGCCCGGAGATCGCGCAGCGGCCCGCCTGCAACGCGACGCGCAAGCGCCAGCGTTGCTCGCCGTAATGGCAGCGCCCGCTTTCGCTCCAGCGCACCAGCAAGCCGTCGTCGCCCGCTTCCAGAACCGACACGAACAGTTGCGGCCGCAACGGTGAAACGCCAGGTGCGACAGGCTCCGGAGTCGGCGCGCGATCGGCACGCTCCTGTGGCCGCGCCATCCCGACGTCTGCCGGTAACGGCATCGCGTCCCGCTCTTCGGCTACCAGCATGTGGTACGACACATACTCGCAGATCAGGCATTCGATAACGTTTGGCATGCTTGACGACATTCCGTGAAGATTGAGACGAGCCGCGCTCGGCCCTTCGCACGGCAGCAACGACCGATTCGGTCATGCACCCCGCCTCCGGTGCAACCGCCATGCACGCATGGCGATCGGACATTGCCGCAGATGATACAAATTGAAGTTAACTTCAAGTAAAGGGGAAACATGCGCAACGATGCGTTTCGCTGATCGCCACAATGGACCGCAACGACCACGGCTACGACGCCCACGACCGAACCGCGCGTCTCGCGTTTCGTCTCAAACGGCTGAGACGAATGTCCCGGCGTCTCACCCGCCGCGTCCCGTCGCAATCGCAGCAAATTTCGCGTTTGACTCGCCCGGCCCCGGCTGACGTCGATGCAGCGCGGCCTGCTGCATCGCACACGGCCCGCCCGGCGCCTTCGCCACCCGAGCGCCGATTCGAGCTGGCCCCGTTCCTGCATGTCGGTCGCTCGCGCAATCGCGCGACGGACGAACCGGCCCCCTGGGTCGCGCGTCCGACGACAACCTGACGGAGACAGCAACGTGAGTACACCGGCATCGAACACCGCTCCCAGCATGAAGGCCGCCGTCTGGCATGGCCGCCACGACATCCGCGTCGAAGAGGTTCCCGTTCCGGCGCATCCGCCGGCCGGCTGGGTCCAGATCCGCGTGCACTGGTGCGGGATCTGCGGCTCCGACCTGCACGAGTACGTCGCCGGGCCCGTGTTCATTCCCGTCGACGCACCGCATCCGCTGACGGGCCTGAAGGGCCAGTGCATCCTCGGCCACGAGTTCAGCGGCGAGATCGCGGCGCTCGGCGCCGGCGTGACGGGCTTCGCGGTCGGCGAGCGCGTGACGGCCGACGCCTGCCAGCATTGCGGCACCTGCTGGTATTGCCGGCACGGGCTGTACAACATCTGCGAGAACCTCGCGTTCACCGGGCTGATGAACAACGGCGCGTTCGCCGAATTCGTGAACGTGCCGGCCGAGCTGCTGTACAAGCTGCCCGACAACTTCCCGACGGAGGCCGGCGCGCTGATCGAGCCGCTCGCGGTCGGGCTGCATGCGGTGAAGAAGGCCGGCAACATCGTCGGCCAGACCGTCGTCGTGGTCGGTGCCGGCACGATCGGCCTGTGCACGATCATGTGCGCGAAGGCCGCGGGCGCCGGACGCGTGATCGCGCTGGAAATGTCGGCCGCGCGCAAGCAGAAGGCGCTGGAGGTCGGCGCGACGATCGTGATCGATCCGAAGGCGTCCGACGCGGTCGCGGAAGTCAAGGCGCTGACGGGCGGCTACGGCGCCGACGTGTCGTTCGAGTGCATCGGGCACACGGCCACCGCGCAGCTCGCGATCGACGTGATCCGCAAGGCCGGCAAGTCGGTGATGGTCGGCATCTTCGAGGAGCCGACGTCGTTCAACTTCTTCGACATCGTGTCGACCGAGAAGGAAGTGATCGGCTCGCTCGCGTACAACGGCGAATTCGCGGACGTGATCCGCTTCATCGCGGACGGCCGCATCGACGTGCAGCCGCTGATCACCGGCCGGATCACGCTCGGCGACATCGTCACGCACGGCTTCGAGGAGCTGGTCAAACACAAGGACCGGAACGTGAAGATCATCGTCCAGCCCGCGGCCGCCTGACGAACCGTTGACCGGACGATGACGGCCGCGCGGCGGCCGGACGCGGCGCCGAACGGTCCCGGGGCATCCCGGGCGCGGCCCCGCCCGGGCCGCCGCATGTTTCCGCCCGTTTTCGGTGCGTGCACAACCGCGCCGGTGCGGCGCGCGGGGTCGGACTTCGATATACTCGAAGCGACATCACCGCCCCGCGCGCCACCCGCGCGCCCGCTTCCGTGAAACCACGAGCCGGCCTGATCCTCGAACTCTTCGTCAACCTGATGCTGCCCTGGGTCGCGTACCGGGTCGCGCATCCGTATTTCGGCGAAACCGGCGCGCTGTACGCGTCGGCGATTCCGCCCATCGTCTGGTCCGTCGTCGAATTCATCCGCTCGCGCCGCATCGATGCGGTGGCCGCCGTCGTGCTGCTCGGCATCGCGCTGTCGATCGCCGGCATGGCGCTCGGCGGCAGCGCGCGCACGCTGCTGATGCGCGAATCGCTCGCGTCCGGCACGATCGGCGTCGTGTTCCTGCTGTCGTTGTTCCGCGATCGTCCGCTGATCTTCTATCTCGCGCGCGCGACGGTGGCCCGCGAGATGGCCGGCGGCGCCGCGCGTTTCGAGACGGTCTGGGCCGAGCAGCCGGGGCTGCGCCTGATGCTGCGCCTGATGACCTTCGTGTGGGGCGCCTGCATGACGCTGGAGATGCTGCTGCGCCTGTGGATGGTCGTCACCTGGCCCGTCGAGCGCGTGCTCGTCGTGTCGCCGATCATGGGCTACACGGTGTTCGGCACGCTGCTGCTGTGGACCTTCTGGTACCGGCGGCGGATGCGCGAGCGCAACAGCGTCGACATCCCGACCCGCGACGGCGTCACCGAGATCGCCGGCCGCTGAGCGCCCGCCCCGTCCGCCCCGCGCGGCCGGCCCGGCGGCCGTCACGGCCGCTGGGGTATGATGCGCGGCTCTCGTTCGCCGCCTGCATCGCCCCATGTCTCTCTCGCTTCTCCCGTGTGCCACGATCTGGCTCGCACTGTTCGCGGCCGCCGCGTTCGCGTGGCAGCGCCCGCTGCATGGCCTGAGCATCGCCGTTGCCGCGCTCGGCTATGCCGGCGCGCTGGCGTTCGGCAAGCTCGAACCGATCGTGCTCGCGCCGCTCGCGTTGCTCGCGGCCGCCGCCTGGGGCGTCGCGCCGGGCCGCCCGCTCGCGCTGCGGATCGTCGCGCACGTCGTGTTTGCCGCGCTCGCGATCGCGCTGAGCCTGCACCTGCTTCCCGGCTTCCACAATCCGCGCGTGATCGAGCCGACGCGTTTCACGCCGGATGCCGTGCCGTTCACGATGTACCTGAATTTCGACAAGCCGCTCGTCGGCCTGTGGCTGCTGTGGGTGCTGCCGTGGGTGGCGCCGGACGTCGCCCCGGCACGCGCGCTGCGCACCGGCGCCGTGGCGGCCGTCGCGACGGCGGCGGCCTGCCTGGCCGGCGCGCTCGCGTTCGGCATGGTCGGCTGGGCGCCGAAATGGCCGGCGTCGGGCTGGATGTGGCTCGTCAACAATGTGCTGCTCGTCACGCTCGCCGAGGAAGCGCTGTTCCGCGGCTACGTGCAAGGCGGGCTCACGCGTGTGCTCGGCCGGTTCGGCTGGGGACCGTGGGCCGCGCTCGCGATCGGCGCGGGGCTGTTCGGCGCCGCGCACGCGGCCGGCGGCTGGCCCTGGATCGTGCTCGGCACGGTGGCCGGCATCGGCTACGGCCTCGCATGGCGGCGCGGCGGACTGCTCGCATCCGCGCTCGCGCATGCGGGGCTGAACGTGATCCACTTCGCGCTGTTCACCTATCCGATGCTCGCCGCCGCACGCTGAACGCCGTGCGCGGCGGCGGCATCCCGCCGGTTTCGCGCGGTCGAACTCAGTTGAAGCCGGCTACCGCGTGCGGCACGTAAGGGCCTTCGAGCGTCGCGATTTCATCGTCCGTCAGCTTCAGCTGCAGCGCGCCGAGCGCATCGTCCAGATGATGCGGCTTCGAGATGCCGACGATCGGCGCGGTGACGCTGCGCTTGTGTGCGACCCACGCGAGCGCGACCTGCGCACGCGGCACGTTGCGCGCGGCGGCGATCGCCGCGACGGCCTCGACGACCGCGCGATCGGCACCGGCCGTCGCGTCGTACATCCGCTGACCGACCTCGTCGCTCTGCTGCCGGCCGGACGACTCGTCCCAATTGCGCGTCAGCCGGCCGCGCGCGAGCGGGCTCCACGGAATCACCGCGATGCCTTCGGCCTCGCACAGCGGCAGCATTTCCCGTTCTTCCTCGCGATACAGCAGGTTCAGGTGGTTCTGCATGCTGACGAAGCGGGTCCAGCCGTTCTGCTTCGACGTATACAGCGCCTTCGCGAACTGCCACGCGAACATCGACGACGCACCGATGTAGCGCGCCTTGCCGGCCTTCACGACGTCGTGCAGCGCCTCGAGCGTCTCCTCGATCGGCGTGCCGTAGTCCCAGCGGTGGATCTGGTACAGGTCGACGTAGTCGGTGCCGAGCCGCTTCAGGCTCTGGTCGATGTCGGTCATGATCGCCTTGCGCGACAAGCCCGCGCCGTTCGGCCCCGGGCGCATCCGGTAGAACACCTTGGTCGCGATCACGACGTCGTCGCGCTTCGCGAAGTCGCGCAACGCACGGCCGACGATCTCCTCGGACGTGCCGTCCGAATACATGTTCGCGGTATCGAAGAAGTTGATGCCGGCCTCGATCGCGCGCTGGATGATCGGGCGGCTTTCCGCTTCCGGCAGCGTCCACGGGTGGGTGCCGCGCGACGGCTCGCCGAACGTCATGCAGCCCAGCACCAGCTTCGACACGTCCATCCCGGTCGACCCGAATTTCACGTATTCCATCGCTCGCCTCGTCATTGAAGTGGAGTTGCGGCCGGATGCGCGGCCCGGTTCGGTGCACCGGGCACGAACGCCGTGCGCTGCATCGGCCAGACGTCGCATGGTATCGCGCAGCGCGCGAACGCGTAGTCGACGCGACGGCCTGCTGCCCGGCCGGGTCGCGCAGGAACGCCGACGCGCCGGAACCGCAGCCCGATCGCACTCGAGCAAGGCTTCGACGGCGCAAACCGGCGCGCCACGCAGCATCCATGATCAGAATGCGCGGCGTGGCGCCGCGCCGGTTGCCGCGTCGACGAACGAACGGATTACTCGCGAACGACGAACGGCTTACTTGATCTGGTCGGCGAGCGGCTGCAGGAATTCGGAGAAGCCGGTCAGCATGATCTGCACGCCGATGCACAGCAGCAGGAATGCCGACACGCGCTTCGCGACCTTGGTGCCTTCGGTGCCGAGATAGCGGGAGAGCAGCGCGGCACGGCTGTAGGTCAGCCAGATCACGACCGCGACGAGCGCCGACACCGAGATCGACACGATGCTCGACAGCATGAATTCCGACAGCTTGTGCGTGCGGTTCGCGTTCAGCGCGATCGCGGTGGCGATCGAGCCGGGGCCGACGGTCAGCGGCACGGTCAGCGGGAAGAACGCGCGGGTCATGATCGCGTTCGCATCGATCGGCTTGATCGGCGTATCGCCGCCGCCCGCCGGCCCGTCCGGCTCGTTCAGCATCTGCCAGCCCGCGACGGCGACCGCGAAGCCGCCGCCGATCCGCAGCGCTTCCATCGAGATCCCGAAGAAATGCAGCACCGGTGTGCCGGCGAAGAACGCGACCAGCAACACGATGAACGCGTTGAACGCCACCTTCTTCGCGAGCAGGTTGCGCTCGTGCTCGGTCAGCGCCTCGGTGCGTTCGAGAAACAGGAACGCGATGCCGATCGGATTGATGATGCCGATCAGGCCGGTAAAGCCGAACAGGATCTCGGAGATAAGGCGATTGACGATCATCGGGTGCGAAGAAGCGGTCGGAGCTGGGCCGGCGGCGCGCCGGGGGTCACGCATTGTAGAGCAAGCGCCCGCGCGCGAGACGCAAATCGCGCCCCGGGCCCGGCGGGCCGCGCCGCCGCCTTACTCGGCGCCCGGCTCCCAGGCCGGCGGCCGCTTCGCGAAGAACGCGGCGAAGCCCTCCTTCGCTTCCGGCGTCGCCCGCACGCGGGAGATCGTCTGCGCGGTGAACGCCGCGCGTTCGTCCGACGGCGGGTACTCGCCGATCGCGTCGAAAAAGCGCTTGATCTCCATCAGCGCGTTCGGGCCGTTGCGGCTCAGCTCGGCGAGCGTCTTGTCGAGTGCGGCGTCGAGCGCGTCGAGCGGCACGGCCTGGTGGATCAGCCCGATCGCGACGGCTTCGGCGGCCGCGAGTTGCGTCGCGGTCAGCGCGAGCCGGCGCGCCTGGCGCTGGCCGACCGCCTCGACCAGATACGGGCCGATCACCGACGGCAGGATCCCGAAACGGGCCTCGCTGACCGAAAAGCGCGCGTGATCGCTCGCGATCACGATGTCGCAGGCCGCGCACAGGCCGACGCCGCCGCCGAACGCGTGGCCCTGCACGCGCGCGACCGTCGGCTTCGGGCACTGCCGGATCGCGCGCATCATCGCGGCGAACCGCTCGGCGTCGCGCAGGTTCGCGGCCGCGTCGTTCGCGCTCGCGCGCTGCATCCACTGCAGGTCGGCGCCCGCGCAGAACGCGCGACCGTCCGAGCGCAGCACGATCGCGCGCACGTCGTCGCGCCGGCCGAGCGTGGTAAACGCGTCGGTCAGCTCGGCGATCATCGTCTCGTCGAACGCGTTGAGCACGTCGCCGCGCTGCAGCGCGACAGTCGCGATGCCGCGCGCATCGACGGCCACGGCCAGGGTTTTCAATCCATCCATCGAACAGGTTTCCTCGGGGTAGAAACAGGGAACGGCGAAACTCAGGCGGCCTGCCGGCGGTCGATCACCCGCCGGGCCTTGCCGGTCGCGCTCGCGGGAATGCCGCCCGCGGCGAGCACCGTCACGCCGGCCGACACGCCGATCATCGTCTTGATCCGGTGCTGCAGCTCGCGCGCGATCGCCGCGCGCTCGGCATCGGTCACGCACGCGACGGCCTCGGAGCGCAGCTCGACCGCGAGATCGAGCCGGTCCATGTGGCCGTCGCGCGAAAGCGTGATCTGGAACTGCCCCGACAGCTTCGTCTGCGCGACGACGATTTCCTCGATCTGGCTCGGGAACACGTTCACGCCGCGCACGATCAGCATGTCGTCGGAGCGGCCCGTGATCTTCGCGAGCCGGCGCATCGCGCGCGCGGTCGGCGGCAGCAGCGCGGTGAGGTCGCGCGTGCGGTAGCGGATCACCGGCATCGCCTCCTTCGTCAGCGACGTGAACACGAGCTCGCCCTCGCTGCCGTCCGGCAGCACCTCGCCGGTCGCCGGGTCGATGATCTCCGGATAGAAATGGTCTTCCCAGATCACCGGGCCGTCCTTCGTCTCGACGCATTCGCACGCGACGCCCGGGCCCATCACTTCCGACAGCCCGTAGATGTCGAGTGCGTCGATGCCCACGCGTGTCTCCACTTCCTCGCGCAGCGCCTGCGTCCACGGCTCCGCGCCGAAGATGCCGATCTTCAGCGACGACTCGGCCGGGTCCATGCCCTGCCGCACCATCTCGTCGATCAGGTTTAGCATGTACGACGGCGTGACGAGGATGATCTTCGGCTCGAAATCGCGGATCAGCTGCACCTGCTTTTCAGTCTGCCCGCCCGACATCGGCACGACCATGCAGCCGAGCCGCTCCGCGCCGTAGTGAATCCCGAGGCCGCCCGTGAAGAGCCCGTAGCCGAATGCGTTGTGCAGCGTGTCGCCCGGGCGGCCGCCGGCCGCGCGGATCGAACGCGCGGTCACGTTCGCCCACGTGTCGATGTCGCGCGCGGTGTAGCCGACCACCGTCGGCTTGCCCGTCGTGCCGCTCGACGCATGCACGCGCACGACCTGCTCGCGCGGCACCGCGAAGAGGCCGAACGGGTAGTTGTCGCGCAGGTCGTGCTTGGTCGAGAACGGGAATTTCGCGAGATCGGCGAGCGTCTTCAGGTCGTCCGGATGCACGCCCGCCGCGTCGAACGTGCGGCGATAGTGCGGGACGTTGTCGTACGCGTGGCGCAGCGACCACTTGAGGCGCTCGAGCTGCAGCGCCTGCAGTTCGTCGCGGCTGGCGGTCTCGATCGGCTCGAGGGCGGCGGCGGGGTGCGTCGGGTGAGTCATCGGGGTGCTCCTCCAGTGGAGTGATGTCGTTATCGTGATCGGGGTGACGGGGCCGGCGGCTAGCGGAACGTGCGGCCGGCCGCGTGCAGCGCGGCGATGCGCGGCGACACGCGATAGCGGTCCTCGCCGTAGCTCGCCGCCAGGTTCGACAGCACGCGATACACGCGGCCGATGCCGATCGCATCGGCCCACGCGAGCGGGCCGCACGGGTAGTTCACGCCCTTCTCCATCGCGAGATCGAGATCGGCGGGCGAGCACACGCCCTGGTTCACCGTGTCGGCCGCCTCGTTCGCGAGCATCGCGACGGTGCGCATCGCGACCATGCCCGGCACGTCGGCGATGCCGACGACGCGAAAACCCGCTTGCTGGAACAGCCCGACCGCATCCGCATAGGCCGCGTCGCTGCACTGCAGCGCGCGCGTCAGCGCGACGAGCCCGGCCTGCGCGTAATCGCGCGCGAGATCGACGAGCACGAGATCGGCCACGCCGGTTTGCGCGGCGCGCACGGTCGCGGTGCGGCCGTCGGTCAGCGCGATCGACGCGCGGCCGGCCACGGCGAGCAGTTCGTCGGCATGCGCGCCGTTCTGCCGCGCGAGCGCGATGCGTTCGACAACGCGGGCATGCAGCGCGGCGGCCGGGCCGTCCTGCGCGAACAGCACGACGTCGGCCGGCGCATCGCACGGCGGTTCGAACGCGGGCGCGGGCGGCGTCGCGCCGTCCGCATACGAATAGAAGCCGCGCCCCGACTTGCGCCCGAGGAAGCCCGCGTTCACGAGTTCCTGCTGGATCAGCGACGGCGTATAGCGCGGATCGTTGAAGTACGCGCGGAACACCGACTCGGTCACCGCGAAGTTCACGTCGTGGCCGATCAGGTCCATCAGCTCGAACGGCCCCATCCGGAAGCCGCCGGCGTCGCGCATCACCGCATCGATCGAGGCCGGCGTGCCGCCCTGCTCGTTCAGCACGCGCAGCGCCTCCGCGTAATACGGCCGCGCGACGCGGTTCACGATGAAGCCGGGCGTCGACTTCGCCAGCACCGGCCGCTTGCCCCACGCGGCGGCCGTGTCGTAGAGCGCCTGTGCGACGTCCGGCGCGGTCGCGAGCCCGCTGACCACCTCGACGAGCGCCATCAGCGGCGCCGGATTGAAGAAATGCAGGCCGGCCACGCGCTGCGGCGCGCGCAGCCCGGCCGCGATCGACGTGATCGAGATCGACGACGTGTTGGTCGCCAGCACGCAGCTGTCGTCGACATGGCGTTCGAGCGTCGCGAAGATCTCGCGCTTCACGTCGAGCCTCTCGGCCGCCGCCTCGACGATCAGCGCGGCGCCCGTGAAGTCGGCCAGCGCGCGCACCGCGCGAATCCGGCTGCCGGCCGCGTCGGCCTGGGCCGGTTCCATCCGGCCCTTTTCCGCGAGCCGTGCGAACTGCGCGCGGATGCCGGCCAGCGCCTTGTCGCATGCGGCTTCGTTCAGGTCGTACAGCAGCACCGCATGACCGGCCGCCGCGGCCACCTGCGCGATGCCCGCGCCCATCGCGCCGGCGCCGATCACGCCGACGACCGCCGACTGCGCCAGCGCGCTCGAATTCACCGAATGTGCAGAAGAAACAGCCATCGCTTGCGATCCGTCATGAAGTGGAAGTGCGAGCGATTATAAACCGACCGGTCGGTAGATTTATGTCAGGGCGAGCCCGAATTTGTCGTGCAAGAGACCGTTACGAAAAGCGCAAGAACAAAAATTCGACCGATCGGGGCACTTTTTCGAAACCGAAAGGTCAATGAAAGCGTCCGATTATGAGATAGTGTCCCCCGAACGCCTGATAAAATTCGACAAATCGCCGAATTTCAGGGGGAAACCGCGTGTCACGCCGCTGCCGTCCACCGCCTGCCGTCCTTTCGGGGTCGGAATCGCGCCACCCGCCTGTCGTGACGTACCCGCGCCCCGCCCTCGGCACCCGGTCGCATCGAACCGTTTCATCCAGCGACGGGCTTCGGCCCGCCCGCGCCCCTCGCCGCTTCACGGCGGCGAATCCAGGGCAGCACGGCTCCGCGCTGCCGCCCATCAGCATCATCGTCCACGTTCGGCGGATCATCCGGCCGGGCTTCGTCAACCCGTGACGGCGCGTCGCGCGCCGCCACTCGCATAGGAAACCGTCCATGCCGCTCTCGTCCAACCAGCTCCCGCGCTGGACCCTCGTGGCCCCGCTTGCCGCCTGGCTGGTACTCGCGCTGTCGCGCGTCGTGCCGGCCGAAGGCCTCGTCATCGCCGTGTTCGCCGCCGCCCTCGCCGGCGCCGTGTTCGCCGCCGTCCACCATGCCGAAGTCGTCGCGCACCGCGTCGGCGAGCCGTTCGGCACGCTCGTGCTGGCGGTCGCCGTGACCGTCATCGAGGTCGCGCTGATCGTGTCGGTGATGCTCGGCGCCGGCCCCGAGAAATCGGGCCTCGCGCGCGATACCGTGTTCGCCGCGGTGATGATCATCTGCAACGGCATCGTCGGCCTCTGCCTGCTGGTCGGTGCGTGGAAGCATGGCGAGCAGGATTTCCAGGGGCGCGGCGCGAGCAAGGCGCTCGCGGTGCTCGCGTCGCTGTCGGTGCTGTCGCTCGTGATGCCGAACTACCTGAACGCCGCGCCGGGCCCGTTCTTTTCGAAATCGCAGCTTGCGTTCGCCGGCGTGTCGTCGCTCGTGCTGTACGGCGCATTCGTATTCGTGCAGACCGTGCGCCACCGCGACTACTTCCTCACCGAGCACGACAGCGCGAACGAATCAGTGCATGCGGCCCCGCCGAGCGGCCGCACCGCGCTGATCAGCCTCGTGCTGCTGTTCGCGAGCCTCGTCGCGGTCGTGCTGCTCGCGAAGCTGCTGTCGCCCGCCGTCGAGCATGCGGTGATGAAGCTCGGCGCGCCGGAAGCGGCGGTCGGCATCGTGATCGCCGCGCTGGTGCTGCTGCCCGAAGGGCTCGCGGCCGTCACCGCCGCGCGGGCGAATCGCCTGCAGACCAGCATGAACCTCGCGCTCGGTTCGGCGCTCGCGAGCATCGGGCTCACGATCCCGACCGTCGCGGCCGTGTTCATCTGGGTCGGCCAGCCGCTCACGCTCGGCATCGGCGCGATGGAAACCGTGCTGCTGTCGCTGACGCTGCTCGTCAGCACGCTGACGCTCAGCCAGGGACGCACGACGGTGCTGCACGGCGTCGTGCATCTGTCGCTGTTCGCGGCGTACCTGTTCCTGTCGGTCACGCACTGATGTAAAGCGGCGCGCGGCACGGCGGAAAAATTGAACCCGGACCCCCCGCCCGCGGGGACAACCCCGGCGACCCCAAAACCCCCGACGCCCAATGGAGTGACCCCGACGCCGGGTGGTGTGTGTTTTCTGGTGTGGTGCTCTCCGTCTTCGTGTGTCTCCTCCATCTCTCATTCTTCCCGCCCCCCCCCCCCCCCCCAACCCCCCCCCCCCCCCCCCCCGCGCCGCGCTTCAACTCCCGCTGCTACACCTTCCCCGCTTCACCCTCTTCGCTTCACGCAGCGCCTATCGCACCGGAAAGTCGTGGACGAACGCGTCGACCGCATGGCCGTCGAGGCTCGGCCCGCGGCCGACCACGTTACATCGCGGCGCCGATCGAGGTGTCCGCATCGAACCCATACAGCACGGCCGGGTTGTCGACGAGTATCGCGCGGCCGACCGCCGCGTCCGCCGCGCACGCGTGCAACCAGCCGAGGAGCTGCGCATCGTCGGGCAGCGGCGACGCGTTCGGGTGCGGCCAGTTGCTGCCCCACACGCAGCGCGCCGCATGCGCGCGTGCGAGCACGGTGGCAAGGCGTGCGACATCGTCGTAACCGGGCGCACCGGATCGCGAGGTCTCGTAAGGCGCGGACAGCTTCACCCACACGTGGCCGCGATCCAGCAGGCGCCGCAACGCAACGAAGGCCGGCGCATCCGGTGCAACCGGCGTCAGGAACTTGCCCGTGTGATCGATGACGACGCGCGCCGGCAACGACGCCAGCATCGGCTCGACGTCGGGCAGCGTCCGGCCATCGAGCTGCAAATCGATGTGCCAGCCGAGCGGCGCGATCCGCGCGGCCATCCGCTCGAGCTCGTCCCATCGCGCGACGCCGCCCGACAGCGTCATGAACCGCACGCCGCGGATGCCTGCCGCGTGCAGCCGCTCGAGTTCGGCATCCGGCACATCGACCGGCACCGTCGCGACGCCGCGCGCCTGCGGGCCGAGCGCGGCCAGCGCATCGAGCGTGCAGCGGTTGTCGAAGCCATAACCGGTCGGTTGCACGACGACCACGCGCGCGAGGCCGAGCGTCTGTTGCACGCGGCGATACGCATCCACCGGCGCATGCGGCGGGCGGAACGTCGCCGTCGGCGCGAGCGGATATGCATCGTCGTAGATGTGGATATGGCAATCGCACACCGGCGCCAGCCGCGTGCCGCCTTCGTCGCGCGTCATCGCACACCCGGCGCGGCGGACGCGTCGGCCGACCGCCAGCGTTCGAGCCGCGTCGCATGCGCGGCGTTGACCGCGCCGTTCGGCACGCGTGCGTCGAGCAGCGCGGCGAGTTGGTCGACCGTCTCCAGCGCCTGGTGCTCGACCGCCGGTCGCGTCAGTCCGCCGATGTGCGGCGTGGCGATCACGCGCGGATGCGCGGCGAGTCCGGGCGTCGGCATCTGGTCCGCCGCGCGGCCGACGTCGAGCGCGCAACCGGCCAGCCGGCCGCCGTCGAGCGCGTCGGCCAGCGCCTGCTCGTCGACCAGCTCGCCGCGCGACGCATTGACGAAGCACGCGCCCGGCTTCATCGCGGCGAACGCGCGCGCATCGAACAGGTTCGCGGTGGCCGGCGTCGCGGGCGCGAGGCACACGACGTAATCCGCGTCGCGCAGCAAGGTCGCGCGGTCGACCTGTTCGATCGACGGCGCGTCGACCCGCACGTACGGGTCGCACACGAGCACGCGCATCCCGAACGCCGTCGCGATCGGCACGAGCTGGCGCGCGATCTGTCCATAACCGACCACGCCCAGCGTGCTGCCGCGCAATTCGCGGCCCATCCGCGGCAGCGGCGGCGTGCCGCGGTGGTACGCATCCGCGTAGCCGCCGATCCCGCGCGCGAGGCCGATCATCGCGCCGATCACCCACTCCGCGACGGCCGGCCCGAACCCGGGGCTCGCCTGCGTGACCAGCACGCCGAACTCGCTCGCCGCGTCGACGTCGACGGTACGGATGTCGACCGCGCAGCGCAGGAACGCGGCGAGCGCGGGCAGCCCCGCGAACAGCGCACGCGGCGCCGGCGTCTGCCGGTACGCGACGATCGCATCGCACCCCTGAGCGGCGGCGATCAGCTCGTCCGTGCCGAGCTCCCGGTCGAGCGGATTGCACGTGACGTCCGCGAGCGCCTGCAGCGCGCGCAGCGCCTTCGCGCCGAAGTAGTAATCGAACATCCCCGACGGATGGGTCACGTAGACGCGCGTCATGCGTTGTCTCCGTTCGATTCGACCGCGCGCGGCCGCGGCCCAACCGACGCGCGCTCGACCAGCGTGACGCCCGGGAACACGCACTGCCCGGGCGCCGATGACGGGTCGCCGTCGTGCCGCATCACGCGCCGCACCATCTCCGCGGCCATCTCGGTGACGGGCAGCTGCACCGTGGTCAGCGCCGGCCACGAGATCGCCGACAGGAAATGGCCGTCCATCCCGACGACCGACACATCGTCCGGCACGCGCAATCCGCCGTCGCGCAGCCCCGCCATCAGGCCGAGCGCGAACAGGTCGTTGACCGCGACGACGCCGGTCGGCCGCGCCGGATCGGCCGCGAGCGCGGCGCCGAGCGCGCGCCCGACCTCGACGATCACCGCGTCGCCGTATTCGTTCGCCGGGCCGCCTTCGAGCACTTGCGCATCGGCGCCTGCGTCGCGCGCCACTTCGAGAAAGCCGCGAATCTTGTCGCTGCGGCTCACGGTGATGCCGGCCACGGTCGCGAACGCGAGCCGCGTATGGCCCGCGGCGACGAGGCAGCCGGTCGCGAGCCGCGCGGCCGCCTCGTTGTCGGCCGTCACGTGATCGACCTTCGATTGCTCGCCGGGCGTCGCGCGGCGGTCGTAGCTGACGACCGTCATCCCGCGTTCGGCCGCGCGTTCGAGGTGGCTTTCGTCGGCGAGCGACGAGATCACGATCACGCGCCGCACGCCGTGCGCGAACAGGTCGTCGAAGAACGCCGCCTCCTTGCCCGCGTCGCGGTACGTGTTGCCGATCAGCACGCGATGACCGTACTGCTCCTGCGCGCAAGCCTCGATCTCGCGCGCGATGTAGCCGTACATCGGATTCGCCATCGACGGCACCAGCAACCCGACGAGCGGCGTCTGCCCCGTCTTGAGCTGGCGCGCGAGCGTGCTCGGCCGGTACTGCAGCGCATCCATCGACGCCTTCACGCGCTCGAGCGTCTCCGGCTTCATCTGGTCGGTGCGGCCGTTGAGCACGTTCGAAACCGTGCTGACCGAAACGGCCGCATGACGGGCCACGTCCTGAATCGTACTCATGTCGTCTTGCATTGAACGGGCTACAGGCCGAAACGGGCCGGCAGCCACAACGAAAACGCCGGTGCGAAGATCAGCGCCACGAGGGCAACGAACAGCACCAGCAGGTATTTCACCATCGGCCGGGCGACGCGCGCGACCTCGGTCCCCGTGATCGCGCAGGTCGTGAACAGCCCGAGGCCGACGGGCGGCGCGAACAACCCGAGCCCCATCGCCACCACCACGACCGTGCCGAAATGCAGCGGATTGATGCCGAGCTGCAGCGCGATCGGCGCGAGCAGCGGCCCGAAGATGATCAGCGCGGGCGCGCCTTCGAGCACGGCGCCGAACACGATCATCAGGAGCGCCGCCAGCAACAGGAACGCCGTCGAGCCGTACTGATGGGCAAACGCGGTCATTGTGCCCGAGACGAGCGCCGGAATCTGCTCGATCGACAGCGCGAACGACACGCTCGACGCCGCCGCGACGATGAACAGGATGCCGCTCGCCATCGATGCCGCACGCACGAACACGCGGCCGACCGAGCGCCAGGTCAGTTCGCGGAACGCCGTCCAGCCGATCACCAGCGCATAGACCACCGCGAAGGCCGACACTTCCGTCGAGGTCGCGATGCCCGACGTCACGCCCTTGCCGATCATCACGACCATGATCAGCGCGACCAGCGCGCCGCCCGCGAGCGGCAGCCACGCGCGGCGCTCGACGAACACCGCGTCGATGTCGATCCGGCGCCCGCAGATCACGGTCACGACCGCCAGCGACGCGGCGAGCACGGCCGCCGGCACGATTCCCGCGACGAACAGCCCCGCGATCGAGATGTTCGCGACGAAGCCCATGATGATCATGTTCACGCACGGGGGGATCGTTTCGGCCATCACCGCGCTGCACGCGAGCAGCGCCGCGGTTTCGTCGGGGTCCTGGCGCGCACGGCGCACGGCCGGCATCACGACGCCGCCCACCGCCGCGATGTCGGCCAGCTTCGAACCCGACACGCCGGAAAAGCACGCCGTCGCAAGGATCACGATCAACCCGAGCCCGCCGCGCACCCGCCCGAAGATCCGCAGCAGCAATTCGACGAGCCGCGTGGACATCCCGTTCGACTCCATCAGCAAGCCGGCCAGCACGAAGAACGGCACCGCCAGCAGCACGAAGTGATCGGCGCCGGCCATCACCTGCTGCGAGTAGACCTGCAACGGCAGCGTCGGGTCGGCGAGGAAATACAGCAGCGCCGAGAACGCGAGCACGAAGCCGATCGGCACGCCCAGCACGAGCCCGCCGACGAAGCCGGCGATCAGCAGCGCCCCCGGCGCGATCGCATGCTCGGGCCGCAGCGCGTTCCAGCCGTACACGGCGCCCGCGAGCACCGCGCAGCACGCAAGCGTGCCAAGTACGCGGCGGCGCGGCGCGTTCAGCGCGTTCGCGAGCGCGAACACGCTCATGAACAGCGCGCCAAACATCATCGGATACACGTTGATCCAGCCCGGCAGGCCGCCGGTCGTCAACTGGTCGTACGAATCGCCGAGCAGCTGCCACGACGACGCCAGCAGGTTCAGCGACACCGCCGCGACGATCCAGTGTCCGATCTGCACGAGCGCACCCTGCCAGCGCGCCGGCAGCCAGCCGCGGAACAGGTCGATGCCGACGTGCTGGCTGCGGCCGAGCACCGTCGCCGCGCCGAAGAACACCAGCACGATCATCAGCGCGCTCGCGACCTCCTCGGCCCAGTCGACCGGGTCGTGCAGGAAATAGCGGAACACGACCGACACGAACACGACGAGCACGTCGACGGCCAGCACCGCGGCCGACACGTATTCGATCCAGCGCATCGCCGCCGCCAGCGCGCGGACGGCGGCGCGCGCGGGGCGGGCTGGGCCGGCGCCCGGCACGACGCTCGAAACGGAACCGGTATCCATTGCTCAACCCCGCGCCGCGGCGATCGCCGGAAACAGCGGCGCGGTGGCCGGATATTGCTTGGCGAACGCCACGTAGAGGCGGTCGTGCATCGCCTGCCGCAGCGCGGCACGCTCGGCCTCCGCCATCGGATGGAACGTCATCCCGTGCTGCTTCAGCGCCGCCTCCGCCTGCGCGGCCTTCTGCGTCGCGATCGCGCGCTGCTGCGCGGTCGCATCGGCCACCGCGCGGTCGAACGCCGGGCGAAGGTTCGCCGGAATCCGCTCGAGCGCGCGCAGCCCCATCACGACGGTCATCGCCGCGAACACGTGGTGCGATTGCCAGCACGACTTGACGATCTCGTCGAAGCGGCTCGCGAGCACGGTGGCCGGATCGTGCTCGAGCCCGTCGACGACGCCCGTCTGCACGGCCATGTACAGCTCGCCGAACGGAATCGGCGTCGGCACCGCGCCCATCACCTTGAAGGTGTCCATGAACGCCGGCGTCGGCAGCACGCGCAGCTTCGTGCCCTTCACGCCCGGCAGCGCCGTCACCGGCTGCTTCGTGAACACGCAGCGCCCACCGAAGTGCGAGCCCCACGTCAGCACCGAGCAGCCCGCGCGCTTTTGCAGCAGCGCGTTCAGGCTGGTGCCGACCTGGCCGTCGAGCACCTTCGCGACGTGCGCATAGCTGTCGAACAGGTAGCCGAGATCGAGCATGCCGAGCTCGGGCGCGACCGTGGCCCAGATCGACGACCCCGCGATCATCATGTCGATCGCGCCGATCTTCACCTGCTGCGCGACGTCGCTCTCCTTGCCGAGCTGGCTGTTCGGAAAATAGTCGACCCGGATCGCATCGCCGACGCTCGCCTTCAGGTTCGCGGCAAGCCGCTCGTACCACACGTAGTGCGCGGCGTTCTGGTCGGCCGGCATCGACGACGAGCAGCGCAGCGTCACGGTTTGGGCCGCGCGGCCGATCGCCGGCAGGCCGCCCGCGACCGCGAGCGTGGCGGCGGGCGCCGTTTGCAGAAAGCGCCGCCGGGTGAAGGTAGTCATGGCCGTCTCCTTTGCAGTGCGCCTCCAGGCGCAACTGTATCGATTTAGTGTATCGATACAGTAATACGACGACCGATGAGAGAAAAATGAGGGTTTTCCCGTGCGCGGATGAAAAACGGGCCTTCCGCGTGGTGGTTTTGGGCCGGAATCGCAGACGGCGCGGGTCTGTGCCGGTCTTGCGGGCCGGTGTCGGCGCGCGTCGGGCGCGGCTCCTGATATCGTCAGACAACAGACTTTATCTAAACAACGCCCCCGCCGTCCGCCTCCTGCGTCAGAAACTGCTCGACCATCGCGTTGAACACCGGCAGCGCCGGATTGTCGTTGTCCGCGCGCCACGCGAGATACAGCTCCGCCGCCACGTCGACGTCCGCGAGCGGCCGGAACACCACGCCGTCCACATGCAGCTCGCGCGCCGACGCCGGCACCAGCGCCGCACCCAGCCCGGCGCGCACCAGGCCGAGGATCGTATGCGTCTGCCCGACGTAATGCAGGTAGTTCGGCAAGCGCCCGGCGCCGGCGAACATTCCCGAGATCATGTCGTGGAAGTACTTGCCTTCGTTCGGCGAATACGCGATGAACGGCTGCCGGTCGAGCTGGTCCGGGCCGATCCGCTCGTACGCGGCCAGCGGCGCGCCCTGCGCGACCGCGACGAGCATCGGCTCGCGTTGCACGAGCCGGTATTCGAGCGGATGGCGCGCCGCGCGCTGGCGCACGAAGCCCGCATCGAGCATGCGCGACGCCAGCGCGTCGATCTGCACGGTCGACACCATTTCACGCAGTTCGACGTCGACGTCGGGCAGCGCGTGCGCCGCATGCGCGAGCAGCGCCGGAATCATCCGGTACGCGCTGACGGCCGTGAAGCCGAGCGTGATGCGGCCGGCCCCGCCATGCGCGACGCGCTGCGCGGCCTGTTCGGCCCGCGCGGAAAACTCGAGGATGTGCCGTGCGTCGCGCAAGAAGCGCTCGCCGGCCGCGGTCAGCCTGACCTGCCGGCTGCTGCGTTCGAGCAGCGCGATGCCGAGCGCGTGCTCGAGCAACTGGATCTGCCGGCTGAGCGGCGGCTGCGTCATGAAGAGCCGCCTGGCCGCGCGCCCGAAATGCAGTTCCTCGGCCACGGCGACGAAGCAGCGAAGCTGGTTCAGTTCAATCATTCAAATCTTGAATCAATCGATAGCGTCTTGATGTTAGACCGATATCGATTCGATTCCTATACTCGGTTGCACCTGATGCGCGGCCCGCGCCGCGCACGCCGACCGAGACCCTCATGACCATCGACCTTCTGCTCACCCAGCCGCTTCCCGACACCATCGACGCCGAACTGTCCGCCCGCTACGCGGTGCATCGGCTGTATGCGGCCGACCAGCCCGACGCGCTGCTCGATCGCGTCGCATCGCGCATCCGCGGCGTCGTCACGGGCGGCGCGAACGGGTTGCCGGCCGCGTTGATGGCGCGGCTGAGCGCGCTCGCGATCATCGCGATCAACGGCATCGGCACCGACGCCGTCGATCTCGAGCTCGCCCGCGCACGCGGCATTCACGTGACGACGACGCCCGACGTGCTGACCGACGACGTCGCCGACATGGCGCTGGGGCTGATCCTGATGACGCTGCGCGACCTCGGCGCCGGCGAGCGCATCGTGCGCGCCGGCCGCTGGGGCAAGGTGGCGCAGCCGCTCGCGACGCAGGTGACGGGCAAGCGGCTCGGCATCGTCGGCCTTGGCCGCGTGGGACGTGCGATCGCGCAGCGCGCGCAGGCGTTCCGGATGCCGGTCAGCTATTTCGGCCCGCGCGAACACCGCGACAGCGGCTATCGCTACGTGCCCGACCTCGCCGCGCTCGCGCGCGACAGCGACGTGCTCGTGCTCGCGGCGTCCGCCGATCACGGCAACGTGCTCGTGACCGCCGACGTGCTCGCCGCGCTCGGTAGCAAAGGATTCCTGATCAACGTTGCGCGCGGCAAGCTCGTCGACGAAGCCGCGCTCGTGCGCGCGCTCGCCGACGGCACGATCGCCGGCGCGGGGCTCGACGTGTTCGCCGATGAACCGCGCGTGCCGGCCGCGCTGCTCGAACTCGAGCGCGTCGTCGTGCAGCCGCACCGCGCGAGCGCCACGCACGAGACACGCGAACGAATGGGCCGGATCGTGCTCGCCAACCTCGCCGCGTGCTTCGCGGGCCAGCGGCCGCCGACGAGCGTTACAGGCTGACCGCCGCACGCCCCTCCCCGACCAAGACAACATCCAATGAAACGCCTCCGTACGCCGGAGGCCAGGAGACTCGCATGCCCAATCGATCCAGCGGCGGCGCAGCCGTCGCCGCCTCTTCCACCTCTCCCGCCTCATCCACAGCGTCGCGCACGATCGGCCGCGTCCGTTACACGGTCCTCGCGCTGATCTTCGCCGTCACCGTCGTCAACTATGCGGACCGCGCGACGATGTCGATCGCCGGTACCGGCGTCGCGCACGCCCTCGGGCTCACGCCCATGCAGCTCGGCATCGTGTTTTCCGCGTTCGCGTGGGCCTATGCACTCGGCCAGATCCCGGGCGGCTGGCTGCTCGACCGTTTCGGCGCGCGCCGCGTGTATGGCCTGAGCCTGCTGCTGTGGTCGATCTTCACGATGCTGCAGGGCACGGTCGGCTGGTTCGCCGTGCAGGGGGCGGCCGCGACGCTCGCGCTGTTCGCGATGCGCTTCATGCTCGGCCTGGTCGAATCGCCGGCGTTCCCGGCCAATTCGCGGATCGTCGCGTGCTGGTTTCCGACCGCGGAGCGCGGCACCGCATCCGCACTGTTCAACTCCGCGCAGTACATGGCCGTCGTGCTGTTCACGCCCGCGATGGCGTGGCTCACGCACGCGCTCGGTTGGGAACACGTGTTCCTGTGGATGGGGATGCTCGGTGTCGCGCTGTCGGCGCTCTGGTTCGCGTGGTATCGCGAGCCGCACGGCCATCCGCGCGTGAGCAACGCCGAGCGCGACTACCTGCGCGCGCGCGGTGCGCTCGTCGATCTCGAAGCGAACCGCGTCCGCGAGCGCTCGCGCCTATCGTGGCGCGACGCGTCGCAGCTGTTCCGCCACCGCAACCTGTGGGCGATCTACATCGGCCAGTACTGCATCACCGCGCTCACCTACTTCTTCATCACGTGGTTCCCGATCTACCTGATCAAGGGGCGCGGGATGACGATCATGGAAGCCGGCTGGGTGGCCGCGCTGCCGGCGCTCTGCGGCTTCACGGGCGGCGTGCTCGGCGGCGTGCTGTCGGACTGGCTGATCCGGCGCGGCGTGCATCCGTCGCGCGCCCGCAAGACGCCGTTCGTCGTCGGGATGGCGCTGGCGACGCTGCTCGTGCTCGCGAACGGCGCGTCGTCGAATGCCGTCGTGATCGCGCTGATGACGATCGCATTCTTCGGCAAGGGGCTCGCGGCGGTCGGCTGGGCCGTGCTCGCCGACACCGCGCCCGAAGGGATGGTCGGCCTGAGCGGCGGCGTGTTCAACGGTCTCGGCAACCTCGCGGGGATCGTCACGCCGCTCGTGATCGGCTACTTCGTCGCGCACACGGGCTCGTTCGCGGGCGCACTGTGGTTCGTCGCCGCGCACGGGCTGCTCGGCATCGCCGCCTACGCGTGGCTCGCCGGCCGCTTCGAACGGATTCGCGTCACGCCGGACGCGTGATACCGGGCGCCGCCGGGCGTGCGACCGGCGGCATCAGGCGCGCTGGCGGCTGCCCGGCATCGGCTCGACCGCAAGCCGGTCGAGTTCGCGCAGGTCGTTCTCCAGCGCGGGCGTGAGCGTCGTGCGCAGATGGTCGAGGAAGGTGCGGATCTTCGCATCGAGATAGCGGCGCGTCGCATAGACCGCGTACACGCTGACGGTCTGCAACCGATACTCGGGCAGCACGCGGATCAGGCGCCCCGCGCGCAGGTCGTCGAGCACCGTATACAGCGCGACGCACGCGATGCCGCGCCCCGCCCGCACCGCGACGCACAGCGCATCCGGCACGTTGACCTGGAACGGTGCCGGCTGCAGTTCGTAGACGGTCTCCTCGCCGTCGTCGCGCTCGAGCCGCCACTCGCTGGCCGGCGATGCCGGCGTATCGAGGCGCAGGCACACGTGGTTCGGCAGGTCGTCGGGCGTCTTCGGCGTGCCGTGCCGCGCGAGATATTCGCGCGATGCGACCAGCACGCTGCAACTGGTGCCGCAGGTCTGCGCGACATAGCCGGAATCGGGCAGCTGCGACGCGGTCACGATCGACACGTCGTAGCCTTCCTCGACGAGATTCGGCATCCGTTGCGCGAGCGTCAACTCGACCGACACGTCCGGGTTGTCTTCCTGGTAGCGCACGATCGACGACACGACATGACTCTGCCCGAGCCCCGTCATCGCATGGATCCGCATCTTGCCGCTCGGCCGCAGCAGCGCGTTGCGGGCCTCGGCGTTCGCGTAGTCGAATTCGGCGAGGATCGATTTCGCACGCTCGAAGTAGCGCTCGCCGCTTTCGGTGAGGCCGAGATGGCGCGTCGTGCGATGCAGCAGGCGCGTCTGTACGTGGGCTTCGAGGTTCGACACCGCGCGTGACACCTGCGCGGTGGTCGCATCGATTTCTTTGGCGACCGCGGTGAAACTGCCGGCTTCGACAACGCGCACGAACAGGCGCATGTTTTCGAGCATGTCCATTGAATTGGCTTGGGGAGTGTCGGTGGGGAAACGTCGGCGGCGCTCGCGTCAGACGGGAATCGGGGCGTGCGCGCGAACCACGCGCAAGCGATCACCATGCCGGGGAACGGGCGGGAGAGCGGGCATCGCGTGCGTGGTTGTGGCGTATCGGGGAATTCGGTGGCCCGAATTGTACGCCGCTGCAGACAAATTTGCGCGGTCGCAGGGCCGTCAGGCTTTCATCCGATGAAAGGTTCCTGCAAGACGGATGCGGCGCGCGCAGGCAACGCGTTGATGCAGCGCGACAATTTATATCACGACGCGATATAATTCTCGACGTCCTCGCGCTGCGTCATGCGCATCGTCATGTTTACCGCTCAATCGTCCATGTCGCCAGGCTCCTCCCCGTCGCGCCGCACCTTCCGCCAATGGCTGCACAGCTTCATTCCCCATCCGATGACGCTCGGCTGGCGCGAGCGCATGCGCTCGTGCGCGGGCGCGCTCGTCGGGATCGCGACGGTCGGCGTCGCGATGCGGCTGCTGCCCGGCGTGCCGGGCCTCGTGCCGCTGCTCGTCGCGCCGATGGGCGCGTCGGCCGTGCTGCTGTTCGCGGTGCCCGCGAGTCCGCTCGCGCAGCCCTGGTCGATCATCGGCGGCAATCTGGTGGCGGCGACCGTCGGCGTCGCCTGCGCGCAGTGGATCGCCGATCCGATCACGGCCGCCGCGGTCGCGGTCGCCCTCGCGATCGGCGGCATGTTCGCGCTGCGCTGCGTGCACCCGCCGTCGGGCGCGGTCGCGCTGACGGCCGTGCTCGGCGGCCCGGCGATCCACGCGCTCGGCTTGCGCTTCGTGGTCGAGCCGATCGCACTGCAATCGGCGATCCTGCTGTCGGCCGCGCTCGTGTACCACGCGCTGACGGGCCACCGCTATCCGCACGGCGGCGTGCGCCACGACGCGAAACCGCAAGGCGGCAGCGCCGCGCCGGCACGCGGCGGCTTCACGCGCGCCGATCTCGACGCCGTGCTGAAGCGCCGCGGCGAATGGCTCGACGTCGACCCGGACGACCTCGAAATGCTGCTGCGCGAAACCGAGATGCAGGCCTATGCGCGCACGTTCGGCCAGCTCACGTGCGCCGACCTGATGACGAAGAACGCGATCGAAGTCGCGCCGTCGACGTCGGTCACGGCCGCGCTGACGCTGCTCGACCGCCATCGCGTGAAGGCGCTGCCCGTCGTGGACGGCAGCGATCGCCTGGTCGGCATCGTCACGCGCGCCGACCTCACGCGCCCGTTGCGCCGCCCGGTCCCGCTGTGGCGGCGGCTGGCCGCGCAGCTGCCGCAATCGTTCGGCGGCCGGCCGCCCAGCGTCGCGACCGTGATGACCCGCGACGTCGCATCCGTGCCGCAGACCATGCCGATCACCGCGCTGGTGCCGCTGTTTACGCATTCGGGCCATCACCACATCCCGGTCGTCGACGCATCGCGCCGGCTCGTCGGCATCATCACGCAGACGGATCTCGTCACCGGCCTGTACCGCCAGACGCAGATGCTCGAAGCCGCGTAACGCGGACGCTCAACGGGCCGACGACAGCGTAATGTATCCATTTTGCTGAAATTCAGCTATTTATATCATATTGTGATATATTTCACGTTACCGAAACTGCTGCCCGACCGACCGCAATGACCGATACCCGACGCGCGCTGACCAAAAGCGATTTCCAGCAACTGTCCGAGTTCCGCTACCAGATGCGCCGTTTCGAGCGCTTCTCCGAACGCGCCGCGCAAAGCGAAGGCGTGACGCCGCTGCAGTACCTGCTGCTGCTGCACATCAAGGGCTATCCGCACCGCGAATGGGCCACCATCGGCGAACTCGCGGAACGCCTGCAGGCGCAGCATCACGGCGTCGTTGCGCTGGTGACGCGCTGCGAGGCACTCGGGCTCGTGAAGCGCAAGACGAGCGAAGCGGACCGCCGGCAGGTCGAGGTCCACCTCGAGGAAGCCGGCGAGACGCTGCTCGCCCACCTCGCGGCCATGCATCGCGCGGAACTGAAATCGCTCAAGGGCACGTTCCAGGTTCCGCAGATCAATAACTGACCCAGGCTTTACCGACCTATCCTCACGCCGATGAACGCACCGCACAAACGCGACTTCTCGACCAACGAACGCCTGCCCAGGATCGCGTTGCTCGCTGCCGGGATCGGCTTGCTCGGCACGCTGGCGGCGTTCGTGCTGTCGAGCCTGATCCACCTGTTCACGAACCTGTTCTTCTTCCAGCAGTTTTCGTTCGCCGACCGTTCGCCCGCGCACCACACGCTCGGCGCATGGGTGATCGTCGTGCCGGTGATCGGCGGGTTGATCGTCGGGCTGATGGCGCGCTTCGGTTCGGAGAAGATCCGCGGCCACGGCATTCCCGAAGCGATCGAGGCGATCCTGTTCGGCAAGAGCCGCATGTCGCCGAAGGTCGCGATCCTCAAGCCGCTGTCGTCGGGTGTCGTGATCGGCAGCGGCGGCCCGTTCGGCGCCGAAGGCCCGATCATCATGACGGGCGGCGCGCTCGGCTCGCTGATCGCGCAATGCGTGCACGTGACCGCCGCCGAGCGCAAGACGCTGCTCGTCGCGGGCGCGGCCGCCGGCATGACCGCCGTGTTCGGCACGCCGGTCGCCGCCGTGCTGCTCGCGGTCGAACTGCTGCTGTTCGAATGGCGTCCGCGCAGTTTCCTGCCGGTCGCGCTCGCCTGCGCGGTCGCCGGTTTCGCCCGCGCCGTGTTCTTCGGAGTCGACCCGCTGTTTGCGCTGACCACGGCACCGCCGACGCCCGTCGCGCTGCTGTCGTGCATCGTCGCGGGCCTGCTGTCGGGCGCGCTCGCGTGCGGCCTGTCGGCCGCGCTGTACCGCGTCGAGGACACCTTCGCGAAGCTGCCGGTGCACTGGATGTGGTGGCCGGCGCTCGGCGCGATCGTGATCGGCATCGGCGGCTGGCTCGAGCCGCGCGCGCTCGGCGTCGGCTACGACGTGATCGGCGACCTGCTGCACCAGCACATCGCGCTGAAGATCGCACTCGCACTGTTGACCGTGAAGGCCGTGATGTGGGTGATCGCGCTCGGCTCCGGCACGTCCGGCGGTGTACTCGCCCCGCTGCTGATGCTCGGCGCGGGCCTCGGCACCGTGCTGTCGCCGGTGCTGCCCGGCGGCGATCCGGCGCTGTGGCCGCTCGTCTGCATGGCCGCGACGCTCGGCGCCACGCTCGGTGCGCCGCTGACCGCGATCGTATTCGCGTTCGGCCTCACGCACGACGCGAACGCGCTGCTGCCGCTGCTCGCGGCGACGCTCGTCGCGCACGGCTTCGCGACCGTCGTGATGAAGCGTTCGATCATGACGGAAAAGATCGCGCGCCGCGGTTACCACATCTACCGGGAATACGGCGTCGATCCGCTCGAACGCCATGACGTGGCCGAGGTGATGACGCCGGCCGACGATCTCGTCTCGATCGACGGCGGCACGACGCTCGACGCCGTCGAGTCGCAGTACTTCGGCGCGAAGCAGACGCACCGTGCGTACCCCGTCGTGCAGAACGGCCGCCTGCTCGGTCTCGTCGATCGCGCGACGCTCGACGCGCAGCGTGCGCAAGCCGGTCCCGGCGCGGCGCTCGCGAACGCATTCATCGATCGTGCGCCGGCCGTCGCGCACGCGCACGAAACGTGCCGCGTGGTCGCGTCGCGGCTCGCGATGCTCGGCCTCGAACGCCTGCCGGTCGTCGACGATCCGCAATCGCTGCGCATCATCGGCATCGTGTCGCGCAGCGACCTCATCAAGCCCGCGCTCCAGCACTTCGACGACGAACACAAGCGCGAACGCTTCCGCCCGGTCGTGCCTGTCAACCTGCGCGACGCCGGTGCACGCAAGGGCAGCTGATACCTACCGCGCGCTTCACCGTCTCCCGCCGTTCCGGATGGGCGCGCACCCTGCGCGCCGGTTCGCATTCCGCCGCGTCCGGCGTTTAAACTTGGTTGACAATTCATCGGACGAAAGTTTGTCATCATGGTGCTCATGCGACGGGGCCACCGTTTCAGCCATTCCACTTCGTCATCCAATAAAGAAGCGTCGCGGCGCGACATGCAGATACATGCAGCACGCCGCGGCCGTCAATCCGCCACACCACAGGGCAGCGAGCCGACCTCACGACGCATGACGTCGTCGCCGCGTCCCCGCCTCCACGCGGGCCGTGCGCGACCCATGCCGTATCGCAACAGAACGGACAGCATCCGGATTGTCGTTTGGCAAGCGTGTTAACAACTTGTTTCGGAATCGCCGGAACCGCATTTGTCCGATGCAATCTCACAAGAACGCAGTTCAAGTTCTGCTGCGCATCCCGCTCAATCAATCACGACTCGAGGGAGATAAAACGTGAACGTGAAATACTTACCGCTCATCGCATTGACCGTGGCAATTTCCGCACATGCAGCCGATCCGGCCATGCAGAACGTGGGGCAAAGCCAGAAGTCCGCGGAGGACGTGTCGGCGTGCATCGCAAAGACCTGGGCCGACAAGTCGCAGCAACAGGTGGTCACGCAGAACGTGCTCGCCAACGGCCTCGCGACCGATGTCTACGTACCGGGCCAGCAACCGCCGAACGGCGCGGCCGCGATGGTTCGTCCGGCGTCGAAGCCGGGCGCGAAGACGTGGGTCGGCATGCGTGGCGACGCCGCTGCCGCGGGCGACATCAACGCCTGCCTGTAAGCTCCGCGCCGGACGGCAACGCGCCGTCCGAATACGAGAAAGCCCCGCTTCGGCGGGGCTTTCTGCTTTCAGCGCGCCGGCCGCGCGCATGGGTTGCGGCCGGTGCTCATGCGCTTACAGGTAGCTGCAGACGTAGTCGAGCGTCTCGAGCACTTCGATGTCGAAGCGGCTCTTGCCCGGCACCGAGAACGACTCGCCGGCGCCGTAGGTTTGCCATTCGCTGCTGCCGTCGAGCTTCACGCGGCACTTGCCGGCCTGCACTTCCATCAATTCGGGCGCGTCCGTGCCGAAGTTGAGCGCGCACGGCAGGATCACGCCGAGCGTCTTGCGCGTGCCGTCCGGGAAGAGCACGGTATGCGACACGCACTTGCCGTCGAAATAGACGTTCGCGCGCTTGACGACCGATACGTTGTCGAATTGGGTTGCACTGGTCATGTGATGCCTCTGATTGCTGGATGCCGGATGGCGTGTTGTCGGAAGCCGGCCGGAACGGCGGGCCGGCCGCTATGATACCGGCTCGCGGCGAGCGCGCCGCGAGCGGGAATGGTCCGCGGTGCGCGGCAGATGTTCAGGATCACTACGCGATGCATTGCCCGACTCATCGGAGCCCCTTGCGCCGCGCGGAATCGCGCAGGCAGTCGAGCAGCATCGACGCGGCCGGCGTGAGCGGGCTGTCGCGACGCGTGACGACCTGCACGGACACGCCGGGCAGCCGCTCGCGGATCGGCAGCACCGCGAGCTGGTCGCGCGCCCACTCGCCCTGCAGCAGCTGTTCGGGCATCGACGCGATCAGGTCGCAGCCCGTCATCAGGCTGTGCGCGAGCCCGAAGCTCGGGCATTCGACGACCCGCTGCGGCACCGGCAGCCCGTACGCGACGAACGAGTTGAACAGCACCTGGGTCGAGCTTTCCGGCGACGGATTCATCAGCCAGTCGGCCTCGACGAGATCGGCCAGCGACGTGGCCGATGCGAGCGGATGCCCCTTGCGCGCGACGATCAGCGATCGGCTCGCATAGAGTTCCGCGTGGTCGAACTCGGCCGCCAGCAGTTCGGGCACGACGACGGCGACCGCGAAATCGAGCGAGCCGTCGTGCAGCCGCGGCAGCGCGACGCCGGGAAACCCTTCGATCAGATTGACGCGCGCGACCGGAAAGCGCCGCCGGAACGCGCGAAACGCGTCGGGCAGGATCGTCACCGCCGCAGCCGGCGTGATCGCCGCCGCGACCGAGCCCGTCATCGCGCCCTGCGCCTGCTCGATATCGTCGCGCGCCCGCTGCATCTCGGCGACGATCAGCCGCGCGCGCACCTGCAGCTGCTGGCCGAACGCGGTGAGTTGCACGCCGCGCGCGGTGCGCACGACGAGCGACACGCCGAGCGCGATCTCCAGCTCCTTTACCGCCTTCGTCAGCGCCGCCGGCGACACGTTCAGGCGCCGCGCGGCCGCGCGGATGCTCCCTTCGTCCGCGACGGTGACGAACGCTTTCAGCTGATGGTATTTCATGGCGGCATGCGTGATTCGTGGAAACCCGACGCCCGGCCACGCGCAGCGGATCAGGGTATTCCCGAGCGGCAACCGGTGGTGAGCACCAAAGCAATTTAGCAGCTTCTGGTACCCGACAGAAATTTATATGCTTGGCCGTCATATGTGCGTCAAACGCCCACCGGCCCCACCTGCCTCACCTGCTCCACAGGAGACACCATGCTGCAAGCCGTGAACCCCGTCATCCCCGGCATCGCCGCGATCGCCCCCGACCTGATCGACGTGCGCCGCCGCATCCACGCGCATCCGGAGCTCGCGTTCGAGGAAACGCTGACCAGCGATCTCGTCGCCGAGTTGCTCACGGGGTGGGGCTATGAAGTGCATCGCGGCATCGGCAAGACGGGCGTCGTCGGCGTGCTGCGCGAAGGACAAGGCACGCGCACCGTCGGCCTGCGCGCCGACATGGACGCGCTGCCGCTCGCCGAAGCCACCGGCCTGCCGTACGCGAGCCGCCACGTAAACAAGATGCATGCATGCGGTCACGACGGCCACACCGCGATGCTGCTGTGCGCGGCGCGCCACCTCGCCGCCACGCGCCAGTTCTCCGGCACGCTGAACCTGATCTTCCAGCCGGCCGAGGAAAACTTCGGCGGCGCGAAATCGATGATGGACGACGGCCTGTTCGAGCGCTTTCCGTGCGACGCGATCTTCGCGATCCACAACATGCCGGGCCGCGTCGCCGGCGACATGGCGTTCCGCGCCGGTGCCGCGATGGCGTCGGCCGACCGCGTGACGATCACGCTGCGCGGCGTCGGCGGACACGGCGCGATGCCGCACTTCGCGCGCGACCCGATGTCGGCCGCGGGCAGCATCATGGTCGCGCTGCAGACGATCGTCGCACGCGAGGTCGATGCGCAGCATGCGGCCGTGATCACCGTCGGCAGCGTGCAGGCCGGCGAGACTTTCAACATCATTCCGGAAACCGTCGTGATGAAGCTGTCGGTGCGCGCGCTGGACGCCGACGTGCGCGCGCTGCTCGCACGCCGGATCGAGGCGCTCGCGAAGGGCCAGGCGGAAAGCTTCGGCATCACGGCGGAAGTCGACTACGACTACGGCTATCCGGTCCTCGTGAACCATCCCGAACCGACCGCATTCGCGGCCGACATCGCCCGCCAGATGCTCGGCGCCGATCGCGTCGAAACCGAGGCCGCGCCGCTGATGGGCAGCGAGGACTTCGCCTACATGCTCGAAGCACGCCCCGGCTGCTATGCGTTCATCGGCAACGGCATCGGCAGCAAGGGCGGCTGCATGGTGCACAACCCCGGCTACGACTTCAACGACGACATCCTCGCGATCGGCGCGAGTTACTGGGTCCGCGTCGCCGAAGCCTGGCTCGCGGCCTGACGGCCCTTCATCACGCAGTTCCGCGCCTTAGCAGGGGAACCTCATGGAAACGTCCGCCCTTCCGTTCGCCGGCTCGCCGGCCGATGCCCGCGCCGCCGCGAAGAAACGCCGCCTGATCGCGGCCGCCGCGGTCGGCAACGCGCTCGAGTTCTACGACTTCACGGTCTACAGCTTTTTCGCGATCCTGATCGGCAAGCTGTTCTTCCCGGTGCACTCGTCGTTCGGGCAATTGATGCTCGCGGTCGCGAGCTTCGGCGTCGGCTTCGTCACACGCCCGCTCGGCGGCCTCGTGATCGGCATGTATGCCGACCGCGCCGGCCGCAAGAAGGCGATGATCCTGACGCTGTTGCTGATGGCGCTCGGCACCGCGACGATCGCGATCGCGCCGACCTTCGCGCAGATCGGCCTCGCCGCGCCGCTGCTGCTCGTGCTTGCGCGCCTGTTGCAAGGGTTTGCATCGGGTGGCGAAGTCGGCGCGTCGACGACGCTGCTGCTCGAACAGGCGCCGCAGCATCGCCGCGGCTTCTACGCGTCGTTCCAGTTCTCGAGCCAGGGGCTCGCCGCACTCGCCGGGGCGCTCACCGGCGTCGCGCTGACGTCGACGCTCAACGCCTCGCAGCTCGAGAGCTGGGGCTGGCGCGTGCCGTTCATCATCGGCACGCTGTTCGTGCCGCTCGGCTACTGGCTGCGCCGCACCGTCGAGGAAGTGCCGGCCGCCACGCCGGCCGCCGCGCACGACGAACCCGTCGCGTCGCTGCCGCTCGCCGACGTGCTGCGCCATCACGGCAAGGCCGTGTTCGCGGGCCTCGGCGTGACGATCGGCGGCACGTCGATCCACTACATCATCGTGTTCTACATGGCGATCTACGGCGTGCAGGTGCTGCACCTGCCGACCTGGCTGTCGATGACGGCCGGCTGCGTCGCCGGCGCGATCCTGATGCTCGTGACGCCGATCGGCGGGCACCTGTCCGACGTGTTCGGCCGCAACCGGATCGTCTGGTGGACGCGCATCGTGCTGATGGCCGCGATCTATCCCGCGTTCATCGCGCTGAACCGCTGGCCGGGCGCCGCGTCGCTGCTGTCGATCATCGCCGCGCTGTCGATCGTGCACGCGATCAACATCGGCGCGACGGGTGCGATGCTCGGGGAGCTGTTCCCGCGGGCGGTGCGGGCGACCGGCGGCGCGCTCGTGTACAGCGTGGGCGTCGCGATCTTCGGCGGCTTCGCGCAGTTCTTCGTCACGTGGCTGATCGCGGCGACCGGCAATCCGAATGCGCCCGCGTGGTATGCGATCGGCTGCGGCGTGCTCACGCTGCTCGCGATTCGCTGCATGGACGAGAAGGCCGGGAAGGCGCTCGATTGAGCGGTGGCGGCGCGGGGCGTGCGACACGTCATTGACGCAGCGAACGCGCATCGTGCATGATCGCTCCATGCACGACGCCACGATCACCCTTTCGACGACTACGCGCACGACCGCCTTCGGCGGGCCCGTGCGGCGAGTGCGCGCAAGGTCGTAGCGCCCTTCACCGATTCCCACAGGCCCCGCCGGTTCCGGACGGGGTCTCGTCGTTTCTCCGTCCGCACCGGCCTTTCAGGAGAAACGCGATGTCCGAAGCCCCATCCCCGAAACGTGCGCTGCTCGTCGTCGACATGCAAGTCGGGTTGTTCCATGGCCCCGATCGTCCGCATGACGGCGAACGCGTGCTGGCCAACGTCAACCGGCTGATTCGCCGCGCACATGAAGCCGGCGCGCCCGTGTTCGCCGTACGCCACACCGGCCCGGCGGGTTCGCCGATCGCGCCCGATGCGCCGCTCGCCGCATTGCTGCCGGCGCTCGCGATCGATACGGCACGCGACATCGTGTTCGACAAGACCCGGCCGAGTTGTTTCGCGGGCACACGGCTCGCCGAATGGCTGCACGCGGCCGGAATCGGCGAGATCGTGATTGCGGGGATGAAGACGCAGTACTGCATCGACACGGCGTGCCGCGCGGCCGCCGATCTCGGCTTTCGCGCCGTGCTCGTCGCCGATGCGCATACCTGCATGGATACGCCCGCGTTGCCGGCCGAGCGGATCGTCGCGCATCACAATGCGACGCTCGGCGGGCCGTTCGCGACGTTGACGACGACCGAGGCGTGCGGGTTCTGACGCTCGACGCCGGTCAGACTGCGATGCATGAAGGAACGCACTGCAATCGATTCAGCAAAGACCGGCCGCGCGCATTGCTTCGATGCACGATGACGTGTCGCGAACTGAAGCGACTTTCCGCGAGAGCATCACGTCTGCGGACAGAAATTCGCTGAGCCGCTTGTCGAAGTGGAATGAAAACTTGATCAGGTCGACAGTGTTCCGGAAGGTCTCCTTGGGCAACTTGCCGGTCACCGTCGACCAAACGAAACGCTTGATCAACCGCATTGCTCTCACGCTGAATGAAACCTCCACCCTCAAGATCAGCGAGCACTCGGCGAGCAGCGGATACATCCGCTTTTCGTACGCACCTTCGACAAACCAGCAGCCCTGCTTGAGGATTTTTTCAATGGCCTTCGCCATCGTCTCATCTGAGTTCTTCACAAACTCCGTGCCACTCGTGTCCCAATAAACGTTGTCGAATTCGTACGTGGCGATATTGAACTTGCGCGCCAATTCCCCGGCAATCGTCGTTTTCCCCGCGCCCGACGGGCCTACAATACAAATCCTCATGTATCAGTCTCTGTTCAATCATCCACTCGAATGGTCGCGCATGAAGTGTTTCAGCATGGGGACGAAGAAATCGTGCCCACCGATCAGCGCGAATTCCGCTCCAAAAAGAGGAAGCCACTGGAAGCTGAATTCAATAGGCCCACCACCGGAACCCGGATCGACCTCGAGATGCATCCATTGCGTCCTCATGGCGATAGCGTCACTCAGTGCAACATGCACGACATGCCGGTGCTGAATCTCGCTTCTTCCGAATGCCCTCATCGAGTAGAAGTACTCGCCGAGAACACGCACAACCCGGGCCTCGTCGATACCACTTTCCTCGCGAAGCTCGCGTAGCGCGGCGACTACGGGCATTTCTCCCTGGTTCATCGTGCCGGCAACCACCTGCCTCCCGGCCTCCGGAAACTTGGGTTGCGTAAAAGTGAGCAACCTGTCTCGCCACGTAAGATAGACCAGTACCTTGTTCTTGATTTGCACGATGATTTCTCTGACCGAAACCACCTCAACCCGAAATCCGGAGTCGACTCGGACGATCACGTTTCAGGAATGAGCCAGGACAAGACTGTGTGTTGGTTTCCTGGAACTCTACAATGCCTCGATCGGATCTCGACAATCAGTGTTGGCTGCAAGACTGATTGACCAGCGCAACGCTGACGGCGTCGTTATCGCGATTCTCGACTCATGTCGGCTGAAAGATGTCACCGCCGCCGCGCCAAATCGGGCAATAGAGGTAACGCACTCAAGCGTTTGCGGTCCAGCAAAAAATTTGAGCGAGTGCAAATTTTCCGAACGCACTGCATGAGTACCGCAACGATCCGAAAAACCCCGCAAACGCGAAAAGGCACGGGCCTTAACCACCCGCGCCTTTTACGCAAACACGCCGCCCCGCTCAGAACGTATGCATCATCCCCACATACGCGCCCGTCTGCGACTCGCCCGTCATCGGGCTCGTGCCCGACGTCGCGTCGCGCGGCGTCGCGAGCAGCGAGAAGTTCGAATTCCCGCCGTTGCGCGCATACGCGACCGTCCCGTACAGGAACGTGCGCTTCGACAGGTTGTACGTCGTGCCGAGCACGTACATGATCGCGTGGCC